>NZ_JBWJVM010000022.1:0-103606 GCF_056428985.1 Streptomyces sp. CA189 | reverse complement strand
AGGCCGAGCCCGGCCCCGGCCCCGGCCCCGGGCTCGGCCTCGGGCTACGACCCGTCTCCGACCCCCACTCCGCCCCAGGACTTCGACCCAGCCCCGGCCTCGGGCTCGGTCCCGGCCTCGGCCTCGGGCGTGGGCCCGGCCTCGGGCTCGGGCTACGACCCGTCTCCGACCCCCACTCCGGCCCCGGGCTACGACCTGGCCCCGGCCCCGGGCTACGACCTGGCCCCGGCCCCGGGCTACGACCTGGCCCCGGCCCAGGACTACGACCCGGCCCCGGCCCAGGACTACGACCCGGCCCCGGCCCCGGGCTACGACCCGGCCTCGGGGTCGCTTTCGGCTCCTGCTCCGGGCTACGACCCGGTCCCCGGGCGGCCTCCGGCACCCGCTACCGGTCCGGCACCCGCGCCTGCTCCGGGCCACTCGCCGGCTTCGGGCCACCACCCGGCCCAGGGCCACTCCCAGGCCTCGGCCGCGGGCCCGGCATCAGGCTCCGGACCGGCGCCGGCCCCTGCTCCGGGCTACGACCCGGCTCCCGGTCCGGCTCCGGCCCCGGGTTACCCCCCGGCCTCGGGGCCCGTTTCCGGGACCGGGCCGGGCGGGTACGGGCCGGGGCCGGCGGCGCAGGACCCGTACCCGTACCCCGCGTATCCGTACCCGCAGCCGGTCCACCCCGCCCCGCCGAGGCCCGCGCGGGCCGGCGGGCGGTGGCTGACGCCGACCACGGCGGCCGTCGCGGTGGCCGCGCTCGCGATCGGCGCGGCCACCGTGTGGTTCGTGGCACGGGACTCCGGCGAGCGGCCCGCCCACGCGGGGCCGACGGCTTCCAGCGCCCCGCCGAGCGGCGAGGGCTCACCGGCCCCCTCGGCCACGGCCACCCGCTCCCCGTCGCCGACCGGCACCGGCACCGGCACCGGCACCGGCAGCCCCAGCCCCAGCCCCACCCCCAGCCCGAGCGGCAGCGACCCCGCACGCGAGACCGTGCGCGACGCCAAGGGGTTCACCGTCGCCGTCCCGGCCGGATGGGTCCGGGAGGACGGTGCCACGGGAGTCTTCTACCGCTCTCCCGACCGCGCCGCGCTGATCCAGATCTTCCAGGTGAGCGAGCCCGAACTGACCCCGCTCGCGGCCGTCCAGGGCGCCTCCACCTACCTGCGCGCCCAGACGACCGGCTACCAGGAGATCCGCGTCGGCCCCGCCCCGGGCACCCCCGAGGGCGGGGAGCTCGTCTACGAGTACGACAGCGCGGAATCACGCGGCCGGCGACGCGGCGTGGAACGGGTCTTCGTCGCCCAGGACGGCAAGAAGTGGGCCGTCCTGACGGCCGGCCCGGCGACCGAGTGGACGCTCACCCAGGAGCACCACCGGGCCGCGCTGGCCGCCTTCCGCCCCTCGGGCGGCTGAGTGATGGTCCATTTGGGTGCGTGTCGTTACGGTCGGCTGTATGGATCTCAAGGAGTCGGCGAAGGCGCGGGGCGCACGTCCCCCGAGTGCCTCTCGCTGGTTCCGTGAGGGAAGGTCGCTGATGCCGCCCTGCGCCCGCTTGTACGGGCGCCACTTCGCGAGGATGGGGGCGCGTCGGGCGCCGGAGGCGGTGGCCGTCGATGGCTGATCCGGCCAAGAAGTTGCGTGCCATTGCTCCTTCGTTTGTGGCGCTCGGTCCGTCCGCTGTGGCGGTACGCGACCGCCTCAAGTGCCTGAGCGTCGAGGATGAGGGTTCTGCGGCTTGTCGGCGCGCATCTGGGCGCCCTGGCGTCGCGTGACCTCAAGCAGCGGTGCGCGGACGGCTCCGACCACTCCGCCGCCACGTGGGCGGTCCGTAAGCGGGGGCTGACCAAAGAGTCGTCTTCGCGGATCGCTGGGGCGATCTACCAAGGCTAGCCACGATCAATGGGCGCTCGCCCGGCGCTGCCAGGCCGCGCACATCCAGAATGTGGCTGCCGGCATCGAGACGCTGAAGCACCGCCTGTCCCTGCCCATCGGGGAGAGGGGCAGAAAGCGCTCGGTGGGCGGCTACCGGTCCAAGAGTGAGTGGTTCAACAAGTCCCGCCGTCTCGCCACTCTGGAAGCGCGCCATGAAGCCGCTCTCGCTGGCTGGCTGGCGGGCGGGTCGGGTTCGTGTGGTGCGGGGTGGGAAGCGTCTGGCGAACACCCGGCACAATCTGGCCGCAGCCGAGCTCACCGAGGAGCAGTGGCGTGCCCGCTGGGAAGCCGAACGCTGGTTTATTGCTGCTGATGGTGAGTCCGGGAAACGGTTCGGGAACGAGACGATCCGCGTCACTGCGGACGGGGAGATCAGCATCAAGCTGCCCGTCCCGCTCGCGTACCTGGCCAACAGTAAGCATGGTCGGTACGTCCTGGCCTGCCGTATCGCGTTCGCGCACCGGGGCGCGGAATGGGCCGACCGCATCGAAGCGAACCAGGCCGTCGCCTACCGCATCCGCCTGGACGTCACACGAGGCCGCTGGTACCTGACCGCCTCCTGGCAACGCCCCGCCGTCCAGACGATCCCACTCGCCACTGCCCGTGCGAAGGGCACGGTCGGCGTGGATACCAACGCCGACCACTTCGCGGCCTACCGACTCGACCCGCACGGCAACCCGATCGGCGATCCACGCCGCTTCCTCTACGACCTCAGCGGATCAGCTGATCACCGCGACGCCCAGATCCGCCACGCCTTCACTCAGGTACTGCACTGGGCGAAGAACACCGGCGTCAAGGCCATCGCGATCGAGGACCTCGACTTCACGTATCGATGGCCGCTGAGCACGGCCTCGCCGTCGTTGCGGTCGATCCCGCGTACACCTCCCAGTGGGGAGGCCGGCACTGGCAGAAACCGCTGGCCACCCCGCGCCGAAAGATGTCCCGTCACGATGCCGCAGGCATCGCGATCGGGCGACGCGCCCTCGGGCACCCGATCCGGCGACGGACAGCACCGCCCCGTAGCGACCAGAGCGATCGCTACGGGCATCGGACCGTCCAGGCCGGACCAGGCACCCGCAGGCGTGACGGAAACCGCCCACCCGCAACGGACCGGCTTCATGGAGAGCCGACGCCGAGCGGGACGAGAACGCGGGGACCCAGTGCATCCAAAACCGTTCGGGATGCGCCCAGCAGACGCGAGTGGGTCCAAGACTCACTCCTGCACTCTGGCTAGGAACGGTACGGGCTGGACGTGCACCGGGGACCTGCTGACCGGGCCGGACCTGCACGCGGTGCTGGACCTGGAGCAGGCGGCTCTGCGGGCGGGCCGCCCCAGAATGCCTGGTCCGCGACTCTGGAGGCACTCGTCGCCGCGCTGTGATGGCCCGGTCAGGGGGCGGGGGCCGACGTGGGCCGCGCGGGGGCCGGCTCCGCCGGAGGTTCGCCGAAGCGGGCCAGGGCCAGGGAGCCGGCCACGGCCACCACGAAGCCCGCTACCGCCAGCCAGGCCAGGCCCTCGCGGGTGCGGTCGCCCAGCCAGGCCACCCCCACCACGGCCGGTCCGATCGTCTCGCCCAGCACCAGCCCGGCGGTCGCCGCCGTCACGGAGCCGCGCTGGAGCGCCGAGGTGAGCAGTAGGAACGCGGCGCCGCCGCCGAGCAGCAGCGCGTAGAACGCGGGGTTCGACAGCGCGGAGAGCGAGACGTCGTCGATGAGCCGGACCGCCACCTCCACCACCCCGAAGCCGGTCCCGGCGGCCAGACCCAGCGTCAGCGCCCGGCTGCGGTCCGGCAGTCCGCCCGCCACGGCCCCGACCACCAGCACCAGGCCGGCCACCGCCAGCAGTCCCAGCTTCAGTGCGAGCGTGCCCTTCCCCGCGCCCTCCTCGCCGGACGCGAGCCCCAGCATCAGCAGCCCCGCGCACACCACCCCGACCGCGCCCCACTCCGTCCCGCTCAGCCGCACCCGCAGCAGCCGCGCCGCGACCACCGCGGTCACCGCGAGGCTGGCCGCGAGGGCCGCGCCCACCGCGTAGATCGGGATGTGCCGCAGGGCGATGATCTGGAGGACGAAGCCGACCGCGTCCAGCCCGAGTCCGGCGAGATAGCGCCACTGGCGCAGCGCCCGCAGGAAGAGGGCGGCGTCGACCCCGGATCCCGTTCCCGGCTCCGCCGCCCGCGCCGCCACCGCCTGCAGGACCGACGCCGTGCCGAAGCAGACCGCCGCACCGAGCGCGCAAATCATCCCAATGAGCACGAACCGACTCTAGGTCAGGGATCCCGCGTCGGCCGGATTCCGTCGGCCCGGGCGGCCGTTCTAGTCTGTCCGCAGCCGGACACCCAGGGGGAGCGAACAGTCCATGGACAGCAGCAGCACCGACACCACGCGCACCAGGCGCCGTATGCGCTCCGGCACCGTCGCCCTCGGCGGCATGGGCCTGCTCGCCGCGGCCCTCGTGGCCTGCGGAAGCAGCAACGAGCCCGACAAGCGCTGCGCGGACCGCGCCACCCTGGAGAAGCTGAACTCCAAGGAGTGCAAGAGCGGCGGCCGCGGCGCCTTCTACTACGGCGGCACCGTCGCGAAGAACAAGGTCACCGGAGGCAGCTTCGACAAGTCCGCCGTCACCCGCGGCGGCATCGGCGGCAGCCACAAGAGCTCCTCGGGCGGCTGATCCAGCGTGAAGCGCCACACCATCGAGCCCCGCCCCGACTGGCAGAAGACCGTCGAGGAGCAGGGGCTGATCTACCCCCTGACCCGCTACCCCGACGACTCCCTGCGCCCCTACTGGGACGAGAGCGCGTACTACTCCTTCACCCTCCCCGAGGTCGAGGCGCTGGAGAACGTCGTCGAGGAACTGCACGCCATGTGCCTCGCGGCGGCCCAGCACATAGTCGACCACGACCGCTTCGCCGACCTCGGCATCACCGACCCGAAGCTCGCCGCGCTGATCGCCGAGTCCTGGCGGCGCCGCGCCGAACAGCCCTCGCTCTACGGCCGCTTCGACCTGCGCTACGACGGCTCCGGCGCCCCCGCCAAGATGCTGGAGTACAACGCGGACACCCCCACCTCCCTCGTGGAGGCGGCCAGTCCGCAGTGGTTCTGGATGGAGGAGCGCTTCCCCGGCGCCGACCAGTGGAACTCCCTCCACGAGCGGCTCGTCGACGCCTGGCGCCGCCAGGTTGAGCTGCTGCCGCCCGGCCCGGTGCACTTCGCGCACTCCGAGACCGACGAGCTCGGCGAGGACCTGATGACGGTCGCCTACCTCCAGGAGACCGCCGAGCAGGCCGGCATCGACACGCGGGAGCTGTCGGTGGAGGCGATCGGCTGGGACAGCCTGTCCGGCCGGTTCGTGGACGAGAAGCTCGGCTTCATCCGCGCGATCTTCAAGCTCTACCCGTGGGAGTGGCTGGCCACCGACGAGTTCGCCCCGCAGGTCCTCGGCACGTACGACCACGGCGGCGGCTCCGGCACCACGGCCTGGATCGAGCCGCTGTGGAAGATGCTGCTCTCCAACAAGGCGCTGCTGGCGGTCCTGTGGGAGCTCTTCCCGGAGCACCCGAACCTGCTGCCCGCCTACCTGGACGGCCCGCGCGAGCTCGCCACGACCACCGGCTACGCGGCGAAGCCGCTGCTGGGGCGCGAGGGCGCGGGCGTCACCCTGCACCCGGCCGGCGGCGAGCCGTTCGCACCGGAGCAGGACGAGACGTACGTGTTCCAGGGCCTCGCCCCGCTGCCCGACTTCGACGGCAACCGGGTGGTCCTCGGCGCGTGGGTCGTCGAGGACGAGGCGGCGGGCCTCGGCATCCGCGAATCGGCCGGGCCGGTCACGGACGAGTACGCCCGCTTCCTGCCCCACGTCATCCTCTAGGCCGTCCCGCGACCGGGGCGGGGTCGGCCGTTCGGGTGAGGCGCGGCCCGTGCGGGCCGCGGCACCCTGGAGGGCCCCGCCGGGCCGGGGCGGCCGCAGCGTACGGACATGCCGTTCGGGTCCGTCCGTCACCGTTCCGGCTCGCGCCGATCGTGTGGAGGACGTCCTGTGGCCCCGGTTCGCTGTGCGCCGGTGATGAGCCGAACGTCGTGACGGCCCTTCCGTACCCGTACCCGTACCCGTCCCCGGCCGCGTCCGACCCGCCCCGCGGGCGGACCGCTCCACGAACCGGGTTGCCGACGCGCGCAGCCGGCTGGGCGATGCCGGTCCTCGCGTTCGCGCTGGGGGTGTGGGGCACCACGGGCCCGGCCCCGTGGACGGACGAGATCGTCACCATGGACGTGGCGCGGCGCTCGTGGCGGGAGCTGTTCGCGCTGCTCGGCCGGGTCGACGCGGTGCACGGACTGCACTACGTGCTCATGCACCTCGTCGGACAGGTCACCTCGGTGACCGAGTTCACGATGCGGGTCCCGTCCGCGGCGGCCGTCGCCGTCGCCGTGGCCGCCGTGGTGTGGCTGGGCCGCACTCTCGACGGTCCCCGCCTCGGCACGGGTGCGGGGCTGGCCCTCGCGGTGGCGGCGACGGCCTCCCGGTACGCGCAGGAGGGGCGTTCGTTCGCCTTCGTCATGGCGGCGGCCGTCCTCGCCACCGGGGCCCTGGCCAAGGTACTGACCGGCGACGGCAGGCGGCGGTGGCCGGTCGCCTACGCGGTACTGGTCGCGGTACTGGGCTGGTTCAACGTCATGGGGCTGCTGCTGCTCGCCGCACACGCCGTCACCGTGGCCTGGATCCGCCCCGGGCGACGCACGGCACGGCGCGTGGCCATCGCAGGCGGCGGGCGTGGCGGCCGTGGCGCCCCTGCTGTACCTGGCCCTGACCCAGCACTCCGCCGTGGGGGAGTCCCCGCCGGTCTCCTTCTCCACCCCTCTGGCCCTCTTCTCCTGGCTCCTGTTCCCCGGCCAGGACACCCTCCTGGACACGCTCAAGCTGCTGCTCCTCGGCGCGGCCGTGACCGCCCTGGGAGCGCTCGCCGTACGGCGGCGTGCGAGCCCGCCCCTGATCCGGGCGGTCGCCGTGCCGTGGCTGGCCGTCCCGCCGGCCCTGCTCGCCCTGGCCACCGTGGCGCAGCCCGTGTTCGCGTACCGCTACCTGGTCTTCTGCCTGCCCGCGCTGGCCCTGCTGCTCGCCGCCGGAATCCTCACCCTGCCGTGGTGGGCCCGGACGGCACTGCTGCTGGCCGTGGCCGCGCCCCTGGCCTTCACCCACCGCGCGATCCGGCTGGAGCAGAGCCGGTCCTGGGACAGCCTCGCCGCGGTCAGGATCCTCCACGCCCACGAGGCCCCCGGCGACAGCGTCCTCTTCAGCGGTGCCCGCTGCGGCCTGATCTCCACCGCCTACCGGGAGGCCTTCGCCTGGCGGCCCGACCTCGGCCGGTCCCGGACCGCCGCCGAGGCCGGCGTACTGGACAACCCGCCCGCCGACCCGGCCACCCTCGCCCGGCGCCTCGAAGGCGCGCCCCGCGTGTGGCACGTGGCGTGCACCCATCTCTCCGCCGGGGCCCGGCCGGCCGCCGAGCGGGCCGCCGCCGCTCAAGAACGGGCGATGCGGGCCGCCGGCCTGCGGCCCGCCCGCCACTTCACCGTCCGCGGCATCGAGATCACCCTCGAAACCCGGCCTCACGGGCAGGAGGCCACCCCCTAGACCGTCTCTCCGAGGACCGACCTGAGCTGGTCCAGACCCCAGTCCAGGTCCTCCTTGGAGATCACCAGCGGCGGCGCGATCCGGATGGTGGACCCGTGGGTGTCCTTGACCAGTACCCCGAGACCCATCAGCTTCTCGGAGATCTCCCGGCCGGTGCCGCGGGACGGGTCGATGTCCACGCCCGCCCACAGCCCGCGGCCCCGTACGGCGGTCACCGCACCGCCGCCGACCAGCAGGTTCAGCTCCCGGTGCAGGTGGTCGCCGAGTTCGGTGGCGCGCTGCTGGTACTCGCCGGTGCGGAGCATCGCGACGACCTCCAGGGCGACGGCGCAGGCCAGCGGGTTGCCGCCGAAGGTGGAGCCGTGCTCGCCCGGCTTGAACACGCCGAGCACGTCGAGGTCGGCCACCACCGCCGACACGGGCACGACCCCGCCGCCCAGCGCCTTGCCGAGGATGTACACGTCCGGGACGACGTCCTCGTGTTCGCACGCGAAGGTCTTGCCGGTACGGCCCAGGCCCGACTGGATCTCGTCCGCCATGAACAGGACGTTCCGCTCGCGCGTCAGTTCCCGTACGCCCCGCAGGTATCCGGCGGGCGGCACGAGGACGCCGGCCTCGCCCTGGATCGGCTCCAGGAGCACGGCGACGGTGTTGGAGGTGACGGCGGCGGCGAGCGCGGTGAGGTCCCCGTACGGGACGATCTCGAAGCCCGGGGTGTACGGGCCGAAGTGGTCGCGGGCCTCGTGGTCGGTGGAGAACGACACGATGGTCGTCGTGCGGCCGTGGAAGTTGTCGGCCGCCACCACGATCTTGGCGTGGCCGTCCGGTACGCCCTTGACCTCGTAACCCCACTTGCGGGCGGTCTTCACCGCCGTCTCCACGGCCTCCGCGCCCGTGTTCATGGGCAGGACGGCCTCCTTGCCGCACAGCGCCGCGAGCTGGGTGCAGAAGTCCGCGAAGCGGTCGTGGTGGAAGGCGCGGGAGGTCAGGGTGACCCGCTCCAGCTGGGCGTGGGCGGCGTCGAGCAGGCGGCGGTTGCCGTGGCCGAAGTTCAGGGCGGAGTAGCCCGCGAGCATGTCGAGGTAGCGGCGGCCTTCCACGTCGGTCATCCACGCGCCCTCCGCCGTGGCGACGACGACGGGCAGGGGGTGGTAGTTGTGCGCGCTGTGCGCGTCGGCGGAGCGGATGGCATCAGCAGTTGTCGACACGGGGTCTCCGATCGTCCGTCAAGCCGGTGACGAGGGTGGGCGTCACCCTCCATCCTCGCTCGAATACCGGACGGAGAAACCTTTCTCGAGGCGTGCCCGCTAAGGTGTCGGACACGCACGGCGACTGGCGCACGGAGAACCAACTCCGGGGGAGCCGTGCGCGCACGACCGCATACAGGGCCGCTCGCCTGGGCCTCGCGGGGACGAGATCTGACATCGACCCCGGAGGAGCCGCCATGAGCGCGAACCACCACCACCCGTACCGCCACCCCGCCTTGCTCGCCACCGACCCTGAGCTGGCCTCCTTCGTCGCCGCCGAGGAGACCCTCCAGGCGGAGACCCTCCGCCTCATCCCGAGCGAGAACTACGTCTCCGCGGCCGTGCTGGAGGCCTCCGGCACGGTGCTGCAGAACAAGTACAGCGAGGGCTACCCGGGCCGCCGCTACTACGAGGGCCAGCAGAACATCGACCGCATCGAGGCGCTGGCCGTGGAGCGGGCGAAGGGCCTCTTCGGAGTCGACCACGCCAACGTGCAGCCGTACTCCGGCTCGCCCGCCAACCTCGCGGTGTACCTGGCCTTCGCCGAGCCCGGCGACACGGTGATGGGCATGGCGCTGCCGATGGGCGGGCACCTGACGCACGGCTGGGGGGTCTCGGCGACGGGCTCCTGGTTCCGGGGCGTGCAGTACGGGGTCCGGGCCGAGACCGGTCTCATCGACTACGACGCGGTACGGGACCTCGCGCTGGCGGAGCGCCCCAAGCTGATCTTCTGCGGCGGTACGGCGCTCCCGCGCACGATCGACTTCGAGGCCTTCGCGTTGATCGCGAAGGAGGCGGGCTCGGTGCTGGTCGCCGACGTGGCGCACATCGCGGGCCTGATCGCGGGCGGGGCCCACCCGTCGCCGGCGGGTCACGTGGACGTGATCTCGACGACCACCCACAAGACCCTGCGCGGTCCGCGCGGCGCGATGCTGATGTGCCGCGAGGAGCACGCGAAGGCCATCGACAAGGCGGTCTTCCCGGGCCTCCAGGGCGGCCCGCACAACCAGACGACGGCCGGTATCGCCGTGGCCCTCCACGAGGCGGCGCAGCCGTCGTTCGTGTCGTACGCGCACGCGGTCGTGGCCAACGCGAAGGCGCTGGCCGCCGCTCTGCTGGAGCGGGGCTTCGACCTGGTCTCGGGCGGTACGGACAACCACCTGATCCTGATCGACCTCACGGGCAAGGGGGTCTCGGGCAAGATCGCGGCGAAGGCGCTGGACCGGGCGGGGATCGTCGTGAACTACAACACGGTGCCGTTCGACCCGCGCAAGCCGTTCGACCCGTCGGGGATCCGGATCGGTACGCCGTCGCTCACCTCGCGGGGGCTCTCCGAGGAGCACATGCCGGTGGTCGCCGACTGGATCGCGCGTGCGGTGGACGCCGCCGGGCAGGGCGACGAGGCGGCCCTCGGCAAGATCCGGGCCGAGGTCATCGACCTCATGGCGGCCTTCCCGGCCCCGGGCCTCCCGCTCGCCTGACCCGCCGGGTGGGGGCCGGTCCCTGCGGGGCTGTCCCCTACCCGCCCTTCCACCGTTCCCCGGGCTGCGCCCGGACCCCCTGGCGCTCCGCCCCAGACCCCGCGCCTCAAACGCCGGCGGGGCTGGATTTGGGTGCCGACGGTTCGTACGTGCGCGCAGCGCAGCGTGAGCCCGCGGTGCATCCGCACCTCTGTGGCCGACGTCGGCCACATCCAGCCCCGCCGGCGTTTGAGGCGCGGGTGTGGGCGGCGCCCACGAAGCCCCGTGCAGCGGGACTCCTCGGACCTCGGCGCGGAGCCCCCCCCGCCCCCCGCAGCGGGAGCAACGGAAAGCGGTCGCTCGGCCGAGGCAAGATCCGGACGGGCCGCTACCGCCCGGTACCCGTGCCGGGGCCGGGCGGGCCCGGAGCGACCCGCCGGGTTCCGGCCAGCGGCGGGGCCGAGCCCCGTGTCACACCTGAGAGAATGGGGCCATGGCTTCTGATCGTCCTCGCGCGCTCTCCGGCATCCAGCCCACCTCCGGTTCGTTCCACCTCGGGAACTACCTCGGAGCCATCCGCCAGTACGTCGCCTTGCAGGAGACGCACGACGCCTTCTACATGGTCGTCGACCTGCACGCGATCACCATGCCGCAGGATCCGAAGGATCTCCGCGCGAACACCAGGCTCTCCGCCGCGCAGCTCCTCGCCGCCGGTCTCGACCCCGAGCGCTGCACGCTCTTCATCCAGAGCCACGTGCCCGAGCACGCGCAGCTCGGCTGGGTCATGAACTGCATCACCGGTTTCGGCGAGGCCAGCCGGATGACCCAGTTCAAGGACAAGTCCGCGAAGTCGGGCACCAACAACGCCACCGTCGGCCTGTTCACGTACCCGATCCTCCAGGTCGCCGACATCCTGCTCTACCAGGCGAACGCGGTCCCCGTCGGCGAGGACCAGCGCCAGCACATCGAGCTGACCCGCGACCTGGCCGAGCGCTTCAACCAGCGCTTCGGGCAGACCTTCACCCTCCCCTCCGCGCACATCGTCAAGGAGGTCGCGAAGATCTACGACCTCCAGGACCCGGCGATCAAGATGTCGAAGTCGGCGTCTTCCCCCAAGGGCCTGATCAACCTCCTCGACGAGCCCAAGGCCACCGAGAAGAAGATCAAGAGCGCGGTCACCGACACCGAGGCCGTGGTCCGCTTCGACGCGGTGAACAAGCCCGGCGTCAGCAACCTGCTCACGATCTACTCCACTCTCACGGGCGAGTCCATCCCGTCGCTGGAGGCCGCGTACGAGGGCAAGGGCTACGGCGCGCTCAAGACCGATCTGGCCGGCGCGATGGTCGATTTCGTCACACCCTTCAAGCAGCGCACCCAGGAGTACCTGGACGATCCGGAGACCCTGGATTCCCTGCTGGCCAAGGGCGCGGAGAAGGCCAGGGCGGTCGCCGCCGAGACCCTGGCGCAGGCCTACGACCACCTCGGTTTCCTCCCCGCGAAGCACTGACGGGGACGGAAGAGAAAGAGGGCCCTGGCGATCTGGGGGGTGCTGCCGCCACACTGGGGCGGCAGCACTCGTGCGACGCACATGCGGAGCACGGACCACGCACAGGACTACAGGCGGAGGAGAGCTACGTGGGGACCGTAACGCTCGGCGTTTCGATCGCGGTCCCGGAGCCGTACGGCAGCAGCCTTCAGGAGCTGCGAGCCGGCTTCGGGGACGCCGCCGCGCACGGCATTCCCACGCACGTCACCCTCGTACCGCCGACGGAGGTGGCCGCGGACCGGCTTCCCGGGATCCGCGCCCACCTGGCCGAGGTCGCGGCCGCCGGCCGCCCCTTCGTGATGCGGCTGGCCGGCACGGGCACCTTCCGCCCCCTCTCGCCGGTGGTCTTCGTCCAGGTCGTCGAGGGCGGCTCCGACTGCACCCGGCTCCAGGGCCAGGTCCGCGACCCGGACGGGCCGCTCAGCCGGGAGCTCTCGTTCCCGTACCACCCGCACGTCACGGTCGCCCACGGGATCTCCGAGGAGGCGATGGACCTGGCGTTCAGCACCCTCGCCGAGTACGCGGCGGAGTGGCTCTGCTCCGGGTTCGCCCTCTACGAGCAGGGCTCGGACGGGGTCTGGCGCAAGCTGCGGGAATATCCGTTCGGCAACGGGGCAAGCGGTGGAGCGAGCGGTGTGCCGGCGCAGCTCGGATCGGCCACCGACAACAGCGCGGCGGCTGCCGCGGGCGAGGCGACCGTACGCCGTTCCTGACGCAGGAACCGGAACCGGAAGCTGATCCTTCGCAGGATCAGGGCGTGGAACGGCCGAGCCGTCGGGCGAAAAGTCACAATCGACGACCGTAGTCCCCAAAAGCGGCAATCCCGGCTATTTACGACAGCTCATTTACGGTGACCGTATGGACTGGCTGACGAAACTCCCGCTGATCGGGCCCCTGGTGTCCGCCCTGATGCGGACCCACCTGTGGCGTTCGTACCAGCGGCTCGACCGCGTGCACTGGAGCCGGCTCGCCGCGGCCATCACCTTCATCAGCTTCGTGGCCCTCTTCCCGCTGATCACCGTGGCCGCCGCGATCGGCGCCGGACTGCTCACCCAGGACCAGCTCGACCGGCTCCAGAAGAACCTCGCCGAGCAGGTCCCCGGCATCTCCGACCAGCTCGACATCAACGCCCTCGTCGCGAACGCCGGCACGGTCGGCCTGGTCGCCGCCGGCGTGCTCCTCTTCACCGGCATCGGCTGGGTCACTTCGATGCGGGACTGCCTGCGCGCGGTGTGGGAGAAGGACGACGAGGACGAGGGCAACCCCTTCGCCCGCAAGGGCAAGGACGCGCTCGTCCTCATCGGCCTCGGCGGTGTCGGCCTCTGCTCGGCGGCCGCCTCGATCTTCGGCTCCAGCGCGGTCGGCAAGGCCGGGGAGTGGCTGGGCGTACCGCGCGACGGCGCGGGCGGCGGCCTGCTGAGGGGCGGGGCCTTCCTCGTCGGAGTGCTGGCCGCCTTCCTCCTCCTGCTCTACGTGCTGACCCTGCTCCCGGGCGTCGAACCGCCCCGCCGCCGCCTGATCCAGGCGGCCCTCCTCGGCGCGGCCGGCTTCGAGCTGCTGAAGCTGCTGCTCAGCGGCTACATGCGGGAGGTCGCCACGAAGAGCATGTACGGGGCCTTCGGCGTGCCGATCGCGCTGTTGATCTGGATCAACCTGACGGCGAAGCTGCTGCTGTTCTGCGCGGCGTGGACCGCGAGCCGGGACGATGCGGACGGGGACGGCGTGGAGGACCCGGAGCCGGGCCGCGAGCCCGCCCGGGAGCCGGCCGCCGACGCCGCCCGGGAGCCGGCCGCCGGCACGGGCACCGCCCCGGACGCGGACCCGGATGCGGCCCCGGAGCCCGCCGGCTCCGCTAGGCCCGGCCGCGAGCCCGGCGGCCGCGCCCCCGCGGCCAGCGCCGGTTGACCGCGTAGGCCCCGCCGGCCACCACGGCCAGCACCCCGCCCGCCACGCCGAAGGCGGTACCGACCCCGCCGCCGGAGTCCGCACCGGACGCCGACGGGTTGTTCTCGTGGGACTGGGCGGGGGAGCCGTGGGAGGTGGTGTCGGCGCTCTTCGGCGGCACCAGCTCGCCCACCGGCTTGACCTTCCCACTCGCCGCGAACCCCCAGTCGAGCAGGTCGGCCGTCTCCTGGTACACGGAGTTGGCGCCGCTGGTCCCCGGGTTCATCACCGTGACCAGCAGCTTCTTGTCGCCGCGCTGGGCGGCGCCGGTGAAGGTGGAGCCGGCCATCGTGGTGTTGCCGTTCTTCACCCCGGCGATCCCCTTGTAGGGGGAGAGGCCGCCGGCGCCGGTCATCAGCCGGTTGGTGTTCTGGATCTCGAAGGTCTCGCGCGTCTTCCCCGCCTCCTGCCGGCCGGGGAACTTCGCGCTGGCCGTGCCGCAGTACTCCCGGAAGTCCTGCTTCTGCAGACCGGAGCGGGCGATGAGGGTGAGGTCGTAGGCGCTGGAGACCTGGCCCGGAGCGTCGTAGCCGTCCGGGGACACCACATGCGTGTCCAGGGCCTGGAGTTCCTCGGCGTGCGCCTGCATGTCCTTGACGGTCTTCTCGACGCCGCCGTTCATGGCCGAAAGTACGTGCACGGCGTCGTTCCCGGAGCGCAGGAACACCCCGAGCCACAGGTCGTGGACGCTGTACTCGGTGTCCTCCTTGATGCCCACCAGGCTGGAGCCGGAGCCGACCCCCTCCAGCTCCTCCTGGCTGACCTTGTGGACCTGGTCCTTGGGCAGACCGGGCAGCACGGTGTCGGCGAAGAGCATCTTCATGGTCGAGGCGGGCGGGAGCCGCCAGTGCGCGTTGTGCGCGGCCAGGACCTCGCCGGTCTCGGCGTCGGCCACGATCCACGAACGGCCCGTCAGGCTCGTCGGCAGAGCGGGCGCCCCGGGCAGCAGGTTGACCTGCGTACCGGGCTGCCCGAGCGACGCTCCGCCGACCGTGGACATCGAGGCGGGCGGCGGCGGCGCCTTCGGCGGCTGCCCCTTCCCGTCCGCCGGCGGCGTCGGCGTCGGCGCGGCGTACGCGGGCGAGGCCAGCAGCGCCGGGACGAGCAGGGCGGGGAGCGCGGCGGAAAGGACCGTCAACGCGGTCTTCTTGGCAGACACGCAGGTGAAAGTACATCCCGATCCTGTGCTTAGCGTCACGGACCGGCCAACCCGCCGCAACCACCGCCGGGACAGCCCACCCCGGCGCGTCCGTCCTGGGGACGAAACCGATACTGAGGTCATGAGACTCAGCCGCGCCGCTTCCTGGTTCCTGCTCGCCTTCGGGGTGTGGAGCTGGTTCATCTGGGTGTCTTTCGTCCGGAACCTGTGGAAGGACGGCGGTGGTCTGGCCTTCGACGACGCGGGGGACCCGACCGGGTACTTCTGGGTCCACCTTCTCCTGGCGGTGGTGTCCTTTCTCCTGGGGACGGCCGTCGGAGTGATCGGGTTGCGCGGGGTGCGGGCTCTGCGGCGTGAATCACGTACGGAGGCGGGAGCATGACGATCGTTCTCATCGCGGCCGTCGCCCTGCTGGTCGTGGTCCTCCTGGTCCTGGTGCACCGCTGGCTCTGGATCCGGCTGGTCCGCGACACCACGGCCCCCGGCGGCGGCATCCGCCGCGCGGGCACCGCCCTGGCCTTCGCCCTCCCGCTCCTGGCCGTGGCCGCCCTCGTCGCGGGCCGCGCGGGAGCCCCCTTCTGGCTGGAGCGCACGGTCGCCTGGCCCGGCTACCTCTGGCTGGCCGTCCTCCTCTACCTCACCCTGGCGATGCTGGTGGCCGAGCCGGTCCGAGCGGTATGGCTCCGCCAGCTGAACGGGCCCACGGCCCGGGCGGGCTCGGGGGCGCAGCCCCGCAACGCCCCCGCCGCCGCAGGCGGGGACCCCTCGGGGGCCGCGGCGGAGCCCCACCACGCGGCGGAGCCCCACCACGCGGCGGAGCCGCACGATTCGGCGCAGCGGGAAGGGGCGGGGAGGGGATCAGCGCCGCAGGCCACCCTCGAAGCCACCGCGGGCCCCGCGGAGGCCGACTCCGTACAGCCGGCTGAGCCCACCCCGTCCGGCGTCAGCCGCAGACGCTTCGCGCGGATCGTGGCCGGCACGGCCGCCGCCGCCACGGCCGGCACCGTCGGCTACGGCACGTACGGAGTCCTGCGCGGCCCCCGCGTCAAGCGGGTCCAGGTCCCCCTGGCCAAGCTCCCCCGCGCGGCCCACGGCTTCCGCATCGCCGTCGTCAGCGACATCCACCTCGGCCCGATCCTGGGCCGGGCCCACAGCGCCCGCATCGTCGACACCATCAACCGCACGCAGCCCGACCTCATCGCCATCGTGGGCGACCTCGTCGACGGCAGCGTCCATGACCTGGCCCCCGCCGCCGAACCGCTCCGCGGCCTCCGCGCGCGCCACGGCTCGTACTTCGTCACCGGCAACCACGAGTACTTCTCCGGCGCCCAGCAGTGGGTCGACCACGTCCGCGAGCTCGGCCTCACGCCCCTGGAGAACGCCCGCCGCGAGCTCCCGTACTTCGACCTCGCCGGGGTCAACGACATCGCGGGCGAGAGCGAGGGCAACGGCCCGGACTTCCAGGCCGCCCTGGGCGACCGGGACCGCACCCGCAGCTCCGTACTCCTCGCCCACCAGCCCGTGGTCATCGACGAGGCCGTCCGGCACGGGGTCGACCTCCAGCTGTCCGGCCACACCCACGGGGGCCAGCTCTGGCCCGGCGAGTACGTCGCCGAGCTCGCCAACCCCACCGTCGCCGGGCTGGAACGCTACGGGGACACCCAGCTGTACGTGTCGCGCGGTGCGGGCGCCTGGGGGCCGCCGGTCCGGGTCGGCGCGCCGTCGGACATCACAGTCGTCGAACTCGCCTCATATCAGGCCTGAACCGTCCGAACCCCCAACGCCACGCTACGAACCGGCCTTCCCGAGGCCGGTTTTCCATGATGGGATGTGACCGATAATCGGACAACTGGTCGCACACTTCGGTGTGCGACCGCGTGGGGTGGAGTCAAGGATGTTGCGGTCTGTCCGCTCGAAAGTCATCGCGGCCGGGCTGGTCCTCGGTGTGGGCTCCGTCGCCACCTGGCAGTTGCTGCCGCAGGCCGGGGGCGGGGAGCCGATCCGCGTCGGCACGAGCGACGTGGTCTCCTCCCTCGACCCCGCCGGGGCGTACGACGCGGGCTCCTGGGCCCTGTTCAGCAACGTCTACCAGTCGCTGCTGACCATCAAGCCCGGTTCGGACGCCCCGGTGCCCGACGCGGCCTCCGCCTGCAAGTTCATCGGCGACAAGCTCACCACGTACCAGTGCGAGCTGCGCCCGGACGTGACGTTCTCCTCCGGCCGCGCGCTCACCGCCGAGGACGTCAAGTACTCCTTCGACCGGATCAAGGCGATCAACTCCGACCAGGGTCCGGCGCCGCTGTTCAACACCCTGGAGTCGGTCAAGGCCGAGGGCCGCACCGTCACCTTCAACCTCTCCGCAGGGGACGCCACCTTCCCGTTCAAGATCGCGACGGGTGCCGCCTCGATCGTGGACAAGGACAAGTACCCGGCGACGGCCCTGCGCGAGGGCGAGAAGGTCGACGGCTCCGGCCCCTTCACCCTCGCCGGCTACACGGCCGGCGCGAGCGCCGAGCTCAAGCCCAACACCTCGTACAAGGGCCAGGGGAAGGTCTCCGAGAGCGCGGTGACCGTGAGGTACTTCAAGGACTCCGCCCAGCTCGAACAGGCCTGGACCGACCGCGGGATCGAGGTCGCGCACCGCGACATGCCCCCGGCGGTCCTGGCCGGCCTGAACCCGGGCCTGGAGGACACCCGGTACCAGGCCTCGGGCGGTACGGAGATCCGCAGCATGGTCTTCGACCTCCGTCCCAGCTCCCCGGTGGCCCCGCCGGCCGTCCGTCAGGCCGTCGCGGCGGTCGTGGACCGGGCCAAGGTCGCGACCGAGGTCTACAAGGGCACCGTCACCCCGCTCTACTCCCTCGTCCCGGCGGGCATCTCCGCCCACAGCACGCCGTTCTTCGACGCCTATCCCTCGCCGAACGGGCTCACCGCGAAGAAGCTGCTCAAGGACGCCGGGATCACCGCCCCCGTCGCGATCACCCTCGGGGTCAACGTGCGCGGCGCGAGCGTCGCCGAGGCCGAGGAGCTGAAGGCGCAGCTGGAGTCCACCGGCCTGTTCCACCTGACCATCAAGCCGGTCGAGAAGTGGAGCGACTTCCAGAAGGCCTACGCGGCGGGCGAGTTCGACGCCTACACCATCGGCTGGATCGCCGACTTCCCGGACGCGGACAACTTCCTCGCCCCGCTCGTCGGCGCCGACAACTCGATGAACAACGGCTACTCCGACAAGGCCGTCGACGACCTCATCACCCGTACCCAGTCCTTCTCGGACCGCGGCGCCGCCGCCAACGACTTCCGCGACCTGCAGAAGCTGGTCGCGCAGCAGGTCCCGATGCTGCCGATCTGGCAGAAGAAGGACTACGTGATGTCCCGCGAGGCCGTCACGGGCGCCCAGTACCTCTCGGACGGCACCGGCGTGTGGCGGCTGTGGGAGCTCAACTGGCTGTAGGAGTTGGTTACGCGGCCGGGCCTTCCTCCGGGCCCTCCTCCGGGCCCGCGTCCGGGTCGGAGGCCCGCTTGCGGCCCGGACGGGACACGGCCGTCTGGGCCATGCCCGGCAGGAAGTCCGTGAACAGCTCGTGCACCTCCCGCACCAGCGGCCGCAGCACCCGGAACCGGGCCAGGATGATGCCCCGCGTCGTGAGCTGCGCGCCGCGCTGTGCGAGCCGCCGGGTCTTCTCGCTGTCCGGGGAGCGGTCGAAGACCCAGTAGAGGACCAGGCCCATCTGCGAGAGCCACATCAGCTCCGGCAGTACGTCGGCCAGCTCGTCGGGCACCTTCGTCTTCGCCCCGGCCAGCACCTCGCGGTGCATGTCGATCGCCTGCTTGCGGGCCGCCTCCGACTCCGGGGAGAACGGGCTGAGCGGGCTCTCCGGGTCCGCGGCGTTCTTGAAGAACTGCGAGGCGAACTCGTGGTACGGCGCGGCGATGTCCAGCCAGCTGGTCAGGACGCCCGCGAGCCGCTTCTGCAGATCGGTCTCGTTGTCCAGGATCGGCCGGACCGCCGCCAGATGGGCGGCGCCGATCCGGTCGTAGAAGCCCTGGACCAGGTGTTCCTTGGACTCGAAGTAGTAGTAGGCGTTGCCGACCGATACTCCGGCCTCCTTGGCGATACCGCGCATCGTCGTCTTGTCGAAGCCGCGCTCCTGGAAGAGGCGGAGCGCGGTTTCGAGGATGAGCGTGCGGGTCTGCTCGCTCTTGGGAGCCTTCTGATCAGTCACGGTGCACGAGCCTATCCGGGCGTGGAGCAATGGTCGTCACAGGCCGGTTCCCCAGCCGGTGCCCCAGCCGGCGCCCCGACGGCCGCCGAGCCGTCCCGTACCGCTTCGCGCCAGGTCGACGCGGTGTACATGGCCGCCCTGGCGAAGGGGCGGCCGGCCGGGGTGGCCAGCCAGTTCGCCTTCGGCCGGTGCTCGGCCAGCGCCCACAGGCAGACGATGAAGGCGTCCGTACCGGTCCACACCTGGCCGGAGTCGCCGATGACGGTGATCTCCTTCAACGTCGAGGCGTGGTCGAGCCGCGGGTACAGCCGCTGCGCCTCGAAGGAGGCCGCGGGGATGAGCCGGAGCGGCACCAGCCAACGCTGGCCGAGCAGCCAGTGCCGGATGTGGACGCAGAGCGGGCAGTTCGCGTCGTAGAGCACCGTCAGGTGCCGGGTCACTGCGGTGGCCACCGGGATCAGGCCCCGGCGGGCGCGGTCCACCCCTGGGGGGCGACCGGCGGGGTCTGCTGACGCTCCATGATTCCCCGGCGGCGCATCTTGTTCAGCACCCAGACGTTCCCGAGGTGCATGAAGCCGAGGACCAGGAGGACGACTCCGAGCTTGACCGACAGCGCCTCGAAGAGGCCGCGGGCCGCGACGATCTCCTCGGCCGACCGCAGGTAGAGGGTCACGAAGCCGATGTTGACGAGGTAGAAGCCGACGACCAGGAGCTGGTTGACGGCGTCCGCGAGCTTCTCGTTCCCCTGGAGGACGTCTCCGATGAAGACGCGGCCGTTGCGGCTGAGCGTGCGCGCCACCCAGACGGTGAGTCCGATGCTGATGAACAGGTAGATGACGTACGCGACCACGGTGAGGTCCATTGCCCTCAGCCCCCTTGAACGTGTTCAACTGCTGACAGCACTGACTGTAGACCCATTTTTGAACAGGTTCAAGCGAATGGTGGAGGCGGTCCGGGTCAGCGTCCGGGGAGGAAGTCCAGCAGCAACCGGGTGATCTCCGCCGGGCGTTCCAGGGAGGGCAGGTGGCCGGCCCAGGGCAGCTCCACGTGGACGGCGCCGGGCACGAGGGAGGCGAGCTCGGCGGGCACGTCCCGGAAATCGGGGATGTCGTGCGCGCCGCCGACGGCGAGGACGGGGGCGGTGACGGCGGCCGGCTCGAAGACGGGCTCGGGGAGCTCGTGGTCCCAGTCGGCGTCCAGGGCGCCCCGCAGGTTCCCGAGCTGCATGTCCCGTACGAGGGCGTGCGCGGCCTCGTCGGCGTCCGGGCCGAGCCACTGGCGGGCGTTGAGCGCGGCCGCGCCCTCCAGGTCGCCGGCGTCCAGCAGGGCGGCCTCGGCGGCGTTGAAGGCGAGCAGTGCGGGGCCGCGCCGCTGTGCGGGCCGGGCGGGGCAGAGCAGCGCCAGCGCGCTCACCAGCTCCGGACGCAGCGCGGCCAGCGTCAGCGCGACCCGCCCGCCGTAGGAGCTGCCGACGAACGCCGCCCGCCGGATGCCGAGGTGGTCCAGCAGCTCCCGTATGTCCCCGTGGTCGCTGTACGGGGCCTCGGCGGCGGGGGAGTCCCCGCAGGTCCGGAAGTCCGGCCGGACCACCCGGAACCCGGCCGCGAGCAGCGGCCGCCACTGGGGCTCCCACATCCGCCGGTCGCACACGGAGGAATGGAGCAGTACGACGGCCGGGGCATCCGCGGGGCCGTCCACATCATGAGAAAGGATCATCCGGTGATCTTCGGGGACCGGCCCCCGTCCCGCCACCGGATTCCCGCCCGGCCGGGCTCACATGCTCAGCGAGCGCCTGGTTGAGCTGGCTCATGACCCACATGTACGTGCCCGGGTCCACCGCGGGGATCATCGTGGAGTGGTGGCGGCCGGCGCTGTTGACGGTGATCTGGACGTAGCCCGTCGTGCGGCGCTCCTTCATCAGGAGGAAGAGCAGGCCGAGCAGGCAGAACAGGAAGAAGATGACGGCCAGCACGATCGCGTGCGCCGGGATCTTCTCCTCCGTCCGCGAGAAGTCCGTGGCGTTCCACATAGCGCCCCTGAGCGGCATCGGGCCCGACGGGGTGATGATCTGGTCGCCGGCGATCGTGATGTCGCCCAGGGAGAGTCCGGCGGCCGGGTACCCCATGGCGGGCATCGGCGGCAGCTGGGCCGGGATGCCCGCTCCGCCGATGGTCGGCTGGTAGGCCGGGGGTCCGGGGTAGGGCTGCGGGTAGCCGTAACTCGGGGTTCCCGGGCCCCACTTGTAGTCGCCGTGGTCCGGGTCGCTCGCGTAAGGGTTCGGCTGCTGCTCACTCGTGTTCCCGACGATTCCACAGGCTTCGGCCGGCCAGTAGGGCGATCGCGGGTACGCGGAAGGCCCCGTGCCCGGTGTGAACACCGGGCACGGGGCCTTCGTACGGTCAACGGCCTCGGCCGCCGACGGACGGAGTCCGTCGCAGCGCGCCGCGGTGACATTCGGCGGCTCCGCCGCGGGGCGGGAGGCCCGCCAGGGCCGAGCGCTGCGAGGGGCGCGTCAAGAAATCAGAAGCGGCGCGTGATGAGGGCGCGCTTCACTTCCTGGATCGCCTTCGTGACCTCGATGCCTCGCGGGCAGGCGTCGGTGCAGTTGAAGGTCGTGCGGCAGCGCCACACGCCGTCCTTGTCGTTCAGGATCTCCAGCCGCTGCTCGCCGGCCTCGTCGCGCGAGTCGAAGATGAAGCGGTGCGCGTTGACGATCGCCGCCGGGCCGAAGTACTGGCCGTCGTTCCAGAACACCGGGCACGAAGACGTGCACGCGGCGCACAGGATGCACTTGGTGGTGTCGTCGAAGCGCTCGCGGTCCTCGGCGGACTGCAGGCGCTCGCGCGTCGGCTCGTTGCCCTTGGTGACCAGGAACGGCATGACGTCCCGGTACGCCTGGAAGAAGGGCTCCATGTCGACGACGAGGTCCTTCATCACCGTCAGGCCCTTGATGGCCTCGACCGTGATCGGCTTCTCCGGGTTGATGTCCTTGATCAGCGTCTTGCAGGCGAGCCTGTTCTTGCCGTTGATCCGCATCGCGTCGGAGCCGCAGATGCCGTGCGCGCACGAGCGGCGGAAGGTCAGCGTGCCGTCGAGGTCCCACTTGATCTTGTGGAGACCGTCGAGCACGCGCTCCTTCGGGTCGATCTCGATCTGGAAGTCCTGCCAGGTCGACTCGTCCGAGATCTCCGGGTTGAACCGGCGGATCCGGAACGTGACCGTGATGAACGGCGAGGCGGCGGCCGCCTCCTCCATCGTGTCCGTCTTGCTGAGGGTCGGGGTGGCCATCAGTACTTACGCTCCATCGGCTGGTAGCGGGTGACGACGACCGGCTTGTAGTCCAGGCGGACCGAGTCCTGGCCGTTGTCGTCGACCTCGCGGTACGCCATGGTGTGGCGCATGAAGTTGACGTCGTCGCGGTTCGGGTAGTCCTCGCGGTAGTGACCGCCGCGGGACTCCTTGCGCGCCAGCGCGGACACGGCCATGACCTCGGCCAGGTCGAGCAGGTTGCCCAGCTCGATGGCTTCCAGCAGGTCCGTGTTGAAGCGCTTGCCCTTGTCCTGCACGGACACGTTCTTGTAGCGCGCGCGCAGCTCCGCGATCTTCTCGACCGCGGTCTTGATCGTCTGCTCGGTGCGGAACACCATCACGCAGGCGTCCATCGTCTCCTGGAGCTCCAGGCGCAGCTCCGCGACCCGCTCGTTGCCCGTGGAGTTGCGCAGCTGCTCGACCTGGTCGATGACCTGCTGCGCCGGGTTCTCGGGCAGTTCGACGTAGTCGTGGGCGTGGGCGTACGCGGCCGCCGCGATGCCCGAGCGCTTGCCGAAGACGTTGATGTCCAGCAGCGAGTTGGTGCCCAGGCGGTTCGCGCCGTGCACCGACACGCACGCGACCTCGCCGGCCGCGTACAGGCCCGGGACGACGGTGGTGTTGTCCATCAGGACCTCACCCTCGACGTTGGTCGGGATGCCGCCCATGGCGTAGTGCGCGGTGGGCTGGATCGGGATCGGGTCCGTGTACGGCTCGATGCCCAGGTACGTGCGCGCGAACTCGGTGATGTCCGGGAGCTTCGCGTCGAGCTGCTCCGGCGGCAGGTGCGTCAGGTCCAGGTACACGTGGTCACCGGCGGGACCGCAGCCGCGGCCCTCACGGATCTCGGTGTAGATGGAGCGCGAGACGACGTCACGGGACGCGAGGTCCTTCATGACCGGCGCGTACTTCTCCATGAAGCGCTCGCCGTCCTTGTTGCGGAGGATTCCGCCCTCACCGCGGGCGCCCTCCGTCAGCAGGATGCCCATGCGCCAGATGCCCGTCGGGTGGAACTGGAAGAACTCCATGTCCTCCAGCGGCAGGCCGCGGCGGTAGCAGGCCGCCTGGCCGTCACCCGTGAGGGTGTGCGCGTTGGAGGTCACCTTGAAGAACTTGCCGGTGCCGCCGGAGGCGTAGATGACGGACTTCGCCTGGAACACGTGGATCTCGCCGGTGGCGAGCTCGTACGCGACCACGCCGGCCGACTTCTTGACGCCGTCCTCCTCGACCAGGAGCTGGTCCAGGACGTAGAACTCGTTGAAGAACTCCACGCCCTCCTTGACGCAGTTCTGGTAGAGCGTCTGGAGGATCATGTGGCCGGTGCGGTCCGCGGCGTAGCAGGACCGGCGGACCGGGGCCTCGCCGTGGTTGCGGGAGTGACCGCCGAAGCGGCGCTGGTCGATGGTGCCGTCCGGGGTGCGGTTGAACGGCAGGCCCATCTTCTCCAGGTCGAGGACCGCGTCGATGGCCTCCTTCGCCAGGATCTCGGCGGCGTCCTGGTCGACCAGGTAGTCACCGCCCTTGACCGTGTCGAAGGTGTGCCACTCCCAGTTGTCGTCCTCCACGTTGGCGAGCGCGGCGGCCATGCCGCCCTGCGCGGCGCCCGTGTGGGAGCGGGTGGGGTAGAGCTTGGTCAGCACGGCGGTGCGGCTGCGCTTCGTCGACTCGATGGCGGCGCGCATGCCTGCGCCGCCCGCCCCGACGATGACGGTGTCGTACTTGTGGATCTTCATTGGTTTCGCCTCAGCCCCGTTGCCTAGCGGATGTTCGGGTCGAAGGTGAAGATCACCAGCGTGCCCAGAAGAATGGTGAACACCGTGGCGGTGTAGAGCAGGCCCTTGAGCCACAGACGCGTGTTGGCGCGCTCCGCGTAGTCGTTGATGACGGTACGCAGACCGTTTGCGCCGTGCAGCATCGCGAGCCACAGCATCAGCAGGTCCCAGCCCTGCCAGAACGGGGAGGCCCAGCGGCCGGCCACGAAGGCGAAGCCGATCTTGGAGACTCCGCCGTCGAGGACGAGCTGGATCAGCAGGTGGCCGAGGACCAGGACGACGAGCACGATGCCCGAGAGGCGCATGAAGAGCCACGCGACCATCTCGAAGTTGCCGCGGGTCGAGCGCGGGGTCTTGCTGGTGCGCTTGCGCGGGGCCTCGATGTACGGCGCCGGGTTGTCGACGTCGTAGAGGGTCACGCCCTCCACGTCACCGATGCCCTTTTCGAAAGAAGTGTCAGAAGACATGCGTGTCACTTCCCGAAGAGTTCGAGGTAGGCGTGGCCCAGTACGGGGTACAGGGCCATGGCCATCATCACGATCCAGATGCCCACCACGGTCCAGAGCATCTGCTTCTGGTAGCGGGGGCCCTTGGACCAGAAGTCCACGGCGATGACACGGAGACCGTTGAGCGCGTGGAACAGGATTGCGGCGACGAGGCCGTACTCCAGCAGCGCGACGATCGGAGTCTTGTAGGTAGCCACGACATCGTCGTACGCCTCGGGAGAGACGCGGACGAGAGCGGTGTCGAGGACGTGTACGAACAGGAAGAAGAAAATGAGGACGCCGGTGACTCGATGAGCCACCCAGGACCACATTCCTTCCCGGCCGCGGTACAACGTTCCAGCCGGCACGGAAAACCCTCCGGAAGCGGGGCGGGGGCCAGCCGGCTTCTTTGTCGGTCGGGCCCGGCCGGGTACGGTCCTCCGGCCCCGGACATCGTAGCGACGCTTTGTCGGTTCCCTCGCGCGGGGGCCATCGGTGTGATCAAACAGGCACGGACGGACTATCCCACAGGGGCGAATAGCCCGAATTCGGCAGCAGATACCCCATCCGCCGAGGTCAGCCAGTGTGTCAGGTCGGCGAGCCGGACCTGCGCGACGCGACGGAGCTCGTCAGCGGAGATCGCGCGCTCTTCGTCCACGTCCAGCTCCATCCGCCGCCGGATCGCGGCCAGCAGCTGGTCCGCCTGCTCCTCCGGGGTGGTCCCGTCGAGGCAGATCACGAAGGCGTGGCCGAAGGTGCGCTCGTACTCCGCGTGCGCCGCGTCGAGCGCCAGGAGCGCGGCGTACGCGGCCCCGTGCTCCAGCTCCGGCGGGAACTCGCAGGCCAGCGCCTCGGAGAGGTCGGTCTGGGAGAGGTCGTACGAAGCTTCGTCCGCGGCGGCGAGTAGCGCGCCGAAGTCGGGGTAAGGGCGGTGGGCGGCCACCCGGTGGGCCCAGCGACGGCTGCCGCAGCAGTGCAGCAGGGCGGAGTGGGCGACTTCGGGGGACAGGGCGTTGAACCGTGTGAGACCGCAGTCGCCGAAAGGGCTGGAGTCGCCGAAGGGGGTGGCGCCGTGGACGGGGTGGGAGCCGTGGGAAGGGTCGGAGCCTCCGCGGGCCTGTGCCGGAAGGTGGCTGGACAGCGGGGGGCTCCTCGTGGCGTGGCGCGGGTGTCCCGCCACGCTATCGACGCGGAGCCGGGTGTGTCGTACCCATTCCGGGATTTCACCCGGAAGTGAGCCGAAAGGATGACGAGCGCGCATGTGGGGCCGGGTGCGGGGCCGCTCGGGGCGCCCTCGGGAGGCCGGGGCATGATGGCCGCGGAGGCGGCGGGAAAGGGGAGGGCGACCGAGGCCGCCACCCCCCACAGGAGAGGCCCCGGCCGCCATCCGTCGCGGACTCGTGCGACAAGCCCGCACCCCTGTCAGCGTCTTCGGTGCGTTTTGTGTCACACCCCGCTCCGCGCAGGCATGGTTGCGCGTTGTACAACTCGTGGACGAAGGTGCTTGAAGGCCGTAACGTGCTGATTTGCGCCACACACACGGGACTGTGAACGGGTTGGGGATTTTGCTGGGGGACGACGCGGAGCTGACCACCGCGGTGCTCGCGGCACAAGACGGCGACGAGCTCGCGTTCCGTTCTGTGTACCGCTCCGTGCACCCGCGCCTGCTCGGATACGTCCGCACGCTCGTCGGTGACGGCGACGCGGAGGACGTCACCTCCGAGGCCTGGCTGCAGATCGCCCGCGACCTCGACTCCTTCACCGGCGACGCCGACCGCTTCCGCGGCTGGGCGGCCCGCATCGCCCGCAACCGCGCCCTCGACCACATCCGGATGCGCGGGCGCCGGCCCGCCGTCGGCGGGGACGAGACCGAGCTGACGGGCCACGCCGCCGAATCCGACACCGCCGGCGAGGCCATGGAGTCCCTCTCCACCTGCCGCACGATGGAACTCATAGCCCAGCTCCCGCAGGACCAGGCCGAGGCCGTCGTCCTGCGGGTGGTCGTCGGCCTGGACGCCAAGAGCGCGGCCGAGACCCTGGGCAAGCGCCCGGGCGCGGTACGCACCGCCGCGCACCGGGGCCTGAAGAAGCTGGCCGAGCTGCTCGGCGCGGACGAAGACTTCGACCCCGAGGCCGACCCCGACGCCGACCCCGAGTCCGGCCCCGGCCCCGGACTCGGCTCCGCCGTCGGCGTCGGCTCCGGACGGGGGCGCGGCCTCGGCGATAATGACGGGAGTCGCGCACGGGGCGCCGGGGGCGGGCGGGACCTGGACGCCGTACCGGCGCAGCGGGCCCGCGCCGCGGGCCTCGTAGAGCAAACCGGTGTGACGCATTCACGTTGGCGGACGCAGAAGGACATGTGATGGCCGACGAGCGCGACAGGTGGCTGGACAAAGCCGCGGCGGACAGACTGCTGCGCGGAGAACCGGCCGCACCTGGCGCCGAGCACCACGCCCGGGTGCGGGCCGAGCGGCTGCGCGCCGCCCTCGACGCACTGGCCGAGCCGCCGCCCGCGGCCGTCGGCGGGCTGCCCGGGGAACTGCGCGGAGAGGCCGCCGCCGTGGCAGCGTTCCGCGCGCGCGGCTCCGTACTCCAGGCGGATCTCCAGACCCGGGCGCCGGACGCCGAGCTGTTCGGCTCCGCGGACACGGTGGTCGAGCTCGGCCCGTCTTCCGGCCCTGCCGGACAGCGCTCCCGGCGCGGCCGGCCGGTCCGCTTCGCCCTCGCGGCCGCGGTGGCGAGCGTCGCCGTGGGCGGCCTGGCGGCCGCCGCGGGCACCGGACTGCTGGACCGGGACACCCGGGACGCCGCCGGCCAGGTGCCGGCCGTCTCGGTGTCGGTCGGATCCTCCCCGACGCCCCTTGCGGACAGCGGGTACGCGACGCCCCTCGCACCGCTGCGCAGCACCGCGCCGCGCGGCGGCGAGGGCCAGAGCGGCAGCCCGAGCCCGGGCATCACCCCGGGCGCGGAAGGACGTACGCCGACGGGACCCGGCGGCGGCGCCGGGGCGAGCGGCGGCACCGGCACGGAACCGTCCGCGAGCGGTTCGACCGGAAGCAGGGACGGCCGCGACCGGTCCCTCCAGGGCGGCACCGACGGCGCGACGGCCGGAACGGGCGACCGAGACCGGGAGAGCCGCACCGGAGCGGTGGAGCTGTGCCGGGACCACCGGTCGGGGCGGCTCGACGACGCCGGCCGCGAGCGGCTCGTGCGCCTGGCCAAGGGGCTGCTGCGGGTTCCGCGCTACTGCCAGGTGGTGCTCGGCATGCCCCCGGAGGGCGGCTCGCGCGGCGATACGCCGAGCTCCCCGTCGCGCTCCCTGGAGCTGACGCCGGCCCGGACCGCTTCGCCGACGCCCCCGGACGCGGGCGACCGCCGCTGATACGGGTCCCGCCCGAGGGCGGGACGGGTTGCGGGAACGGGCCTGGAGACGGCCCGGAAACGGCCCCGGAAACGGGCCTGGAAACCGGCCCGGGACCGGGTATCGGACATTGGCCTGAAACGGTTCGCACCCCGGCTGTAACACTTTTCGAACCGGCGGCGCAGTATGTAACGAGCCGACTGGTCATCGGCCGCGCATGAGCCGGGGTTCCCCCCGTACCCCTGGGCTCTGCGCAACCGGCGCGGGCGGGATTCGTTCCCCCGATCCCGCCCGCGCCCTCAACTTCCGACCGTCGACGCCCGGACCGGCCGCCCCCGCGCCGGGCCCCCGGCGGATCACCAGTAGACGACGACCTTGTCGCCGACCTTCATCGCGTCGAACATCTTCGCCAGCTTGGCCTTGTCCCGGACGTTCACACAGCCGTGCGAGGCGCCGGCGTAGCCGCGGGCGGCGAAGTCCGCCGAGTAGTGCACTGCCTGGCCGCCGCTGAAGAACATCGAGTACGGCATCGGCGTGTGGTAGATCGTCGACGTCCAGTCCTTGGCCTTCCACTCCACCTTGAACTGGCCCTCGCGGGTCGGAGTGTTCTCCGAGCCGAAGCGCACGTCCAGCGTGGAGACGACCTTCCCGTCGATCATCCAGGAGAGGGTGCGGCTCTCCTTGCTGATGCACATCACCTGGCCCGTCATGCAGCGCTCGTCGGGCGCGTCCGGCTCGTTGACGGTCGGCGGGCGCAGCTCGTCGGCCGTCGGCTTCTTGGAGGCCTTCTGGATCTTCTTCCAGGTGGGCTCGTCCACGCCGCCGGTGGCCGCCAGGCCGTTCTTCGACTGGAAGGACTTGACCGCCGAGGTCGTCTTCGAACCGTAGAAGCCGGTCGGCGCGACCGTCATCAGCTTGAGCTGGCGCAGCCGGGCCTGCAGTTCGCGGACCAGCTCGCTGTCGTCGCCGTTCGCCATGACCTGTTTGACGGTCGGCGAGGGCGACGCGGAGGGCGAGGGCGACGCGGACGCGGACGCCGACGGCGACGCGGACGGCGAGGGGTCGCCCGGCTTGCCGTCCGTGGACGGAGAGGCATCGGGAGAGGCGGCCGCCGTGGGCGATGCGGGCGCCGAAGAACCGGAGCCCGTGGACTCCGTCTTCTGCGGCCCACAGGCGGTCGCGGCAAGCGCGACGGCGGTGGCCAGGCCCAGTGCGCGAACTATTGCTCTCTGGCGGTGCATTGCGGTCCCCCGATTTCTACGTGTGTATCTAGGTGATGCTTCGCGGGCGTGGACAGTTGCAGGGACGGCCGCGATGTTGCGCCATTGTGACCAGCGGCCGCCGCGCGGCAGCCGCGGAGACGTTTTATCAGCCCCGGGTCCCTCGGAGCCACGAAGGAGCGCGTCACATGGAGCGGCACACCGAGAGCGGGATCCCGATCGCGCCCGTCTACCGGCCGGACGACCTCGCCGGCTGGGACCCCGGGACCGAGTTGGGGGAGCCGGGTGAGTACCCGTACACCCGGGGCGTCTACCCGACGATGTACACCGGACGGCCCTGGACCATGCGCCAGTACGCCGGGTTCGGCACGGCCGCCGAGTCCAACGCCCGCTACCGGCAGCTCATCGCGGGCGGCGCCGCCGGGCTGTCCGTGGCCTTCGACCTGCCCACCCAGATGGGTCACGACTCCGACGCCCCGCTGGCGCACGGCGAGGTCGGGAAGGTGGGCGTCGCGATCGACTCGGTCGAGGACATGCGGGTACTGTTCGACGGGATCCCGCTCGACCGGGTGTCCACGTCGATGACGATCAACGCGCCGGCCGCGCTGCTGCTCCTGCTCTACCAACTGGTCGCCGAGGAGCAGGGGATCGAGCCCGGCCTGCTGACCGGCACGGTCCAGAACGACGTGCTGAAGGAGTACATCGCACGGGGGACCTACATCTTCCCGCCCGGCCCCTCCCTGCGGTTGACGGCCGACACCTTCCGCTACTGCCGGGCCGAGCTCCCCAAGTGGAACACCATCTCCATCTCCGGGTACCACATGGCCGAGGCCGGGGCCTCGCCCGCGCAGGAGATCGCCTTCACGCTGGCCGACGCGATCGCGTACGTACGGACCGCGCTGGCCGCCGGGATGGAGGTCGACGCGTTCGCGCCCCGGCTGTCGTTCTTCTTCGTCGCCCGCACCACCCTCCTGGAGGAGGTCGCGAAGTTCCGCGCGGCCCGGCGGATCTGGGCCCGCGTCATGCGCGAGGAGTTCGGGGCCCGGGACCCCAGATCGCTGATGCTGCGCTTCCACACCCAGACCGCCGGGGTGCAGCTGACGGCGCAGCAGCCGGAACTCAACCTGGTACGCGTCGCCGTGCAGGGCCTGGCCGCCGTGCTGGGCGGCACCCAGTCGCTGCACACCAACTCCTTCGACGAGGCGATCGCGCTGCCCACCGAGAAGTCGGCCCGCCTCGCGCTGCGGACCCAGCAGGTGCTGGCGTACGAGACGGACGTGCCGCACACCGTCGACCCCTTCGCGGGGTCCTACGCGGTGGAGCGGATGACGGACGAGGTGGAGGCGGCGGCGCTCGACCTGATGGCGCGGGTCGAGGCGATGGGTGGGGCCGTGGCCGCGATCGAGGCGGGCTTCCAGAAGGAGGAGATCGAGCGGAACGCGTACCGGATCGCCCGGGAGACCGAGAGCGGCGAGCGCGTGGTGGTCGGGGTCAACCGCTTCGCGCTGGACGAGGAGGAGCCGTACGAGCCGCTGCGGGTGGATCCGGGGATCGAGGACCGGCAGCGGGCGGCCCTGGCCGCGCTGCGGGCGGGGCGCGACGGGCCGGCCGTGGACGAGGCCCTGGCGGCGCTCCGGGAGGCGGCGGCGGGCACGGAGAACGTGCTCTATCCGATGCGGGAGGCGCTGCGGGCCAGGGCCACGGTGGGGGAGGTGTGCGGGGCGCTGCGGGAGGTGTGGGGGACGTACGTGCCGGCTGATTCCGGCTGGTGAGCGCGGTGCATTGCCGTTCGGTCCCGATCCGTGAAATGGAGTGGCGCGACAGGTGTGTCCTCATGGGACACTCCTGCACATGCTGGGTGTCACAGATCTTCCGACGTATCTCGCCGGCCTGGTGCTGATCATTTTGCTGCCGGGGCCGAACTCGCTCTACGTGCTCTCCGTCGCCGCGCGCGGCGGGGTCCGCCGGGGGTACCGGGCCGCCGCGGGCGTGTTCACCGGTGACGCCCTGCTCATGACCCTGGCCGCGGTCGGCGCCGGGGCACTGCTGCAGACCAGCCCGATGCTGTTCGGCATCGTCAAACTGCTCGGCGCCGGGTACCTGACCTGGCTCGCCTTCGGCATGCTGCGGGGCGCGTGGACCATGTGGCGCGCCCGCCGCGAGCGCGCCGGAGCGGGCGCGGGCGCCCCGGCGGCTCCCGTGGCCGCCGCCGAGGTGAAGGCCGGCGACACGGAGCGGCCCTACCGGCGGGCGCTGCTGATCAGCGTGTTCAACCCGAAGGCCATCCTCTTCCTGATGTCCTTCTTCGTGCAGTTCGTGGACCCGGCCTACTCCTACCCGGCGCTGTCCTTCCTGCTGCTGGGCGGCCTGATGCAGATCGGCAGCTTCCTCTACCTGACCACGCTGATCTTCGGCGGGAACCGCCTGGCGGCCGCCTTCCGGCGCCGCAAGCGGCTCGCCGCCGGGGCCAGCTCGGCGGCGGGCGTGCTGTTCCTGGGGTTCGCGGCGAAGCTCGCCGTGAGCTGATCTCCGGCGTCGCGTCCGCCCGATTCGACCGTTTCGCCGTACAACCATCGGGCGCGGCGAACGGTCCCCTCATTGATCAGAGAATCAATCCGGGGGGATCCATGAAGAAGCGCATCCGCGCCCTGCTCTGCGCGGTGACCGCCTCGGCGGCCGTACTGACCCTGCCCACGGCCGCCCAGGCCGCCGGCTCCTCCGCACCGGCCGTCGGCCACGAGGACGCGGCGGCGCCGGACCAGCGGGCGCGGCCGTACTTCGACCACGTACAGGCCGCGAACGTGGTGTCCCTCGCCTACCCGGACACCGTGGTGTCCGGGTACATCAAGGTCCACGACCCCCGCACCGGCTCGACCAAGCCGTTCACGGGCACCTTCACGGCCAGGACCGGCTCCGTCACCACGCTGCTGGCCACCGACGCGCGGGGGCGCTTCGAGTCCAAGGTGACGGTCTCCGGTGCCGAGAACGGTGACGGAGAGGACTTCTACCGGACGTTCCTCCACCTCGCGGCCGAGGTGGACGGGGTCAGGGGCGAGGAGTCCGTGCCGGTCCCCGTGGGGGCCGTGAGCGCGCGCATCGCCCTGGACTCCCCGACCCTCACCGGCCCCTACGGAACGGACGCCGAGGTCAGCGGCACCGTCACCTGGGAGTCGGCCGACGGCACGTGGAAGCCGGTCCCCGCCGGAGCGGCGATCAGCGCGGGCGGGGCGTCCGCCCGTACGGACGACGCCGGCCGGTTCACCGTGGTCCGGCAGTTCCGCGGGGACACGACGTGGAAGACCCAGGACAACACGCCCTGGCTGAGCACGAACAACATGAACGTCACCGTGGACACCACGGCCGGCACCGCCTTCGCCGAGTTCGCGGCCGAGGCGGACGCGTCCAAGAACGTGAAGGTCACGGCCCGGCTCGACCGCGGCGGGATCCCGGCCGGCGTCACCTCGCTGAAGGTGGACGTGCAGTACTCGGCCGACGGCGCGACCGGCTGGACCACCCGCCAGAGCGTGGACGTGGCCACCAGGCCCGGAGACAACGCCCCGGCGCGGGTGGAGGCCACGCTGCACTACCCCGGCCCGGGCTTCGTGCGGATGCAGTACGCGGGCTCCCCGGCCGTCCACGGCTCCGCGACGCCCGCCGTCCGGGCCGTGCGGACCCTGACGGCCATCCCGGTCTTCAACGCCGCGCCCAAGACGGTCGGAAAGGGCCGGCCGATCGCGGTCGCCGGGAAGCTGACCCGGCACGGCCAGGCCTGGGAGCCCTTTGCCGGCCGGCCGGTCCACTACTACTTCCGGCCGGCCGGCGAAACGGCCTGGAAGCTCATGGGCTCCTCGCAGACCGCCGCCGACGGCACCTTCGGCGAGGAGTTCCCGGCCGACCGGACCGGCTTCTGGGAGGCCCGGTACGTCCCCGCCGACGCGACCCACTTCCAGGCGGCGAGCCGCGTGGACGAGGTCGTGGTCACCCCGTAGCGCGCGGCGCCGGGCGGTACGGCGGCCTCCCGGTCTCCCCGCACGGCCTGCCGCCCCGCCTAGCCGACCGCCCGGCGCAGCAGCCGGGCCACGCGGCGGGCCGCGCGGCTGCGGGGCAGGAAGGACAACTGCGCGGGGATGCCGCCCGGCAGGCCCAGCGCGGTCAGCCGGCGGCGGGTGACGTAGCGCCAGGTGTCCGGGGTCAGGTGCGCGGTCAGCCAGCGCTCGGCCTCCGCGCGGCGGTCCGCGAGGATCTTGGGCTGCATGGTGAAGCCCACCGCCGCGACCAGGCCCGCCAGCTCGGCCGCCACCCGTTCGGGCCCCGGCGGGGTCCAGGCGCGTACGGCCGCGGGGTCCGCGAGGTCGGGCAGCAGGGCGTCGGCCAGCACGAGCGGGATCCGGTTGCTGTTCGGGTACGGGGACAGCCGCGCCAGGACGGCTCCCGTGCCGGTCCGGGCCACCGGGAGCCCGTACAGGGTGGCGGCGGTCAGCAGCCCCGTGGAGAAGCAGCCGACGACCAGGGCCGGGCGCAGCCGCTCGTACAGGGTCTCGGCGAGCACCGGGCTGCTCAGCACGGTGAGCCGGACGCCGAGCCGCTCGGCCTCCTCCTCCGCCCGGCGGGAGTAGGCGGCGGGGGCGCTGGGGTGCGGTTTGAAGACCATCTCGCGGTGGCCCAGCGCGTGCGCGCCGCGGACCATCTCCACGTGCAGTTCCTCCTCCTCGGCGGCCGGCACCAGGTCGAGGGCGGAGAGGTACTGGCCCAGCAGGAGCGCGGGGGCCTCGCGGACGGCGCCCTCCGCCACCGCGGGCCTCTCCACGGCGGGCGTCTCCACCGCCGCTTCGAGCTCGCCGATGACCTTGAGGAAGGCGGCGGCCGGGACCGCCTCGGCCCGTACGCCGAACTCGGTCAGCAGCAGCGGCTCCAGGCCCGGTACGAGGTCCAGGTGCAGCACCCGCCGTACGCGCATCCCGAGTCCGGGGTCGAGGCGGAAGCGGGTGGGACCGTAGCTCATCAGCCCGTCGGCGTAGACATCTATGGCCGCCCCGGCGAAGAGCCGGCACAGGCTCTGGGCGGGCGGCACCTGGAGCGACTCCACGATCAGCTCGACGCGGTCGTCGCCCAGGCCCCAGGAGGAGCGCAGCTGGCGCTCCCACAGCGGGACGTCGTCGGCGCGCGGGCTCCAGGTGCTGGGGTGCTGCGGGGCGATGACGGCGTTCCAGTCGAGGACCGCGTCGAAACGGGTGCTCAGGGTCTCGAAGCCGGGCGCGGAGGCCAGGCCGGGGGCGATCTCGGCGGTGACGGAGTGGTTGCTGGTCAGCAGGATCCGGCGGCCGGCGGGCGGGAAGAGGCCCGCGTCGAGGGCGGCGGCGAGGGTGGCCGTGCCGTAGAGGGTGGAGGCCAGGAAGATCTGGGTGACGTTCACGCCGTCACCCCGGCGGACGCGGCGGACGCGGCGGGGGCCGGGGCGGCGGATCCGGCCGTGGCGCGGCGGCGCAGCCGGCGGAGCAGGGCCGCGCGGTCGCCGTCCATCGCGTCCAGGGTCTGGTCCAGGACCTGCTGGGGCATTCTGCCGAGTGCGGCCGCGCTCATCGAGCGGAGTTTTCTGGCCACGGGTGGTTCGAACCTTTCGATGGACCCGACATGGTGCGCGATAATTGCACAATACGTTCGGACGGCCTTCGGGAGGAGGAGGTCGGATTCCCGGTCGGCGGCCGTTTCTGACAGAACTTGATCGAATGCCCGAATGAAATCGAGCTGACGCTCGTCGCCGATTTGTGTCAGCGAGGTGGAAATCCCGCGACGGTAGAAGATTCCGGGCAGACCGACCGGCGCGAAGGACTCCGCCTCCCGGTGCAGCCGCCAGATCCACGGCCGGTCCTCCGCCGTCCGCAGCCCGTCCGTGAAGTGCAGCAGCCCGCGGTCCAGCAGCCGCCGGTGGTACATCCCCGCCCAGGCGTACGGATAGTCGACCGAGGTCGCGCGGGCGACGGGCAGGATCGCGGACCGCGGATCGGCCACCACCGACTCCGGCCCGTAGGGGACGCGCTGGACACTGCGCGTCCTGCCCGTGCACTGGACGTGGTCGGTACGGACGAAATCGCAGCTCAGAGCCTCGATGGCGGCCAGGGTGCGGGCCAGGTGGCCCGGCGCCAGCCAGTCGTCCCCGTCCAGGAAGGCGATGTACTCGCCGCGCGCCGCGTCCAGACCGGTGTTCCGCGCCGTCGCCAGGCCGCCGTTGCGCTCGTGTCTGAGGTGCACGGCGCCGGGCAGTCCTCGGGCCGCCCGCTCCAGGAGCGCGGGCGTCCCGTCCGTCGAGCGGTCGTCGACGAGCAGGAACTCGAAATCGTCCCGAGCGTTGAGTTCGAGGCTTTTCAGGGCATCCGGCGCATACGTCTGCACGTTGAAGAACGGCACGACAACAGAGAGCTTGAGCACTCGCGAGACATTAGAGCGCCGTTCGTCATTCACTGTGGCCCGGACGCGGATTCCATGTGAACGACGAACGGCGGGAACGTTAACCCGGACGCTTTCGCATTGAATCGACGGGTTGTTAACCCGCTGTTGTGCGTTCGTTGGGCCGATCACCGAAAAGCCGGAATAACTTCTGCCGGGTGCCAGCAAGCAACCGCGCGGCCCATCGGGCCGCCCTCCGTGTGGCCGTACTCGCCGATTCCGACACCCGCTGGAAATGGGGAGCGCTCACCGCGCGCCGTCTCGCCCCGGAGCCGGACTCCGTCCACCTGACCGGATACCTGCTCCGCGGCCGGGCCACGCCCACCGCGCGCCAGCTCGGCGAGGTCGGGGTCCGGGCGGACCGGCTCACCGAGGTCACCTGCGCGGAGTTCCTCGCCGACCTGTCGGCGCCGGACCGGGAGCCGTACGACGTGATCGTCCTCGCCCTGGTCGGCGGCGCCGTCCAGGCCGTCCTGCACGGGGCCCGGGCCCTGTGGCCGGAGCCGGCCGCCCGGCCCGCGTTCGTCACCGGGTACGTCGGGGTCGTCTACGAGAAACTCGCCGACGGCCTGCTGCTGCGCCACGGGGCCGACCTGGTCCTCGCCAACTCCCGCCACGACGCCGGGCGGTTCCGCGCGGTCTACGAGGGAGTCGGCGCGGACGCCGGGTCCGTCGTGGAGACCGCCCTCCCCTTCCTCGACGGGCAGCCGTACGAGCCCGTGAGCACCACGGCCCACCGGGTGGTCTTCGCGGTCCAGCCGTCCGTGCCGGACACCCGCGCGGACCGCTCGTACCTGCTGCGCCGCGCCGCGGAACACGCCCGGCTGCACCCCGGGCGCGAGGTGCTGATCAAACTGCGCAGCCGCCCGGGGGAGCACACCACGCACCTGGAGGAGCTCCCGTACCAGCGCCTCGCGGAGCAGCTCCCCGGCGGGCTCCCCTCCAACTGCCGGCTGGTCTACGGGAACATGGGCGAGGTCCTGGACACCACGGACCTGCTGGTCACCGTCTCCTCCACGGCGGCCCTGGAATCCCTCCACCGGGGCATCCCGACGGCCGTCCTGACCGACCTCGGCGTCCGCGAGGCCCTCGGCAACCACCACTTCCTGGGCTCCGGCTGCCTGGCCTCGTGGACCCAGCTCGACGCGGGCCTGCTCCCGCGGGCCGATCCGGACTGGCTGGCCGCCCAGGGCGTGGGCGCCCCGGCGGCCGGACCGGCCGGGACCCCGGGCGGGACCCCGGGCGGGGCCCCCGGCGGGACCCCGGGCGGGGCCCCCGGCGGGACCCCCGGCGGGACCCCCGGCGGGACCCCCGGCGGGCCCGACCCCTACGCCGCCGCGCGGGCACGGCTCACGAAGCTGCTGGACGGCGGCCCGCTCCCGGCCGTGGAGCCCTACTACACGCAGGACACCGCGCCGGGATACCTGCCCGGGATCCTGGACAGGCACCATCTCGGCCCCGACGGGCACCCGCTGCCCGGTGCGGCCCGGACCGGCGCCGGGGGGTCCCGGCTGCGCCGCCGGCTCCGCGCCCACATGCGCGCAGCCGCCCGGGGCGCCTACCGCCACGGCGTCCAGCGCGTCGCGCCGGTGATCCGCCGCCTGGGGGAGCTGTGAGCACCCGCCCGGCCGGAGCCGGTACGCCCGCCGGCGTCCCCGCCACCGGCCCCGTCCCCGCCCCGGCCACCGGGGGGTCCCTCCGCAAGGCCCGCGCCGTGCCCAGGGTGCTCGCCGTGATCCCCGCACGCGGGGGGTCCAAGGGAGTGCCCGGGAAGAACCTGGCCGACGTCGGCGGGATGCCGCTCGTGGTCCGGGCCGTCCGGGCCTGCCTGGGGGCCGGCACCGTCACCGACGTCCTCGTCTCCACCGACTCCGAGGCCATCGGCGCCGCCGCCCGCGGAGCCGGGGCCGTGGTGCTGCGGCGGCCCGCCGGGATCTCCGGGGACACCGCCACCAGCGAGGCCGCCCTGCTGCACGCGCTCGACTCCTTCGAGGAACTGCACTCCGTCACCGTCGACGTGGTCCTCCTCGTCCAGTGCACCAGCCCGTTCGTCACCGCCTGCGACGTGGAGTCCGTCGCCGCCGCCGTCGCGACCGGCGCCGCCGACTCCGCGCTCACCGCGGCCCCCTTCCACGGCTTCCTCTGGCGGGCGGCCCCCGACGGCTCCGGGACCGGGGTCAACCACGACACCGCGTACCGCCCCCGCCGGCAGGACCGCCCCCAGGACCTCCTGGAGACCGGCGCCGCCTACGCCATGAACGCCGCCGGCTTCCGGACCGCCCGCCACCGCTTCTTCGGGCGGACCGTCCCGGTCGCCACCGACCCCGCACGGGTGCTGGAGATCGACGACCCCCACGACCTGGCCCGCGCCCGCGCCCTCGTACCCGTCCTCACACCCGCGGCCACACCGGCCCCCACGTCCCTCTCCACCTCCCCGCTCCACACCCCGGTGCCCGCACCCGTGCCCGCACCTCCCCGTACACCCCACGCTCCGAAGGACAGCCCTGCCATGACGGTCACCCCCGCCCCCCGCCTCCGGACCTTCGGCTCCCGCTCCGCCGGCCCCGGCCACCCCGTCTACGTCGTCGGCGAGATCGGCATCAACCACAACGGCGAGCTCGGCAACGCCCTCGCCCTCATCGACGCCGCCGCCGAAGCCGGCTGCGACGCCGTGAAGTTCCAGAAGCGCACCCCCGAGATCTGCACCCCCCGCGACCAGTGGGACATCGAGCGCGACACCCCCTGGGGCCGGATGACGTACATCGACTACCGCCACCGCGTGGAGTTCGGCGAGACCGAGTACCGCGCCATCGACGAGCACTGCGCCAAGCGCGGCATCGACTGGTTCGCCTCCCCGTGGGACACCGAGGCCGTCGCCTTCCTGGAGAAGTTCGACGTCCCCGCCCACAAGGTCGCCTCCGCCTCGCTGACCGACGACGAGCTGCTGCGCGCGCTGCGCGCCACCGGCCGCACCGTCGTCCTCTCCACCGGCATGTCCACCCCGAAGCAGATCCGGCACGCGGTGGAGGTGCTCGGCAGCGACAACATCCTGCTCTGCCACGCCACTTCGACGTACCCGGCCAAGGCCGAGGAGCTCAACCTGCGGGTCATCAACACCCTGCGGGAGGAGTACCCGAACGTCCCGATCGGCTACTCCGGCCACGAGACGGGCCTGCAGACCACCCTGGCCGCCGTAGCCCTCGGCGCCGCTTTCGTGGAACGCCACATCACCCTCGACCGCGCGATGTGGGGCTCCGACCAGGCGGCCTCCGTCGAGCCGGGCGGCCTGACCCGCCTGGTCCGCGACATCCGCACCATCGAGACCGCGCTGGGCGACGGCGTCAAGCAGGTCTACGCGTCCGAGCTCGGCCCGATGAAGAAGCTCCGCCGCGTCCAGGGGGAGCTCGCCACCGTGTGAGCGGCGCTGCGGGTGTGCCGCTGAGCGGGGCTTGTCCCCTACCCGCCCCCAGACTCCGTCCGGGGGGACCCCCGGTTCCACCGTTCCCCGGGCTCTGCCGGGACCCGGGGCAACGGCGGCGCGCGGCGGGCTCGTACGGACCGTGAGCCGTTTCCTTTCTCCCTCTGACGAGGAGTACCTGGTGACCCCCTCAGACCCTGACCGCACCCTGGCTTTCGTAGAGAGCCCGGTCCAGCTCCTCAACGTCCTGGAGTGGGCGTACGCGGAGCGCGTCGGCGTCCTCGGCGCCGTCCCGCGCCAGCCCGCCCCGGGGACCCGGGCACGGCCCACGCCCGCTGCCGCCGGGGGCCTGCGGATCGTGGTGCTCCCGCCCACCGACCCCATGTCCCGGGGCCAGCTCCGCCGGATGGCGGGGCTGGCCCGGGACGAGGGGCACGAGGTGCGGTGGCAGGAGGCCCGCGGCGGCCGGTTCGTGCCGCTCGAAGCGTTCGCCGCGCTCGCCCGGGAGGTGCGGGCGGCCGAGCGGGTGGTGATAGGGGATCCGTTCTCCCGCTACGTGCAGCTCCTGCTCACCCTGGTCCGGGCCGAGGAGCTCGTCGTGGTCGACGACGGCACCGCGACCATGGAGTTCGTCGCCCAGACGGCCCGCGGCGAGCGCCTCGTGCGCTGGCACCGGATCGGCGGCGGAGGCCTCCCGGCCCGGCTGCGCGAGCTCGCGTACGCGCCGGTCTCGGCGACGGCCCGGCGGCGGTTCACCCCCGGCCCGGACGGCCGCCGGCGCGTCGAGGTGTTCACCTCGATGCCGGTCACCGGGCACGGCGGGATGACCGTCCGGCTCAACGACTTCGCGTGGACCCGGGCCCGCTTCGGCCCGCCCCGCCTGACCAAGGGCACCGACCTGGTCGGGACCTCGCTGGTGGAGACCGGCGTGGTCGACCCGGACCGCTACCTGGAGGCGGTGCGCGCCCTGACCCTGGAACACGGGGCCACCCGCTACTTCGCCCACCGCCGGGAATCCCCGGAGAAGCTGCGCACCCTGAGCGAGGCGGCCGGGCTGGAGATCGTACGCCCGGACCTGCCGCTGGAGCTGATCGCCAGGCGGGGCCCGGTCGGCCGAACGATCGTCAGTTTCCCTTCCACGGTGGTCCACACCCTGCCCTACGCGCTGATCGGCACCGGCGTGACCGTGGCCGTATGCGATGTCGATCCGAGCTGGCTCACCGCGTCGGCCTCGGAGCGGGCCCGCGGTTTCCTCGCCGGAGTCACCGACACCGCCCGTGATGTGCACAGACTTCCTGCTCAGACGGCTCAGGCGGCCGGATGAGTGCATGAGTGAGCGCGCGAGTTTACCCGCGCCTTCATCCGGTCATGCGTCCAGAGGCCGGGTTTCTTTCCCCTAACGGCATGAACTTTTGGTGATCTCCAGCCAGTTGACCCATGGGTGGGCCTACCCTTCAACGGGTGAACCAGTTGATGTCCCGCGAGTCCCAGACCGCCCTGCCCGGCACGCCCGACCGGCCCGAGCTGCCCGGCAAGCTTCCGGACCACCTGCGTGCCGAACTGATCGCCTTCCGCCGGGACTTGCACATGCATCCCGAGCTAGGACACCAGGAGTTCCGCACCACGGCGGCGATCAAGGCCCGACTGGAGAAAGCGGGCCTGCGCCCGCGGGTGCTGAAGTCGGGGACCGGGCTCATCTGTGACGTGGGCACGTGGGACGAAGGGGCGCGTAGCTCCGTTGAGGGTGGTGGGCGACGGGAGGGCGGCGTACGGCCGATGCTGGCCCTGCGCGCGGACATCGACGCCCTGCCCATCCCGGATGCCAAGACGCACGTCTCGTACCGCTCGACCGTCCCGGACCGCGCCCACGCCTGCGGCCACGACGTGCACACCGCCGTGGTGCTCGGCGCCGGCCTCGTCCTCGCCGAGCTCGACCGCCGGGGCGAGCTGCCCCGCCCGGTGCGGCTGCTCTTCCAGCCCGCCGAGGAGGTGCTGCCCGGCGGCGCCACCGAGGCCATCGAGTCCGGGGTGCTGGACGGCGTGGGCAAGATCATCGCCCTGCACTGCGACCCCCGCGTCGACGCCGGCCGGATCGGCCTGCGCTCCGGGCCCATCACCTCGGCCTGCGACCGGCTGGAGGTCACCCTCGACGGCCCCGGCGGGCACACCGCCCGCCCGCACCTGACCACCGATCTGGTGACGGCCGCCGCCCGGCTCGCCCTCGACCTGCCCGCCGTGCTGGCCAAGCGGATGGACGCCCGCTCGGGCATGTCGGTCACCTGGGGCCGGATCGAGGCCGGGCACGCCTGCAACGTCATCCCGATGCACGCGGAACTGTCCGGAACCGTTCGCTGCCTGGACCTGGCCTCCTGGCACGAGGCCCCCGACCAGATCCACGCGGTCATCGACGAGATCGCCTCGATGCACCGGGCCAAATCGGAGATCACCTACGTGCGCGGAGTGCCCCCGGTCGTCAACGATCCGGTGATCACCGAGCTGCTGCGCGAGGCGATGAGCGCCCGGTGCGGGGCCGACTCGGTCGAGGACACCGAGCAGAGCCTGGGCGGCGAGGACTTCTCCTGGTACCTGGAGCACGTCCCCGGAGCCATGGCGCGCTTGGGCGTCCGTACGCCCGGGGACACGGCCAAGCGGGATCTGCACCGGGGTGACTTCGACGTGGACGAGGCCGCGATCGGGGTCGGCGTGGAGTTCTTCACGGCCGCCGCGCTGCTCGACGGCCGGCCGCTCGACGGGCGACGCGCCAGGCTCGCGGGGGCAGCCGGGTAGAAGTTCTTACAACATCGGCGGTTGATCCGGCGGACGCGTCCAGCCCTTGGTACACATGGGCTGGATGTGTCGGCAGTTACTGATCGGTCACTGTCTGGTTCACGACGATCCGATAACGACTCATGAACGGGCCTTTAACTGACATCTACGCGCGTTACGATCTCGGCGAAACCAGCGCCGGTCGTGGCGCTTCGGTCAGGTTTTGAAGGAGCCTCCCCTTGCGCCGGATCACCAGGATCGCCACCGTGGGCATCGCGTCCGCAGCGCTGGCCCTCTCGGCCACCGCCTGTGGCGGTAAGTCGTCCTCGGACTCGTCCTCGTCCGCCTCCTCCTCTTCGGAGAAGTCCGCCGCCATCGCGTACGACATCGGTGGCCGCGGCGACCAGTCGTTCAACGACGCCGCGTACGCGGGCCTCTCGAAGGCGGAGAAGGACCTCCAGATCAAGGGCGCCGAGGCGGAGCCCACCGATGGAGAGGGCGAGGCCGACAAGGTCCAGCGCCTCACCGAGCTTGCCCGCAAGGGCAACAACCCGGTCATCGGCGTCGGCTTCGCCTACGCGCCGGCCATCAAGAAGGTCGCGGCGAACTTCCCGAACACCACGTTCGGCATCATCGACGACACCTCGGTGACCGCGGCGAACATCGCCAACCTCGTCTTCAACGAGGAGCAGGGCTCCTACCTGGCCGGCGTCGCCGCCGCCAAGGCGTCCAAGACCGGCACGGTCGGCTTCATCGGCGGCGTCGAGGTTCCGCTGATCAAGAAGTTCGAGGCGGGCTTCGCCCAGGGCGTCAAGGACACCAACCCGAACGCCAAGGTGCTCACCCAGTACCTGACCCAGCCGCCGAACTTCGACGGCTTCGCCAAGCCCGACCTGGGCAAGGCCGCGGCCGAGGGCCAGCTCGACAAGGGCGCCGACGTGATCTACTCGGCCGCCGGTCTGGCCGGCTCCGGTGCCATCGAGGCCGCCGCCGCCAAGGGCAAGTGGTCCATCGGCGTCGACTCGGACCAGTACAACCAGGCCGGTCTGGCGAAGTACAAGGACTTCATCCTGACCTCGGTCACCAAGGATGTCGCCGACTCCGTCTACAACCTGATCAAGTCGGTCAAGGACGGCAAGCCGGAGTCCGGCGAGGTCCGCTACGGCCTCGACAAGGACGGCGTCGGCCTGGCCGACTCCAACCCGAAGTACAAGGAGATGACGGACGTCGTCGCCGCGGTCGAGAAGGCCAAGGCCGACATCATCGCCAAGAAGATCGAGGTCAAGACGGCGCCGTAAGGTGCCGTCCGACCCGCTGCACACGTGATACCCGGGGTCCGGGAAGCGGTCTCATCGCTCCCGGGCCCCGGCCCGTGTCACGTGGTTTCATGTGATCTTGTGGCCGGTTGGCCGCAAGTTTTCACTTTCGACAGTGCTACGCGCGTAGAAGCATCGTGGACGCGATACTTTCTCCCCCCGCCCTGTCCCCTCCCTGTCTTCAGCTCCTTCCGCGCCAAGGAGAGTGCGTCATCAACGCGTCCAGCCCGCCCCCCGCCGTAGAACTGCACGGCATCACCAAGCGCTTCCCCGGCGTCGTCGCCAACAAGGACATCGCGATCACCGTCCGCAAGGGCACGGTCCACGCCCTCGTCGGTGAGAACGGCGCCGGCAAGTCGACGCTGATGAAGATCCTCTACGGCATGCAGAAGCCGGACGAGGGCACCATCGCCATCGACGGGGAGCAGGTCTCCTTCACCAGCCCCGGCGACGCCATCGCCCGCGGCATCGGCATGGTGCACCAGCACTTCATGCTCGCCGACAACCTCACCGTCCTGGAGAACGTGGTTCTCGGCGGCGAGAAGCTCTACGGCATCGGCGCGAAGGCCCGTAAGAAGATCCGGGAGATCTCGGACGCGTACGGCCTCGGCGTCCGTCCCGACGCCCTGGTCGAGGACCTCGGGGTCGCCGACCGCCAGCGCGTGGAGATCCTCAAGGTCCTCTACCGCGGCGCGAAGATCCTCATCCTCGACGAGCCGACGGCCGTGCTCGTGCCGCAGGAGGTCGACGCACTCTTCGACAACCTGCGCGAGCTCAAGTCCGAGGGCCTGACCGTCATCTTCATCTCGCACAAGCTGGGCGAGGTCCTGAAGGTCGCCGACGACATCACCGTCATCCGGCGCGGCACCACGGTCGGCACCGCCGACCCCCGCACCACCACGACCAAGCAGCTCGCCGAGCTGATGGTCGGCTCCGAGCTGCCGTCCCCGGAGACCCGCGAGTCCACGGTGACCACCACCGCGATGCTCCGCGTCGAGCGCCTGACCGTCGCCGAGGGGGGCGCGCCCGTCGTCACGGAGGACACCGCGCGCACGCCGGGCCTGCCGGACGCCAACCTGCGCGAGACCCCGGTCGCCGGACGCCTGCTGCTCGACGGGATCAGCTTCACGATCCACAAGGGCGAGATCCTCGGCATCGCGGGCGTCGAGGGCAACGGCCAGACCGAGCTGATCGAGGCCCTCATGGGCATGATGACCCCCGACGCGGGCGCCATCACCCTCGACGGCAAGGACATCACCAAGGCCCCGGTGCGCAAGCGCCGCGAGGGCGGCATCGGCTACATCCCCGAGGACCGCCACCGGCACGGTCTGCTGCTGGAGTCCTCCCTCTGGGAGAACCGCATCCTCGGCCACGTCACCGAAGCCCCCAACTCCAAGCGCGGCATCCTCGACCCGAAGGCCGCCCGCAAGGACACCGAGCGGATCGTGCGCGAGTACGACGTCCGCACGCCCGGCATCGAGGTCACCGCGGCCTCGCTCTCCGGCGGCAACCAGCAGAAGCTGATCGTCGGCCGCGAGATGAGCCACAACCCCAAGTTCCTCATCGCCGCCCACCCCACCCGCGGTGTGGACGTCGGCGCGCAGGCGCAGATCTGGGACGCGATCCGCGAGGCCCGCCGCGAAGGACTGGCGGTCCTGCTGATCTCCGCCGACCTGGACGAGCTCATCGGCCTGTCCGACACCCTGCGCGTGATCTACCGCGGCCGCCTGGTCGCCGACGCCGACCCCGCGACCGTCACCCCGGAGGAGCTCGGCACCGCCATGACGGGCGCCGCCTCCGGGCACCTGGAAGCCACCGACAACCGCTCCGACGCCGGCACGGACGCCCGTACCGACTCCCCGGAGGACGAGGCCCGATGAAGAAACTCGACAAGGACCGGCTGCTCCTCGGCTTCGCCGGGCCCGCGCTCGCGCTGGTCACCGCCTTCCTGCTGACCATGGCCGTACTGGCGGCGACGGGCGTGGACCCGATCGAGCCGCTGCGGCTCATGGTGGAGAACGCGAGCTACGAGGACGTCCAGGTCCTCATCGTCAACCAGGCCGGTACGTACTACCTGGCGGCCCTGGCCGTGGCCATCGGCTTCCGGATGAACCTCTTCAACATCGGCGTCGACGGCCAGTACCGGCTCGCGGCGATGGTGTCGGCGGTCGTCGGCGCGGCGGTCTCGCTGCCCGGCCCGCTGCACATCCTGATGATCGTGATCGTCGCCATGCTGGTCGGCGCCTTCTGGGCCGGTATCGCGGGCGTCCTGAAGGCCAAGCGCGGAGTCAGCGAGGTCGTCTCCACGATCATGCTGAACGCGATCGCCACCAGCCTGATCGCCTGGCTGATCCTCCCGAAGAACCTCGGCGTCCAGCCGAAGGGCTCGAACGACCTGACCACCGGCGAGATCGCCACGTCGGGCTGGTTCCCGGCCATCTCCGTCGGCGACGGCCTGGAGATCTACGGCTTCACCTTCCTCGCCTTCGCGCTGGGCATCGTCTACTGGTTCGTGCTGGGCCGCACCCGCTTCGGCTTCGACCTGCGCGCCACCGGCTCCAGCGAGTCCGCCGCGCAGGCCTCCGGTGTGGACGCCAAGAAGATGATCATCACCTCGATGCTCATCTCCGGCGCCGTCGCCGGCCTCGCCGGCATGCCCGTGCTGCTGGGCGAGAGCCACACGTACAGCCTGTCCTTCCCGGTCGGTGTCGGCTTCACCGGCATCACCATCGCGCTGCTCGGCCGCAACCACCCGGTCGGCATCTTCTTCGCCGCGCTCCTGATGGCCTTCATCGACAAGTCCTCGGCCTCGCTCGACACGGCCGGCTTCGCGAAGGAGATCGGCACGATCATGAAGGGGCTGATCGTGATCGCGGTCGTCGTCTCCTACGAGCTCGTCCGCCGCTACGGGATCCGACGCCAGCAGCAGAAGGTCGGCGAGGAGCTGGCCGCAGGCCACGCCATCACGACCGAGAAGGAGGTCTCGGCGTGAGCGCCAGCACCGTTTCCGCGACCAGCGCCGCGCCCAAGAAGCAGGGCGGACGCACCAAGCTCACCCTCCCGTGGATCATGCTGATCATCGCGGGCGGCCTCGCGCTCGTCTCGCTGGTCCGCGTGATCAGCGGCGCGGACGACCTGACCTCCATCGGCCAGGTCTCCGGAGCGCTCTCGCTCGCCGTGCCGATCGGCCTCGCCGGACTCGGCGGCCTGTGGGCCGAGCGCGCGGGCGTCGTCAACATCGGCCTCGAAGGCATGATGATCCTCGGCACCTGGTTCGGTGCCTGGGCCGGCTACCAGTGGGGCCCGTGGACCGGCGTGATCGCCGGCCTGATCGGCGGCGCCATCGGCGGCCTGCTGCACGCGATCATCACGGTCACCTTCAACGTGAACCACATCGTCTCCGGTGTGGCCATCAACATCCTGGCGCTGGGCTTCACCCAGTACCTGTCGAACTTCACGTTCGCCGAGGCGCCCGGCGGCTCCTCCAAGCAGTCCCCGCGCGTCGAGCCGATCTACGAGATCACCGTGCCGGGGTTGTCGGACTGGATGGCGACCCTCCAGGGCAAGCACTGGTTCTTCGTCTCCGACGTCGCGGGCGTCGTCGGCGGCCTGGTCACCGGGCTGTCGCTGCTGACCGTCGTCGCGCTGCTGCTGATCCCCGGCACCTGGTGGGTGCTGTGGCGCACCACCTTCGGCCTGCGGCTGCGCTCCTGCGGCGAGAACCCCATCGCCGCCGAATCGCTCGGCGTCAACGTCTACAAGTACAAGTACATCGCCGTGATCGTCTCGGGCGCCCTGGCGGGCCTGGGCGGCGCGTTCCTCTCGATCGTGGCCAGCCCGATCTACCAGGAGGGCCAGACCGGCGGCCGCGGCTACATCGGCCTCGCCGCGATGATCTTCGGCAACTGGATGCCGGGCGGCATGGCGCTGGGCGCCGGCCTGTTCGGCTTCACCGACAGCCTCAAGCTGCGCGGCGGCGCCGAGAACGTCCACGCGATGCTGCTGCTCATCGCGATCCTGCTCGTCCTGGTCGTGGCCTGGCAGCTCTACAAGAAGCGCTACGTCCCGGCCGCCGTCTCGGGCGCCTTCGCCGTGGCGCTGTTCCTCTGGTACGCGCTCACCGACGCGGTGCCCAGCCAGTTCGTGGACGCCGCCCCGTACCTGACCACGCTGCTGGTGCTCGCGCTGTCCGCACAGCGCCTGCGGATGCCGAAGGCGGACGGCATGCCGTACCGCAAGGGCCAGGGCAAGTGACGGCCGCTCCCGACTGGGAGGCCCTGCGCGAGGCCGCCCGGGAGGCCATGTCCCGGGCGTACGCCCCGTACTCGGGCTTCCCGGTCGGCGTCGCGGCGCTGGTCGACGACGGCCGCACCGTCGTCGGCTGCAACGTCGAGAACGCCAGCTACGGGCTCGGCCTGTGCGCCGAGTGCGGGCTGGTCTCCTCCCTCCAGGCCACGGGCGGCGGCCGTCTGACGCACTTCACCTGCGTGGACGGCAAGGGCGAGATCCTCGTCCCCTGCGGCCGCTGCCGCCAGCTCCTCTTCGAGTTCGGCGGCGCGGAGCTCCAGGTGGAGACGCCGGAAGGCGTCCTGCCGCTCTCCGCGATGCTGCCGCAGGCCTTCGGGCCGGACCATCTGAGATAGCCGCGAAGGCCCCCCGCCCCTGCCGGGGCGGGGGGCCTTCGTCCTCCCCTCCCCTCTCTCTATGCGCGTAGAAGGAAGCACTTCCATGGACGTCATCTCCGTCATCCGCACCAAGCGCGACCGCGGTGAACTGAGCCCCGAGCAGATCGACTGGGTCATCGACGCGTACACGCGCGGCGTGGTCGCCGACGAGCAGATGTCGGCGCTGGCGATGGCCATCCTGCTCAACGGCATGAACCGGACCGAGATCGCCCGCTGGACCGCCGCGATGATCGCCAGCGGCGAGCGGATGAACTTCGACTCCCTCTCCCGCCCGACCGCGGACAAGCACTCCACGGGCGGCGTCGGCGACAAGATCACCCTGCCGCTGGCCCCGCTCGTCGCCGCCTGCGGCGCGGCCGTACCTCAGCTCTCCGGCCGGGGCCTGGGCCACACCGGCGGCACCCTGGACAAGCTGGAATCCATCCCCGGCTGGCGCGCCCTGCTCTCCAACGAGGAGATGCTGCACGTCCTGGACACCACCGGCGCCGTCATCTGCGCGGCCGGCGACGGCCTGGCCCCGGCCGACAAGAAGCTCTACGCGCTGCGCGACGTCACCGGCACCGTCGAGGCGATCCCGCTCATCGCCTCCTCGATCATGTCCAAGAAGATCGCCGAGGGCACCGGCTCCCTCGTCCTGGACGTGAAGGTCGGCACCGGCGCCTTCATGAAGAACATCGAGGACGCGCGTGAGCTGGCCCGCACCATGGTGGGCCTGGGCACCGACTCGGGCGTCAAGACCGTCGCCCTGCTCACCGACATGTCCACCCCGCTCGGCCTCACCGCCGGCAACGCCCTGGAGATCCGCGAGTCGGTCGAGGTCCTGGCGGGCGGCGGCCCCTCGGACGTGGTCGAGCTGACCCTGGCCCTGGCCCGGGAGATGCTGGACGCCGCGGGCATCAAGGACGCCGACCCGGCGAAGGCCCTGGCCGACGGCCGGGCGATGGATGTCTGGCGCCGGATGATCGCGGCGCAGGGCGGCGACCCGGACGCGGCGCTGCCCGTCGCGCGGGAGCAGCACGTGGTCACGGCCCCCGCCTCGGGCGTGCTGACGCGGCTGGACGCGTACGGGGTGGGCGTGGGCGCCTGGCGCCTGGGCGCCGGCCGCGCGCGCAAGGAGGACCCGGTCCAGGCCGGCGCGGGCATCGAGCTGCACGTCAAGCCGGGCGACACGGTCACGGCGGGCCAGCCGCTGATGACCCTGCACACCGACACCCCGGAGAAGTTCGACTACGCCCTGGCGGCGCTGGACGGCACCGTCGACATCGCGGCGGCGGGCACGGCCTTCTCCGCCACGCCGATCGTGCTGGACCGCATCGCCTGACCTGCGGCTTCTCTTTCGGGTGAACGGGACCGGTAGACCCCTGCCGGTCCCGTTCGGCATGCTGGGATCGGTGACGAACCGAATGAGGAGCACACCATGAGCGCACTCACCGTTCAGCATGAGCCACACGGTGGCGACAGCTGGGACGAGCTCGTCCATCGCTGGGAGGCGATGGACTGGCCGGAGGGCTGCAAGGTGGAGATCATCGAGGGGATCATCACCGTGGCGCCACCGCCAGTAGGAAAGCACAGCCTGATCGCGGCCAAACTCCAGCGTTGCCTGCTGTCGGCCATCCCTGGCGACTGGGACGTTCACCAGACGCTGGGGGTAGCCATCCCATCGAGGACCGGGCTGTACATTCCCGACCTCCTCGTGGTGCCCGACGCTGTTGTCGACGGCGCTCCGTTTATTCCGGCGGCGGCTGTCGAACTCATCGTCGAGATCACCTCCCCGTCGAACGCCTCACACGACCGCATCGCGAAGGCCGCCGCGTACGCGCAGGCTGATGTGCCGCTGTACCTGCTCATCGACGGCTTTGCGCCCGGAGGTCCCACCGTCACCCTTTACGGCGAGCCGAGCGGTGCTGTCTACCGGGTGCTCCGCGCCGGGAAATTTGGTGACACCTTCCGCATTCCCGCGCCCTTCGACGTCGAGCTCGATACGTCCGCATTCCCCGCACCCTGAGGTGCTCCCCCGACGCCGATGAGTTCCGGGCGCCGGGGGAGTCACCCCCTCGTGACGATCACGCGACTCGTACTGCCCGGTCCCGAACCCGCCGCCCGTGACGTGGCCCCGCTGTGCGCCCGCCTGGAGCTGCTCTACGCGGCCGGGGCGGGCACGGTGGTGTGCGACGCCGGCGCCGTCACCGCGCCCGGCCTCGGCGCCGTCGAGGTCCTGGCCCGGCTGCGACTCACCGCCGCCGGCCGGCGCTTCCGAGTCACCGGGGCCCCGCCCCCGCTACGCGCCCTGCTGCACCTCGTAGGACTCGTCGAGCTGCTCGGGGAGCCCGAAGAGCGGGAACCACCGGGCGGTGTCCAGGAAGGCGTTCAGCCCGGTGATCTTCCCGTCTGACACCTCCAGCACCTGGAGCGCCCACGGGGTCCAGCCCGGCTCCCCGTCCTCGCGCGGCCGGTACTGGCCGAAGGCGGGCATGCCGTTCGCCGTCGTCGGGATCAACCGCGAGCCCTTGCAGCCGATGCCCTGGTTCAGGTGCCAGGCCGCTATGTCCTCGTGGCCCTGGAGCCACAGGTCGAACGGCGGCATCGACAGCACGGCCTCGTCGTGGAGGAGGGAGGTCAGCCGGGAGATGTCGTACGCCTCGAAGGCGGCGAGGTACTGCTCCAGCAGCTTCGCCTGGTCCGCGTCCAGCGGGTCGAGGGCCTCGCTCTCGCGCACCCGGCCGGCCGCGAGCGTCGCGCGGGCCCGCTGCAGGGCGCTGTTCACCGACGCGACGGTGGTGTCCAGCAGCGTGGCGACCTCGTCGGCCTTCCAGGCCAGCACCTCGCGCAGGATCAGCACCGCCCGCTGCTTGGCCGGCAGGTGCTGGAGCGCGGCGACGAACGCGAGCCGTACGGACTCCTTGGCCAGCGCCATCTCCGCCGGGTCGGCGGTCTGCGGCAGCACCCGCCCGTCGGGCACCGGCTCCAGCCAGGTCACCTCGGGCCGCTCGCTCAGCACGGCGGAGGCCTGGTGCTGCGGAGCACTCAGGTCCATCGGCCGGGCCCGCTTGTTCCCCGCGTTCAGCAGGTCCAGGCAGACGTTGGTGGCGATCCGGTAGAGCCAGGACCGCAGGGAGGACCGCCCCTCGAACTTCGCGTAGCTCCGCCAGGCACGGATGTACGTGTCCTGCACCGCGTCCTCGGCGTCGAAGGCCGAGCCGAGCATGCGGTAGCAGTACCCCGTGAGCTCGACGCGGTACCGGTCCAGCGCCGCGTCCAGCTCGGGCCCAAGGTCGGTCGTTTCCGTCATGTCCCTTGATCCCTCTGTTAGTTCCCGATACGTCGGAAACTACCGGAGGCCACTGACATCGGCAGCCCGGCACGCACCGGTGAACCTCCGCCTACAGCGTCCACCGGGCCCGCACCACGCCGTCCGCGTCCGGCACCACGCCGGTGAACAGGGGCTCGTGCTCGTCGGCGAAGTACGCCTGCAGGCCTGCGGCCCTGGCGCCCGCGAGCACCTCCACCAGCTCGTCGCAGTCGTCCTCGTCGACGAGAGCGCTCGAGATCCGGCCGTCCGCGTCCTCCCACACGCACTCGAGCGAGAACTCCTCGGGGAGTCCGGCGATCAACCCGGCGGTGTCGCGGGACAGCGCCGGCCAGACGCGCAGGAGTGCGCGCGGCGCGAGCCCGGCCCGGACGGCATCGAGCGGGCTCCCGTCGCCGAGGCGGTGCCAGCGGGCCGTATTCGCGGCGTACGCCTCCTCCAGCAGCCCGGCCTCGCCGCGCGCCGCGCTCGCCCGTACCCGCGCCCAGAACTCCTCGTCGGCGGGGCGCAGCTCGTACTCCTCGTCGGGCGAGGGCTCGTAGGGTGAGGCCCCGATCGGCTCGGCGAAGAGCCCGAGCTCCCGGGTGCGGGCCGCGGCGCCCTCGCAGGGCGTGCGGGTGGAGACGTAGACGTACTGGTCCCACCCGACGTGCACGGTCATGGCACCCTCCGCCTCCAGCCGGCACCATCCGCCGTTCTCGCGGAGCATGCCGTGTACGAGTTCCAGCGCGAGCGGCACCGGCACGCTCGCACCGTCGTGGAAACCGCGCTCTCCGTCCGGGAACAGTCCGGCCAGGCCGTGCCCCGCCGCCGGATCCCGCCCGAAGCCCGTGGACGGGATGCCGGCCTCCGGATCCCGCACGGCGAGCCTCTCGACCCCGCTCTCCTCCGCGAAGGCCGCGACGGCCGCCAGGTACGCCGCCTCGACCGGCCCGTGGTCGCTGTCGGCGGCCTCCGTCCCCTGATAGGCGCCGTCGGGCGCCCGGTCGGCGGGGTCGTACTTGGTCACCCGGTACGCGTAGGGCAGCAGCGGCACGTCAGTTCTCATTCCCCGGTGCGGTCGGCGCATCGTACGGCGGTATGACCCACCGCAGGACGGCCTCGCCCGCCCGCTCCTCCAGGGTGACCGGGTACACCCGGCCCTCCTCGCGCTCGCCCTGGTGCCGCTCGGCGTGGTCCCCGGGGGCCCAGCCGAGGCCGAGCATCCGGCAGCCGCCGAGTTCGATGGCTCCGGCCAGCAGCCTATGGCCCCAGCCGGCGCGCCGGGCGCGGTGGCCGCCGAACACCGCCTGGGCCTCGTCCGCGTACCTCCCCCAGTAGGTGACGTCCGCCAGGCCGTTCACGGCTTCGCCGTTCAGCCCCTCGAAGGCGTCCAGGGCCCGGGCGTCGCCCAGGACCATGCCGTAGCGGTCGACCGGGAGGTCACCGAGGGGGACCGGGGCCGCGCCGTGGTTCCAGGGGAGGCCGAGGGACACCTCCAGGGCCGAGATCACCGGTTCGCCGTCGAAGGGGGACGGCGAGGTCCAGGCCCGTACCGGCAGGGGGCGGTCGGCGGCGGCCGGGACGGCCACGGCCTCGCAGCCCCACGGCCCGGGCCCGGCCGCCCCGCCGTCGTGGAGGTGGCCGCCGCCCGTCGCCGCCACGGCCAGGGCGCGGTCGGAGAGGGGCGGGGCGCCGTCCGCGCGGTGGTCGATCCAGCCGGTCTTGCCCAGCACGAGCACCCCCGAGGGAGCGGTGACCGGTTCGAGGGGGAGGGGCGGGCGGTCCGGGAGGGGCCAGGACGGCGGGGGACGGAAGTCGCACCAGGTGCCGTCGAAGGGGTAGGCGGCCGAGTCGATGAGGCGGGTGACGCGGACGCCCTCCGCGCGGACGGCGGCGGCCTCGGACGCCGTCCAGTACACCGGGTGGCCCGTCTTCGCGGCGAAGGAGTCCTCGTCCTTCCACTCCCACGCGCGGTCCGGGGCCACCGTGATGTCCAGCTCCTGGTCGGTCACGTGGACGTCGGCGCCGTCCCGGGTACGGACACGGGATTCGAGGTTCACGTACCAGCTGCGGAACTCCTGCTCCGGCGTGAAGCTCCACCACACCGCGTGCCCCGCCCCGGCCGGCTGCAGGATCAGCGCGCCCCCGTGCCGCCACCGGTCCGCCCGCAGCGGGTACGAGCCCTCCGGCGGCAGGTCCCGCAGATGGGTGCCGGGCGGGATGGCGGCGCGCCAGAGCGGGGTGCCCGGGGCCACCCACAGCAGCAGGCCGTCGGCGCCGGACTCCACGACGCGGGCCGGGCAGATCATGCTGACCGTGCTGCCGAGTATGAGGTGAATGCTGACTGTGGACATGATGGGCGATCATGCCATCCGGGGGTGCCGGGCCCCGGTGCGCCGGCACCTCAGCGCGCCGGCAGTGCCGCGATCCGGGCCGACCGGGCCGCGTGGGACCCGTACAGGGTGATCGTGAGGACCCCGGCGACCGCGAGCAGCGCGAGGGTGACCGTGGCCGCCCAGCCCGCCGAGTGGTAGGCGAGGGCGCCCAGCGTGCCGCCGGCGCTGGAGCCGACGTAGTACGCCGACTGGTAGAGCGCCGAGGCCTGAGCTCGGCCCGTCTTCGCCGTACGGCTCACCGCCGCGGAGGCCACCGCGTGGCCCGCGAAGAAGCCCGCCGTGATGAGGATCAGGCCCAGCAGGATCGCCGTGAGCGACTCCGCGAGGGAGAGGAACAGGCCCACCGCCGTCGTGGTCACCGCCAGGTACAGCGCGCCGCGCCGGCCCAGCCGGGCCACCAGCTGCCCGGCCGCCGCCGAGGAGACCGTACCGACCAGGTAGACCAGGAAGATCGAGCCGATGAGACCCTGCCCGAGCGAGAACGGCTCGTCCACCAGGCGGTAGCCGATGACCGTGTACACCGCCCCGAACACGGTCATGAACAGCGCGCCGATCCCGTACAGCCGCAGCAGCAGCGGATCGCGCAGGTGCCCGGAGACGGTACGTCCCACCGCGCGCGGGTTCAGTGAGGCCGCCCGGAAGAACCGGGCCCGGGGGAGGAGGACCAGGAACGCCGCCGCGCAGGCCAGCGACATCAGGCCCACGGTCAGCAGCCCGCCGCGCCAGCCCCACACCTGGGCCGCCCAGCCCGTGACGAGGCGGCCGCTCATGCCGCCGATGGAGTTGCCCGCCACGAACAGGCCGATCGCGGCGACCAGCGCCTTCGGCTTGACCTCTTCCGCCAGGTACGCCATCGCGGAGGCCGGGATGCCGGCGATCGCCGCGCCCTGGACGGCGCGCAGCGCGATCAGCCACTCCAGGTTCGGCGCGAAGGGCACGAGGAGGCCGACGCCGACCGCGATCACCATCGACCAGGTCATCATCCGGGTCCGCCCGAAGCGCTCCGAGAGCGCGCTGAGCGGCAGGACGAACAGGGCGAGCGCGCCGGTGGCCGCGGAGACCGTCCAGCTGGCCTGACCCGCCGTCACACCGAAGCCGTCGGAGATCGCGGGCAGCAGCGCCTGGGTGGAGTAGAGGAGGGCGAAGGTGGCCAGTCCGGCGGCGAAGAGCGCGAGGCTGAGGCGGCGGTAGCCGGGGCGGCCGGGCTCGTGCGCCTCGGGTGCGGAGGCGGGGAACGACGGGGTGGAGGCACCCGGGATGACGGGTGCCCCGGTATGAGCGGGAGGCATGCGTACGACCGTAGATCCGTCTTTTTCATGCGTCCAATGCACGAATTCGCGATAATCAATCCATCCGTGCATCAGTGCAGGTCAGATGGGTGCCTATCGATGAGTCGTTACGAAGAAGACATGGCCGTGACACATGCGCTGGCCCCGCGCCTCGCGTACTTCGCCGCCGTCGCCCGGCACGAGCACGTCACCCGCGCCGCACACGAGCTGGGCGTCCCGCAGTCCACCCTGTCGCGGGCCATGGTCCGCCTCGAACAGGACCTGGGCGTCACGCTGTTCGCCCGCAAGGGCCGTACGGTCGCGCTCACCACCGCCGGCCGCACCTTCCTGGCCTCGGCGGAACGCTCGCTGGCCGAGATCGCCCGCGCGGCCGGCTCCGTCCAGCAGGACGCCGACCCGTCCTTCGGCAAGGTCGCCTTCGGCTTCCTGCACACCCTGGGCCCCGAGACCGTGCCCGGCCTGATCCGGGCCTTCCGGGCCGACCACCCCGGCGTACGGTTCTCACTGGTCCAGAACTACGGCGAGGCCATGCTGGAGAAGCTGCGCGCGGGCGAGCTCGACCTCTGCCTGACCTCGCCCCTGCCCGACGCCCCGGACCTGGTGGCCCGCCGGCTCGACGAGCAGCGGCTGCGGCTGGTGGTCCCCGAGGACCACCGGCTCGCCACGCGCAAGCGGATCCGCCTCGCGGAGGCCGCCGAGGAAACCTTCGTCACCCTGGAGCCCGGCTACGGGCTGCGGCGCATCACCGACGACCTGTGCGCGGAGGCCGGGTTCACGCCCCGGGTGGCCTTCGAGGGCGAGGAGGCCGAGACCCTGCGCGGGCTCGTCGCCGCCGGTCTCGGCGTGGCGCTGCTGCCGCCGCCCGCGGTGGCCCGGCCCGGGGTCGTCGAGCTGACGGTCACCGCCCCGCGCGCGGTCCGCGAGATCGGGGTGGCCTGGCTCGACGGGCACCCGGACACTCCGCCGGTGGCGGAGTTCAAGAAGTTTCTGCTGTCCCGTCGGGGGCGGCTGATCCCGGAGCTCCAGCCGGGGGCGTGAGCGGGGCGCGGGAGGCCGAGGAGGCGGCGGAAGCCGCGGAAGCCACGGAGGCCGCCGAGGCGGCCGCCGCCGTCGCGGACAGCAGGAACCCGGCCTGGAAACGGGACTTGGCCCCCACCGCCCGCATGATCTCGGCGATGTGGCGCTGACAGGTGCGCTCCGACATGCCGAGGCGCCGGGCGATGACCTTGTCCTCCAGCCCCTCCGCCAGGAGCCGCACGATGGTCTGGCGCAGCTCGTCGGAGATGGAACGGGCCTGGTCCGGCCCGACGGTGGTGCTGAAGGGCTCGGCCTCCGCCCAGCAGCGCTCGAAGGTCTCCGCCATGAAGTGGACGATGTTGGGCTCGCGCACCACCAGCGCCGCCTTGATGTCGTCCTGAACCTCCATCAGCCCGGTGTGCCGGTCGACGAGGATCATCCGCATCAGCCCGTCGCCGACGGTACGGACCTGGGAGCCGAGCGCGGTCACCCGCTCGACGTAGGCGGCCGTCGGGCGGGAGTAGCGGGCGGTGTGCTGGTAGAGGGTGCGCATCCGCACGCCCCGGGCCAGCATCGCCTCGTCCCGGACCACCGCCCCTTCCAGGGTTTGCGGGCTGCGGCCGCCGCCCGGGTGGCAGGTCAGCACCTCGGACTCGGCCGAGGCGACGAGCTCCCCGATCAGGTCCTGCAGCGCGGCCGGGTCGGTGACCAGCTCCAGGGCGTTCGCCCCGCCGCGGGCGCGCAGGTCGGCGCCCGCCTCGTACGCGGGGAGCAGCTCCTCCAGCCGGACGCGCAGCCGGTCCATCTCGTCATGGGTCTCGCGCACCCGCAGGGCCAGCGGGGCCAGCGTCCGGGCCACGGCGGCCTGCGGGGACACGGCGCTCCAGTGCGACGCCGGCGCCGGTCCGTCGGGGCTTCCGTCCGCGGCGGACGCCGGGTGGGGGCGGGGCTGGATCAGGTGGGCCGCCGCGAGTTCGGCGACGGCGGCATCGACGGACACGCCGAGCGCCTCGCCGGCCTCCGTCTCGGAGAAGGCGTGCCGCTCGGCCGCGTACCCGTAAAGACGCCGGGCCACGGAGCTCAGTTGGTCCGTTTCATCCGATGGCATATACATATTCGTCCCGGCCTGTGCCGATCTGTAAACCCCTCGTGTTCCCGCAAGGCACCAAGACGATGCCCTCCGATCTTCGTGAGGATAGGCCGAACCGGCACAGTGGTACCACGGCGTTCTCGGGGGAGGGCGCGGGCATCCTGAGTCCGCGCTTCGCCGAACCGGCACCGCGCCCTCGCGCGGGCGTGTGCCTCAAGGTGGTCGCGCCGGGCCCGCCCGTGTCATCCGGCCGGGAGGGGACGGCGCGGCCTGCGCGGACGGCCCCGCGCGACCACCGCACCCGCGGGCGCTCTCCGCCCGCGGCTCCTTGCCGCCCCGCGCCGCGCCGCAGTCCGGTGCGGTCCCGCTTCCCGCGATGTCAGCCCGCGGCGTCAGCCGCGCAGGGACCGCCCGTACCCGGAGGCCAGCGGCATCCGCAGGCCCAGTGGCGGGGGAGCCGCCAGCGCGTCGGTGACCGGCCGCGAGTAGGACCACGAGAACACGGAGCCCAGGACGAAGTCCACGGACAGGGCCACGACTTCGTCCTGGTGATCGCGCAGTCCGTGCCCGTCGGAATGCACCTCGAAGCGGCACGTCGTGCGGTTCGCCTTCTTCGCCCGGGTCGCCAGCCGGTACGACAACTCCGGGTCGCTGCGCGCGTCGTTGGTGCCGTGCACGATCAGGACCCGGCGGCCCGAGAGCTGCTTCACCGGTTCGGGGGAGTCCGTGTCGGACTGCCGGGGGAACGAAGGGGCCAGTGCCAGGACGGAGTTGACGGCTTCGTGGCCGGCCGCGGCGAGCGCCGCCCGGCCGCCCGCGTCGTACCCGGCCAGGCATACTGGAACGTCCCCGTACCGCCGGACCACCTCGTCCGCGGCCCACTCGGCGTCCCCCTCGCGGGTGCCCGCGCCGTGGATGACCTGGTGCGTGACCAGCCCGTCCGCCGCACCCGCACGGGCCAGGGCCCGAGCCAGCGGACGCACGGGACCGGGGGAGAACCTGGATGCTCCGGGGAGAAGGAGCACCACACCACTGACCGTTGAGACCGAGCCGGTCGCGCCGGCCGCCCGCCCCAGGCGGGCCCCGCGCGCCGGCGGCGCATGCTGTGCCATGACGGAACAGTCTCAGACCCCGAGGTGTACGCCACCCGTCCGCGCGGTCACTGTTACATATCGGGGGTGGACACCGTCTCACTGCTCTACGCGCGTAGGAGCTAGAGTGCCCAGATGACGAGCGAGACCCCCAACCTGCCCACACCGGATCAGATCCGCCGCTCCCCGAAGGTGCTCCTGCACGACCACCTCGACGGTGGACTGCGCCCCGGGACCATCATCGAGCTGGCCGACAAGGCCGGCTACGAGAACCTTCCCGAGACCGAGGCCGACAAGCTCGGCACCTGGTTCCGGGAAGCGGCTGACTCCGGCTCCCTCCCGCGCTACCTGGAGACGTTCGCGCACACCTGCGCCGTCATGCAGACGAAGGAGGCCCTCTTCCGGGTGGCCTCCGAGTGCGCCCAGGACCTGGCCGACGACGGCGTCGTGTACGCCGAGATCCGCTACGCGCCCGAGCAGCACTTGGAAGGCGGCCTGACCCTCGAAGAGGTCGTCGAGGCGGTCAACGAGGGCTTCCGCGAGGGCGAGCGCCGCGCGCGGACGAACGGCAACCGCATCCGCGTCGGCGCGCTGTTGACCGCGATGCGGCACGCGGCCCGTGCGCTGGAGATCGCGGAACTGGCCAACCGCTACCGCGACAAGGGCGTTGTCGGCTTCGACATCGCCGGCGCCGAAGCCGGGTTCCCTCCCACCCGCCACCTCGACGCCTTCGAGTACCTCAAGCGCGAGAACAACCACTTCACCATCCACGCGGGCGAGGCCTTCGGCCTGCCGTCGATCTGGCAGGCCCTGCAGTGGTGCGGCGCCGACCGGCTCGGCCACGGCGTGAAGATCATCGATGACATCGAGGTCGCCGCCGACGGTTCCGTGACGCTGGGCCGCCTGGCCTCGTACGTCCGGGACAAGCGCATCCCGCTGGAGATGTGCCCGACGTCGAACCTGCAGACGGGCGCGGCGGTCTCCTACGCCGAGCACCCGATCGGTCTGCTGCGGAAACTGCACTTCAGGCTGACCGTCAACACCGACAACCGGCTGATGAGCGGTACCAGCATGAGCCGTGAGTTCGAGCACCTGGTCGACACCTTCGGCTACTCGCTCGAGGACATGCAGTGGTTCACGGTCAATGCGATGAAGTCCGCGTTCATTCCTTTCGATGAACGGCTGGCCATGATCAACGACGTGATCAAGCCCGGTTATGCGGAGCTGAAGTCGGAATGGCTGTTCCGTCAAACCGCTTCCACCAGCGGTTCCGTCTCGGCCTAGGCCATGGCGTGACGGACTGAAAGCGCCCGGGAGGGGCAATTCCCGGGCGCTTTCTCGTATTTAATGATGTTTGCGGGAGGGGGTTTGAAGTGACTAGTTTGCGGAGCCGCTCATTTCCCCGTCGCAAGGACGATTCTTCATGAAGCAGTCAGCTGCCAAGACCCTCGGTGTCGCCGCTCTCGGTGCCGCCTTCGCCGCCGTCGCCGCCGGTACCGCCTCGGCCGTCCCCGCCGTCGGTCTCGGTGACGCGCTGGGCACCGTCACGGGCGCGGTCCAGGGTGCGACCAGCCAGCAGCACGTGACCGCCGAGGAGGGCCAGCAGGCCCCCGAGGCGACCGACCCGGCCGCCGCGCTCGGCACGGTGACCGGCCTGCTCGGCGGTCTGCCGACCAGCGGCCTCGGCGCCTGATCCACTTCGGATCCCCTGTCGGATTCGTACGCGACCCGTACGCGATTCGCACGCACGCCCACGCGGCGCACACCTCTTCGACCAGGTGTGTGCCGCGTCGCGGCATGTGCCAGGATCACCGCCAACTGCCCGCCGACACCCTGGGTATGAGGTTTCGATCATGCGAATGAAGGCACGAACGGCCACGGCCGTGCTGCTCCCCGCCCTGCTGTCCGCGATGGTGGGCTGTGGCAGTACGAACACCCCCGCCTCCGGCAAGGGACCGGACCCGAAGGGCTCCGCGAGCGCACCCGGGCAGTCCGCGTCGGCGGGCTCGGCCGGCGCGTCCGGCGAGGCGGGATCCCCCGGCTCCGCGGGCACCGGCGGAGCCGGTGCTACGGGCGGCACGGGCGCTCCCCGGCAGGGCGCCGGCCGGCTGGAGCGCTCCGCCCTGGCACAGGGCGACCTGCCCGGCTACCAGATCTCCGCGAACGGCAAGAACCCGAACGCCCCCGACGGCCAGCCGCAGGCGGACCGCAAGGCCTGCCAGCCGCTCGCCGACATCATGGGCGACAAGCCCGACCCGGCGGCGCGCGAGACCGTCAACCGGGGCATCGGCTCCCAGAAGCAGATGGGCCTGGCCGTCTCCTCCTCCGTCAGCTCCTACGCCGAGTCCGACGCCAAGGCGCTGATCGCCCGGTTGAGGAACGCCGTGTCCGCCTGCGCCGGCGGCTTCACCGCGACCGTCGAGAAGCAGAGCGGCTCGTACCGCGACGTGAAGGCGGCCGATTACAAGACGGCCGGCGACGAGACCGTCAGCTGGACCACGACGGCGGCCGCCGAAGGCGTCACCGCCCAGGTGCACCTGGGCGTCGTACGCCAAGGGGACACCGTCATGCGCCTCATGGCACTCAACGTCGCGGGCGGCCGGCAGACCCCGCAGGTCCCGCACGAGGTCACGGACAAGCAGCTCCAGAAGGTCCGCGCCGCGCGCTGAATTCCCCGTCCGGCGGGCTACCAGCCGGTGGCGGCGGAAGAGGTGCCCGACTTCTCGTTCGGCAGGAGCACCCACAGCGCCAGGTAAAGGAGGAACTGCGGGCCGGGCAGCAGGCACGAGACGACGAAGATGATCCGCATCGTGTTCGCGGATATTCCGAACCGGCGCGCAAGACCGGCACAGACTCCGCCGATCCATCGTCCGTCACGGGGGCGGGCAAGGGCGCTCATGGTCTCTCCTCGGTCGTTGTGCGGTCCGCGGGATGTTTTCCCGCGATGCCTCAATACTCCCGCTGAACAGAGGACAGAACGTCGGTCCAGGGGCCGAGCCCGACCCTGGTAATTCTCGGGGTCGCCCCCTGAGACCGCCGCAGCCGGGCCCGCAGGGCCGGGACGACGGCCAGGTGCGCGAGCACCACGCCGAGGGTGTTCAACAGCACCGAATCCACGTCGACCACCTGCCCCGGAACCGCCGTCTGGAGCATCTCGATGCCGACCGAGACCAGCACGCCCGCGGCGGCCGCCCGGGCCAGTGAGGACCACGTGGCCAGCGGCGAAAGCTCCACGCGGCCGCTGATCAGCGGCAGCAGCACCCCGAGCGGGGCCAGCAGCGCCAGCCCGCCGCCGATCCGGCGGGCGGCTTCCAGGGGCCCGTAGGAGAGGTCCGCCCTGATGCCCTCCAGCGGGGTCAGATTGGCCGCCGCCGCCCAGGGCACGTCCAGTGGGCGCAGCATCAGCCAGCCGACGAGGAGGAGGTGGGCGGTCAGCAGGACCCCGGCGAGAAGCCGGATCCACAGCTGTACGGTGGCGCTGCCGCTGCCCTTGACACGCTTGCCCTTGAGACGGTGCACGCCAGTGGAGACGCGGGTTCCGGTGCCCGCGGTTCCGGGGAAACCGCCGGTCAGCCCGTGGCGAGCAGCACCATCAGGATCAGCGCGCCGAGCACGGCGGGCGCGATGATCTCGTACGACCAGGAGACCTGTACGGAGCCCTGGGCGCCGGCCCGCGAGGCACCGCGCTCGTGCAGTTCCCGCAGCTCGTTCACCGTCTGGTCGGCGGCGGCGCGACGGACTTCCTCGTCCGGGGTCTTGCCCTGGCCGTTGGCCATGCCGAGCCGGCTCGCCTGGCGGCGGTTGGCCTTCTTGCGTTCCCGCAGGGAGACCGGCACGGACCACAGCTGGTACGTAGCCCCCTCCGCCAGCACCTCGGCGGAGAAGCGCGCCCGCACGGTGTCGACGGAGGCCCAGGGCAGCTCGATGGTCCGGAAGGGGTTGCGCACGCGCAGCCGGTCGTCGTTGGCGAAGACGGCCGGACGGACCGTGAAGGCGACGATGAGCGGGGCCAGGCAGAGCGCGACGGCGAGGGCGATCCACGGAACGTTCCCGGAGCCCCGCACCACGGCGTCCCCGCAGAGCCACGCGAGGAGCGCGAGCATGATCACCCCGGCGACGGTGGCCATGGGGGAGCGGTAGACCCGGTCGTCGTACGCCGGCTCTTCGGTGGGCTGATCGCTGCTCATGCGGCAGATTCTGCCTCAAGCCGTCTCACCCCACGAGATCGGCGTACAGGATGATGTTGTCGGGGCGGTGACCGTCGGTGATTTCACCGCCGCAGGTGATCACGCGCAGCTCGGGGCGCTGGGTGTCCCCGTAGACCTTCGCGGTGGGGAAGTCCTTCTTGTCCACCTGCTCCAGCTCGCGCACGCGGAAGACGGCTTCGGTGCCGTCCGCCCTGGTCACCCTGATCTCGTCGCCGGTGCGGACGCGCGAGACGTTGCGCAGCACGGCCGGGCCGCGCGCGGTGTCGAAGTGGCCGATCAGCACGGCCGGGCCGGTCTCGCCGGGGGTGACGCCCTTGGTGTACCAGCCGATCTTGTCCCCGTCCGCTACGGAGGGCACCTGGACCGAGCCGTCGGAGCCCAGCCCGAGCTCCAGTACCGGTGAGGCGTCCACCCCGGCCGAGGCGATCCGTACGCGGACGGGCGCGGAGGCGGGCAGGGCCGCGGCGGGCGAGGCGGACGCCGACGGGGCAGACGCCGACGGGGCGGCCGGGGCGGCCGGGGCGGCCGAGGTCTCGGCGACGTGCGGCGGCGCGGCGGCGGCGGGCGCCGGGCCGCCACAGCCGGTCAGGGCGGCCAGGGCGAGCGGCCCGAGGAGGGCGGCGGCCGTCAGCGCGCGGCGCGGTCGGCGGGCTGTGCGGCGGGGCGTACGGCGATTCATGGCATCGGCTCCGGGAACGGCCTTCGGCGGGCCACCGTGGAGGTGGCCCGCCGGAGGCGGCAACGAGTGGCGCGGGGTGGGGTGGTTCAGCTGCGGGTGCGGGCCTTGCGGTTGCGGATCATGAAGCCGGCGCCGAGTGCGGCGAGTATGGCGACGAGGGCGGTGCCGGTGGCCGCGGTGGTGGTGTTGTCGGTGTCTTCGGAGGCGATGTCCTCGGAGGACGTGTCGGTGATGTCGGCGAGCTCGGCGCCCGCGGCGACCGGGCCCTTGGGGACGACGACGGTCTGCGGCTTGGCGGCGTTGGCGGGGGTGGTGGCGGGCTTCGCGGCGGGCTTCACGGCCGGCTTGGTGGCCGGCTTGGCCGAGGGCTTCGGGGCGGGCTTGGTGGAGGGCTTGGTGGCCGGTGCGGCCTTCGGCAGCAGGTACCAGCCGCTGGAGGCGCCCTCGCCCAGCACGTAGACGTTGAGGAGGTAGCGGCCCTTGTCCGGGCCGGAGTCGATCTTCTTCAGGTCGTACTGGATGCCCTCGACCACCGCGCGGGGGTTCGCCAGGTCCACCATTCCGAGTACGCGGAAGGCCCAGGCGTCGCCCGGCTTCCAGTTCGGGCCGGAGGAGCGGATCCAGGCCTCGGGGCCCTCGGGCCCGTTGCGCAGCACCGCGAGGTGGTTCTCGGCGACGAGGACCTTCTCGCCGTCGTAGCGGTCGTTGCCCGAGGTGGTGCTGCCGGACACCGCCGATACCGCCGCTACCGAGGTCACGGCCGTCGCGGCCTGCGCGGTGGGCGCGGCGATCGCCGTCGCGGCGGGCGCCAGGAGCGCTCCGGCGAGGGCGGCGGTGACGATCGAGGTACGGAGGGCGGTACGCATAACGACTCCTTGGCGCATGGTGGAGGAAGGGGCGGAGAGTCGCATGCCGCGGTGTCGCTGTCGGGGTTTCGTCCGGTCAGGTCTGCGGGGCTGCTGATGAGAAATCTACGGATCTCGATCGACCGGAACGTGGGCTTCCTGTCATGGATGCGTAACAGCGAACAGCCGTCTGACCAGCGCACTCGTCTTCGGCCCGTACGGCCGGGCGGCGGACCCGCAACGCCCTCCGGCGGGCCGCCACGAAGGCGGCCCGCCAGAGGAAGGGACGGAGGGAACCGGAGCTCCGCCCCGGGGCCGGTGATCAGCCCCGGGAGCGGGCCCGGCGGGCACGGACCGCGAAGGCCGCACCGAGCAGGAGGGCCGTCGAGAGGACCCCGGCACCGGCGACCGCGATCGGGGCGCCGCCGGTGTCCTGCGTACCGGGCTCGGCGCCCGCGGCGACCGGCCCCTTGGGGACGACGGCCGTCTGCGGCTTCGGGGGCTTCGGTGCCGGCTTGGTGTCGGTGAAGGCGTAGCTCGGCCGGCAGCCCTTGGGGAACGCGGGGAACGGAGCCCGGCCGAACGGAGTGCTGCCGCCTTCGGTCTTCCATTCGAGGACGGGCGTGGCGCTGCTGGGGTTCAGGATCCTGACGATGAACCCTTTCGTGGGCAGCGAGGGGTTCGTGCGGTTCAGGGTGGTCCAGGGTCGGTCGTCGCCGGAGTTGTAGAGGACCGCCTTCGGGCCGTTCTCGGTGACGTACAGCTCGGCCTTCATGCCCGCGCCCAGCGACTGCCCCTTCGGTCCGACCCGGCAGTCCGTGCTGGCCTGCCCCGCGGGCAGGGGGTAGGACTTGACGGTCCCGTCCTTGGCGGTGACGACGAGCACGGGGTGGGCGCTCGCGGCCTTGGTCAGTTCGAGCGACATGCCTTCGGCCTTGTCGTAGGGTCCGCTCCGGTCCAGCTTCGTCACGACCGGCTTCATGTAGTCGTGGCCCGGCTTCCAGCCGGTCCCGACCCTGCGGATCCAGGCCTCGGGGCCCTCCACCTTGTTGCGCAGCACGGCGACCAGTCCCTCGCCGATGTAGACGGCCTTGCCCTCGTAGCGACTGTTGCCCGAGGTGGCTGCCGCGGCCGCCTGTGGGGCTGCGGCGATCGGCGCGGCGAAGGCGGCGCCGGTGGCCGGTAGGAGCATCGCGCCCGCGAGGGCGGCGGTGAAGATCGGGGTACGGAGGGCGTGGGCGGTACGCATAACGACTCCTGGGGCACGGGCAACGCGGAAGGGTGGCGGAAAATGGAGGAGAGTCGCATGCCGCGTCGAGTCTGTTCGGTCTCTTTCGGCCGGTTCAGGTGTGGCGGGCTGCTGATGACGAATCTATGGATCTCGTGAGGCCGGAGGATTCGCTTCCCGTCCCGGACGTGTAACACCCGAACGCGTGTCGGAACGGACGGGTCGATTCCCTCGCGGATGCCCTCGAATCGGCAGAGGGGGGTGACAGGCCGCTACGCGCGTAGATATGCTCATGTGGTGACCATGCCCACCACCCCCACCGCATTCGCTGACGTGACGACGTCCGACAGTGCGCTGCGCCGCTTCCTGCACGGGCTGCCCGGCGTCGACGCTGTCGGCCTGGAGGCCCGCGCGGCCTCCCTCGGCACCCGCTCGATCAAGACGACGGCCAAGGCGTACGCCATCGACCTCGCCATCTCGATGATCGACCTGACGACGCTGGAAGGCGCGGATACCCCGGGCAAGGTCCGGGCGCTCTCCGCCAAGGCAGCCAACCCCGATCCGACCGACCGCACCACGCCCATGACGGCCGCCGTCTGCGTGTACCCCGACATGGTGGCCACCGCCAAGGCCGCCCTGAACGGAGCCGACGTCAAGGTCGCCTCCGTAGCCACCGCCTTCCCGGCCGGCCGCGCGGCCCTGCCCGTCAAGCTCGCCGACACGGCCGACGCCGTGGCCGCCGGCGCCGACGAGATCGACATGGTCATCGACCGTGGCGCCTTCCTCGCCGGCCGCTACCTCGACACCTACGAGCTGATCCGCTCCGTCAAGGCGGCCTGCGTCCGCCCCGACGGCAGCGCGGCCCGGCTCAAGGTGATCTTCGAGACCGGCGAGCTGTCCACGTACGACAACATCCGCCGCGCCTCCTGGATCGGCATGATGGCCGGGGCCGACTTCATCAAGACGTCCACCGGCAAGGTCGGGGTCAACGCGACGCCCGCGAACACGCTCCTCATGCTCGAGGCCGTCCGCGACTTCAAGGCGCAGACTGGAATCCAGATCGGCGTGAAGCCGGCCGGCGGCATCCGGACCACCAAGGACGCGATCAAGTTCCTGGTCCTGGTCAACGAGACCGTGGGCGAGGACTGGCTGTCCAACCACTGGTTCCGCTTCGGAGCCTCCAGCCTGCTCAACGACCTGTTGATGCAGCGCCAGAAGCTGAGCACCGGCCGTTACTCCGGTCCCGACTACGTGACGGTGGACTGATCATCATGGCATCCGCATTCGAGTACGCACCCGCCCCCGAGTCCCGGTCCGTCGTCGACATCGCGCCCTCCTACGGGCTGTTCATCGACGGCGAGTTCACCGACGCGGCGGACGGCAAGGTCTTCAAGACCGTCTCCCCGGCCTCCGAAGAGGTCCTCGCCGAGATCGCGCAGGCCGGCGCCGCCGACGTGGACCGCGCCGTGAAGGCCGCCCGCAAGGCCTTCGAGAAGTGGTCCGCGCTGCCCGGCTCCGAGCGCGCCAAGTACCTCTTCCGCATCGCCCGGATCATCCAGGAGCGCAGCCGCGAGCTGGCCGTCCTGGAGACCCTCGACAACGGCAAGCCGATCCGGGAGACCCGCGACGCGGACCTCCCGCTCGTCGCCGCGCACTTCTTCTACTACGCGGGCTGGGCCGACAAGCTCGACCACGCGGGCTACGGGGCCAACCCGCGCCCCCTCGGCGTGGCCGGCCAGGTCATCCCGTGGAACTTCCCGCTGATGATGCTCGCCTGGAAGATCGCCCCGGCGCTCGCCACGGGCAACACGGTCGTGCTCAAGCCGGCCCAGACGACCCCGCTCTCCGCGCTCTTCTTCGCGGACATCTGCCGCCAGGCGGGCCTGCCCAAGGGCGTCGTCAACATCCTCACCGGGTACGGGGACGCGGGCGCGGCCCTCGTCGAGCACCCGGACGTGAACAAGGTCGCCTTCACCGGCTCCACCGCCGTCGGCAAGGCCATCGCGCGCCAGGTCGCCGGTACGTCCAAGAAGGTCACCCTGGAGCTGGGCGGCAAGGGCGCCAACATCGTCTTCGACGACGCCCCCATCGACCAGGCCGTCGAGGGCATCGTCAGCGGCATCTTCTTCAACCAGGGCCAGGTCTGCTGCGCGGGCTCGCGCCTCCTGGTCCAGGAGTCGATCCACGACGAGCTGATCGACTCGCTCAAGCGCCGGCTGACCACGCTGCGCCTGGGCGACCCGCTCGACAAGAACACCGACATCGGCGCGATCAACTCCGCCGAGCAGCTCGCCCGGATCACCGCCCTCGCGGACACCGGCGAGGCGGAGGGCGCCGAGCGCTGGTCGGCTCCGTGCGAACTGCCGAACGCCGGCTACTGGTTCGCCCCGACGCTCTTCACGAACGTCTCCCAGTCGCACACCGTCGCCCGCGACGAGATCTTCGGCCCGGTGCTGTCCGTGCTGACCTTCCGTACGCCGGACGAGGCCGTTGCCAAGGCCAACAACAGCCAGTACGGCCTGTCCGCCGGCATCTGGACGGAGAAGGGCAGCCGCATCCTGGCGGTCGCCAACAAGCTCCGTGCGGGTGTGGTGTGGGCCAACACGTTCAACAAGTTCGACCCGACCTCGCCCTTCGGCGGCTACAAGGAGTCGGGCTTCGGGCGCGAAGGCGGCCGTCACGGCCTGGAGGGCTACCTCGCCCCGTCGAACCCGAAGGGTGAGCGCTAATGGGAACTGTTGAGTCTTCTTCGACGCGTCTGAGCGTCTTCAAGACCTACAAGCTGTACGTCGGGGGCAAGTTCCCCCGCTCCGAGAGCGGCCGGGTGTACGAGGTGAGTGACTCGAAGGGCAAGTGGCTGGCCAACGCCCCCCTGTCCTCCCGCAAGGACGCCCGTGACGCGGTCGTCGCCGCCCGCAAGGCTTTCGGCGGCTGGTCGGGCGCGACCGCGTACAACCGCGGCCAGATCCTCTACCGCGTCGCCGAGATGCTGGAGGGCCGCCGCGAGCAGTTCGTCCGCGAGGTCGGCGAGGCCGAGGGCCTGTCCAAGACCAAGGCCGCGGCCGTCGTGGACGCGGCCATCGACCGCTGGGTCTGGTACGCGGGCTGGACCGACAAGATCGGCCAGATCGTGGGCGGGGCCAACCCGGTCGCGGGCCCGTTCTTCAACCTCTCCACCCCCGAGCCGACCGGTGTGGTCACGGTCGTCGCCCCGCAGGACTCGTCCTTCCTGGGCCTCGTCTCCGTGATCGCCCCGGTGATCGCCACCGGCAACACGGTCGTCGTGATCGCTTCGGAGAAGGCACCTCTGCCCGCGCTCTCCCTCGGCGAGGTCCTGGCCACCTCCGACCTGCCCGGCGGAGTGGTCAACATCCTGTCCGGCAAGGCCGCCGAGATGGGCCCGCACCTGGCGTCCCACCAGGACGTCAACGCGATCGACCTGGCGGGCGCCGGTGAGGCGTTGGCCAAGGAGCTGGAGATCGCGGCCGCGGACAACCTCAAGCGCGTTCTGCGTCCACAGCCTGTGGACGACTGGAGCGCGGACCCGGGCACGTCGCGCATGACGGCGTTCCTGGAGACCAAGACCGTCTGGCACCCGACCGGGTCGCTGGGCGCGGGCGGGTCCTCGTACTAGCCCCGTCCGGCTCGTACGAGATCCCTCGAAGACAGGCCCCGGCAGCGTCCCCCGCGCTGCCGGGGCCTCTTCGTGCCTACGGGAGCTACTTGGCGGCGCCCGGCAGCAGCGGGCCGAGCAGTGAGGAGGCCGCGGCGGTGGGCAGCTCGCCGACCGACGGCCCCTGGGTCAGGATGCCCGTAACCATGCCGGTGCCGACCGAGGGGAAATCCGCGACCTTGGTGGCGACGCCGTTGTCGAGGGGATCCACGCCGGTGTGCGCCAGCGGATTCACCTTGAGGTTCGAGATCGGGTCCGAGACGCCGGCGAGGGCCGCCGGAACATCAAGCTCGCCCGCCTGGGCGCCACCGGCGGCCATCGCGAGGGCCGCACCGGCCATGGAGAGGGTCAGGCCTGCGGTGCGCAGCGCCTTGGGGTGGGTGGCTTTGGGGGCTGCGTGACGTGCCATGGGTTCCCGCCTGTGGGCTCGTACGGAGTCGTAGTCGTGTGCGCACGCAGCGTAGTGGAGGTGTGATCCTGGATACCAACGGACCTTTGGGTAGGTCCCCTGCGCGAGGTAATAGTTCACACTGTTGTTCCGTGAGCTGTTCCTCTCCTTTGCCTACGCGTGTCGTCCTGCTGACCGGGCCCTCGGGCTCCGGCAAGTCCTCGCTGGCGGCCCGGTCCGGGCTGCCCGTGCTGCGCCTGGACGACTTCTACAAGGACGGTGACGACCCCACCCTCCCGCTGGTCGAGGGCAGCGCCGACATCGACTGGGACTCCCCGCTGTCCTGGGACGCGGAGGCGGCCGTGGCCGCGATCGCCGCGCTGTGCGCGGCCGGGCGGACCGAGGTCCCCGTCTACGACATCTCCACCTCCTCGCGGACCGGTACGGAGGCGCTGGACATCTCCCGGACCCCGCTGTTCATAGCCGAGGGGATCTTCGCGGCGGACGTCGCGGCGCGGTGCCAGGAGCTGGGGCTGCTGGCGGACGCGATCTGCCTGCGCGGGCGGCCCAGCACGACCTTCCGGCGGCGGCTCGCCCGTGACCTGCGAGAGGGCCGTAAATCGGTGCCGGTGCTCCTGCGGCGGGGCTGGCGGCTGATGCGCGCCGAGCGCGGCATCGTGGCCCGCCACACCGCGCTGGGCGCGCACGCCTGCGCCCGCGACGAGGCCCTGGGCCGCCTCGCGGCGGCGGCCGCGGGCCGCCACCGCTCGGCGAGCGCCGCGGCCGCGTAGCTCCGGGAGCTCTAGACGCAGCCCGGGACGGAGCCCGCCGGGGCGCACTGGTCCGGCGTGTTGCCGGTGATCGAGGACCGGCGGTTCGTCACCGTACCCAGGTTGTAGATGCCGCCGCCTTCGCCCGCGGTGTTGGCGGTGATCGTGGAGCGGTTCAGGACCAGCGTGTTGCCGGCGTCGTTGTTGATGCCGCCGCCTTGGGAAAACGCCGTGTTCGCGGTGACCTGGGAGCCGTTCAGCGTCGCGGTGCTGCCCGCGACGTTGTGGATGCCGCCTCCGAAGGAGGCCTGGTTGTTGTTCACCGTGGAGTTGTTCAGTCTCAGCGTGGAGGCTTCGTTGAGGATGCCGCCGCCGAAGTTGGCGGTGTTGGAGCTCACCGTGGACCGGTTCAGCGACAGCGTGGCTCCGGCTTCGTTGCGGATGCCGCCGCCTTGGTCCGCCGATGCGTTCCCGGTGACCGTGACGCGGTTCAGCGACAGCGCGCCGCCGATGTTGCGGATGCCGGCGCCATTGGCCCCGCCGCCCCCGGTGACGGTCAGGTTGACCAGCGACACCTGGACGCCCGCGGTGACCGTCAGCGTGCTCGCGCCTCCGGTGCCGTCGAGGGCGGCGCCCGCCATGCCGCTGAGGGTCAGGTTCTTGTTGATCGTGAAGTCGCCGTTGCAGGTCCCGCTCAGCACCAGCGAGGTACCGGGGGCGGCGGCGTCGATCTCGTCCTGGAGATTGTCGGTGGCGCAGTTCACCATGGTCTGGGCGGCCGCTTCCGGTACCGCCCCGAGCAGGCCGACCGCCCCCGCCGTCACTGCCACCGCTGCCATCCGGCCCATTGTCCTAACATGCGCGTTCTCCCGGTTCTCGCAGTTCTCCGTGACTTCCGGAGGACTGGTGCCCCGGGCGGGCGGGAGCGGGAACCGGCTGGCGGAGGAGTCCCCCGAACGGCCCGGAACGTTGACCACGACGGCCCACAGATGACGCCGTACGCGCACATGAAAGCGCGGGATCAGTCGGACCCCCGGCCGACTGATCCCGCGCTCCTCCCCCATGGCCACCGCCCCACCCCCGTAGGACGGCCCCCCGGCCGATGGTCTGTCAGGCGACCAGGTCCTCGAAGGACTCCGCCTCGTCGCGGCCGAAGCTCAGCGCCTCGTCCTCGCGCATCCGGCGCAGCGAACGCCAGATGCTCGACTTCACCGTGCCGACGCTGATGCCCAGGATCTCCGCAATCTCCGGGTCCGTGCGGCCCTCGTAGTACCGGAGCACCAGCATGGTGCGCTGCGGCTCCGGGATGCGGGTGAGCGCCTGCCACAGCACGGCGCGCAGCTCCGTACCGCCCATGGCGTCCGTGTCCGAGGCCGTCTCCGGCAGCTCTTCCGTCGGGTACTCGTTGAGCTTGCGCCGGCGCCAGGCGCTGATGTGCAGGTTCGTCATCGTGCGGCGGAGGTACCCGCCGACGGCGGCCTTGTCGCTGATGCGGTCCCAGGCGCGGTACGTGGAGAACAGCGCGGTCTGCAGCAGGTCCTCGGCCTCGTAGCGGTCGCCGGTCAGGTGGAAGGCCGTCGCGTAGAGGGCGGCCCGCCGCTCCTGGACGTACGCCGTGAACTCGGCCTCGTTGGAGGAGTCCGGGACCTCCGGGGAGCCCGCCGTGCGCTGGGCGGGGACGGAGGGGCGCTCGTAGGTCTTCGCGTCGATGGCCACCACGTGCGCCGGCCGCCGCGAAGGGGCCGTCGCCGTACGGATTGCCGTGCGGCGGTTCACATCGTGCAGCCGCGTGACAACCGCGCTGGTGCTGGTGCTGTGCAGCGTGTTCATCTCGCGCCCCCCGTCGTGGAGTCTGTCTGGTCCGTTGCCAAGAAGACTGCCCGCCCGAGATAACCGGGGTGTCCTTCGACTGTCACAGGCCTGTCACAGGGTCCCGGGAGGAGCCGCGCCCGGATTGGAGGCGCAGGGCGGTCGAAGTCCCGCGGGGCGATGGGACAGAATGAGCCCGTGCCTTTCCTGTTGCTCATCGAGGACGACGACGCCATCCGCACGGCCCTCGAACTCTCCCTGACCCGCCAGGGCCACCGTGTGGCCACCGCGGCGACGGGCGAGGACGGCCTCAAACTGCTGCGCGAGCAGCGGCCCGACCTGATCGTGCTCGACGTCATGCTGCCCGGCATCGACGGCTTCGAGGTGTGCCGGCGTGTCCGCCGCACCGACCAGCTGCCGATCATCCTGCTCACCGCGCGCAACGACGACATCGACGTGGTCGTCGGCCTGGAGTCGGGAGCCGACGACTACGTGGTCAAGCCCGTCCAGGGGCGGGTGCTCGACGCCCGCATCCGGGCCGTGCTGCGCCGCGGCGAGCGCGAGGCCACCGACTCCGCCGTCTTCGGCTCGCTGGTCATCGACCGCAACGCCATGACGGTGACCAAGAACGGCGAGGACCTCCAGCTCACCCCGACCGAGCTGCGGCTGCTCCTGGAGCTCAGCCGCCGGCCCGGCCAGGCGCTCTCCCGCCAGCAGCTGCTGCGGCTGGTGTGGGAGCACGACTACCTCGGTGACTCGCGCCTCGTCGACGCCTGCGTGCAGCGGCTGCGCGCCAAGGTCGAGGAAGTGCCCTCCTCGCCCACCTTGATCCGTACCGTCCGGGGCGTCGGCTACCGACTGGATTCCCCGCAGTGATCAGAGCCCTGTTCGCGGGCCGGCGCTGGACCAGCCTGCGGCTGCGGCTCCTCGTCGTGTTCGCACTGGTCGCGCTGACGGCCGCGGTCTCCGCGTCCGGGATCGCGTACTGGCTCAACCGCGAGGCCGTCCTGACCCGGACCCAGGACGCCGCCCTCGGCGACTTCCGGCAGGAGATGCAGAACCGGGCCGCGGCGCTGCCCGCCGACCCGACGCAGGAGGAGCTGCAGCACACCGCCGAGATGATGGCGGGCAGCAGCCCCGGCTACAGCGTGCTGCTGGTGGACGAGAAGGACGGCCGCAGGGTGGCCGGTACCGCCGGTCCCGACGCCTTCTCGCTGGCCGACGTACCGAAGTCGCTCCAGCACGCTGTCGACGACCGGCAGAAGACCACCTCGGCCAACGACGCCGAGTACCACGTGTACTGGCAGCGGACGAAGCCGAACGGGAACCCGTACCTGGTCGGCGGCACCCGGATCGTGGGCGGCGGCCCGACCGGCTACATGTACAAGTCCCTCGCCCAGGAGCGCGACGACCTCAACGCCCTGGCCTGGTCGCTGACCATCGCCACCGGCCTCGCGCTGCTCGGCTCCGCGCTGCTCGCGCAGGCCGCGGCCCGTACGGTGCTGCGGCCCGTGCAGCGGCTCGGCGACGCGGCGCGGCGGCTCGGCGAAGGGGAGCTGGACCACCGGCTGGAGGTGTCGGGGACGGACGAACTCGCCGACCTGGCCCACACCTTCAACAAGACGGCCGAGGCGCTGGAGAAGAAGGTCGCCGACATGAGCGCGCGGGAGGAGTCCAGCCGGCGCTTCGTCGCGGACATGTCCCACGAACTGCGCACGCCGCTGACGGCGTTGACGGCGGTCGCCGAGGTGCTGGAGGACGAGGTCGACGACCTCGATCCGATGATCGCACCGGCGGTGGGGCTGGTCGTGAGCGAGACCAGGCGGCTGAACGACCTCGTGGAGAACCTCATGGAGGTCACCCGCTTCGACGCGGGAACGGCGCGCCTGGTGCTGGACGACGTGGACGTCGCCGACCAGGTGACGGCGTGCATCGACACGCGGGCGTGGCTCGACGCGGTCGAACTCGACGCGGAGCGCGGGATCGTGGCGCGGCTGGACCCGCGGCGGCTCGACGTGATCCTGGCCAATCTGATCGGCAACGCGCTCAAGCACGGCGGATCGCCGGTACGGGTCTCCATCCGCGTGGAGGGGGACTGGCTGGTCATGGCCGTACGGGACAACGGGCCGGGCATCCCCGAGGCCGTACTGCCGCACGTCTTCGACCGGTTCTACAAGGCGAGCGCGTCGCGGCCTAAGTCGGACGGCAGCGGGCTCGGCCTGTCCATCGCGATGGAGAACGCGCACATCCACGGCGGCGACATCACCGCGGAGAACGGGGCGGAGGGCGGTGCGCTGTTCACGCTGCGGCTGCCGGTGGACGTGGGGAAGGTGATCGCCGGTGACGACGACGAGGCGTAGGACGGCGACGCGCGGGGCGGGGCGTGGCGCGGCGCTCGGCGCGATGCTCGGTACGACGGCCGTCGTGGTGGCCCTGGGCCTGTTGTCCCTGGGTGCCCTGACCGGGTGCGGGATCCGCGCGACCACCGTGCCGGTGGACGTGGGCCCGGCGCCCTCGCGGGTCTCCTGCAAGACGCCGGCGGGCACGCCGGCCGGGACCGGCGGGATGCAGGGCATCCGGGCCACGGTGGAACTGGTCTGCGGGGCGCAGCTGGTGGGCGTCCAGCGGGTGGTGCCGGTGCCGGAGAAGCGGCCTGCGCGGGACGTGGCGGTGCTCGTCACCCAGGCCCTGCTGGAGGTGCTCCAGCGGGAGCCGTCGGCGGAGGAGCGGGAGGCCGGCTTCACGACCGAGGTGCCGGCCCTGCTGACGGCCTCGGCGCCGCGGCCGGGCGATCCTCAGGGCACGGTACGGCTGAGCCGCAAGCCCGAGGACCTGCCCCCGGTGGCGCTGTCGCAGCTGGTGTGCACGCTCGCGGAGAGCGACGCGGTGTCTGCGGGTCCGGGCCCGGTGGTCCTGGGCGGTCCCGACGCGGATCCGCCGAGGGCCTGGGAGTGCACGGACGCCGTCCGCTCCCGCCCGGAGGCGGTACCGACCCTGGGCGACGTGGTGCGGCCGACGCCCACTCCCACTCCCGCACCCTCGGCCTCCTGACCCTCACACGGGAAACGGAAACGGCCCCCCGAGCCGGAGCTCAGGGGGCCGTCGGCGTGCGAGCGGCGCGTTCGGGCTAAATGCCGGCCGCGGCCGCCAGGTCCTTCTTGATCGCGTCGAGGACTTCCTGGCCGCGGGCGCGGGCCGGGAGCAGGTCCGGGGCGTCCGCCACCGGGACCACGACCTCCAGGTAGCACTTCAGCTTGGGCTCCGTGCCGGACGGGCGGACGATCACCCGGGCCTTGTAGTCGCCCTCCAGGTAGTAGCGCAGCCCGTCCGTGGGCGGGAGGGCCGCGGTGCCCCGGCTGAGGTCCTCGGCGGAGGTGACCCGCAGGCCCGCCAGCGAGGCCGGGGGCTCCGCGCGCAGCGCCGCCATCGCCGAGGCGATGACCGACAGGTCCTCCACGCGGACCGACAGCTGGTCGGTGGCGTGCAGACCGTGCTCCATCGCCAGGTCGTCCAGCAGGTCGGTCAGGGTCCGGCCCTGCTCCTTGAGCTCCGAGGCCAGCTCCGCGACGAGCAGGGCGGCCGTGACGCCGTCCTTGTCGCGGACGCCCTCGGGGTCCACGCAGTAGCCGAGCGCCTCCTCGTACCCGTAGCGCAGGCCCTCGACGCGGGAGATCCACTTGAAGCCCGTGAGGGTCTCCTCGTAGCCCACGCCCGCGGCCTCCGCGATCCGCCCGAGGAGGGAGGAGGAGACGATCGACTCGGCGAAGACGCCGGTCGCGCCCTTGTGCACCAGGTGGGCGGCGAGCAGCGCGCCGACCTCGTCGCCGCGCAGCATCCGCCAGCCGGAGGCGGCTGCCGGGTCCGGGACGGCCACGGCGCAGCGGTCGGCGTCCGGGTCGTTCGCGATGACGATGTCCGGGTTCACCCGGGCGGCCGTCGCGAAGGACAGGTCCATCGCGCCCGGCTCCTCCGGGTTGGGGAAGGCCACCGTCGGGAAGGCCGGGTCCGGCTCCGCCTGCTCGGCCACGAGGACCGGGGCCGGGAAGCCGGCGCGGGCGAAGGCGGCCAGGACCACGTCCTTGCCGACGCCGTGCATGGCCGTGTAGACGGTCCGCACGCCCCGGGGGGACCCGGGGGTCAGGACGGCGTCCGTGCGCTCCAGGTAGGCCTCCAGGACCTCGTCGCCGAGGTCCTGCCAGCCGCCCTCGGCCCGCGGTACGTCGGCCAGCGCGGCGATCGCGTCGATCTGCGCGGCGATCTCCGCGTCGGCCGGCGAGACGATCTGCGAACCGTCGCCGAGGTAGACCTTGTAGCCGTTGTCCCGGGGCGGGTTGTGGCTCGCGGTCACCTCGACGCCGGCGACGGCGCCCAGGTGCCTTATGGCGTACGCGAGGACGGGCGTCGGCAGCGGACGGGGCAGGACGGCGGCGCGCAGCCCGGCACCCGTCATCACCGCGGCGGTGTCGCGGGCGAAGTCGGCCGACTTGTAGCGGGCGTCGTAGCCGACGACGACCAGGCCGCCGTCGTGGCCCTGGGCCTTGAGGTAGGCCGCGAGGCCCGCCGCGGCCCGGATCACCACGTTGCGGTTCATCCGCATCGGGCCCGCGCCCAGCTCGCCGCGGAGTCCGGCGGTCCCGAACTGCAGCATGCCGGAGAAGCGGTCCGCGAGCTCGGTCGTGTCACCGGCCTCGATGAGCTTCGCGAGCTCGTCGGCCGTCTCCGGGTCCGGGTCCTCGGCCAGCCAGGCCCGGGCCCGCGCGATCAGATCGTCCTGCACGTCCTGCACGTCCTGCACTACTTCCGCCTTACCTCTCGTATGGCCGGTCGTCCGGTCACCCGGTCGTTCGGTGCGCCGTTCAGATCCGGGCGAGGACCTGGGTCAGCAGCTTGCCCATGCGCGCGGCCGAGTCGCGGCCGGCCTGGAGCACCTCTTCGTGGTTCAGCGGCTCGCCGGACAGGCCCGCCGCCAGGTTGGTGACCAGCGAGATGCCGAGCACCTCGGCGCCGGCCTCGCGGGCGGCGATGGCCTCCAGCACGGTGGACATGCCGACCAGGTCGGCGCCCATGACACGGATCATGTTGATCTCGGCCGGGGTCTCGTAGTGCGGGCCGGGGAACTGCACGTAGACGCCCTCTTCGAGGGTCTCGTCGATCTCCTTGCACATCGCGCGCAGGCGCGGCGAGTACAGGTCGGTCAGGTCCACGAAGTTCGCGCCGACGATCGGCGAGGTGGCCGTGAGGTTGAGGTGGTCGCTGATCAGGACCGGCTGGCCGGGCTTCATGCCCTCGCGCAGGCCACCACAGCCGTTGGTCAGGACGATGGTCTTGCAGCCGGCGGCGACGGCCGTGCGCACGCCGTGGGCGACGGCGGCGACGCCGCGGCCCTCGTAGTAGTGGGTCCGGCCGAGGAAGAGCAGGGCGCGCTTCTCGCCGATCTTGTACGAGCGGATCTTGCCGCCGTGGCCCTCGACTGCGGGCGGCGGGAAGCCGGGCAGCTCGGTGACCGGGAACTCGGCCTCGGGCGCGCCGAGCGCCTCCGCGGCGGGGGCCCAGCCGGAGCCCATGACGAGGGCGACATCGTGGGTCTCGGCGCCGGTCAGCTCGCGCAGGCGGGCGGCGGCGGCGTCGGCGGCGGCGAAGGGGTCGGTAACAGATGCGTTCACGCGGAAGAGCGTAGCCGCTCTTCGCCTACGCGCGTAGATGGCGCCGCTCACGGTATTCGGATCGTTGCTTTGTCGTTTCCGACCAATTGTCCCGGGCGGGGTGTGCGGGTGCCGTGCCGCGCCGTTGCCGGGGCTCCGCCCCGGACCCCGCGCCTCAAACGCCGGCGGGGCTGGATTTGGCCGGCGGCTGCCTGAATGTGGGCGGCCTGCTTCAGCAGGGGCGCTTGCGGAGTTCCATGACGTAGTCGTGCGGGGCGCCCGCGGATTCGGCCGCGTCGGCGAGCTCGCCGAGGTAGCGGGCCGAGGGCAGGCCGCCCTCGTAGCCGTTCAGGACGTACACCCAGGCCGCTTCCTCGCCGTCCAGCGTGTGCACGCGGACCCGCATGCGGCGGTAGATGTCGAGCCCGACGCCCTCCCACCGGTCCAGGGAGTCCTCGTCGAGCGGGGCCACGTCGTACAGCGCGACGAAGACCTGGTGGCGCGGCGCTTCGACGATCGTCGCCAGCGCGCCCTCCCAGCCCATCTGCTCGCCGCCGAAGGTCAGCCGCCAGTCGTTGATCCAGCCCGTGCCGCGCAGCGGCGAATGCGGAGCGCGGCGCGTCATCAGCCGCGGGTCGAGGTTGCCGGCGTACGCGGCGTAGAGCGACATGAGGTCGAGGGTACGGGAGGGGCGGCCCCGACCGCGCTCGCGGCCGCGTACGGGGCCGGCGTCCCGGATGGTGGGACCGGGCGTGAAGCACCTTGATGCGTGCGGGACAATGACGTACGGAATGCATCCCCCGGGGAGACCCCCCGGAAGCCCCGGCCGGGGCGGCAGCCGGCCGGGTAGACGTGAGGCGGAGTTTTCGTGACCCGGATCGTGATCATCGGCGGCGGACCCGGCGGGTATGAGGCGGCCCTCGTGGGGGCCCAGCTCGGCGCGGAGGTGACCGTCGTGGACTGCGACGGTCTGGGCGGCGCGTCGGTGCTCACCGACTGCGTGCCCTCCAAGACTCTCATCGCGACCGCCGAGGTCATGACGACCTTCGACTCGTCGTACGAGGAGCTCGGCATCGTCGTCGCGGACGACACCCCGCACATCGAGCACGCCGCGCGCGTCGTGGGCGTCGACCTCGGCAAGGTGAACCGGCGCGTCAAGCGCCTCGCGCTCGCCCAGTCCCACGACATCACCGCCTCCGTGACCCGGGCCGGCGCCCGGGTCGTACGGGGCCGCGCCAAGCTCGGCGGCCCGCAGGGCATCGACGGCACGCGGGACGTCATCGTCACCGCCGCCGACGGCTCGGAGACGATCCTCACCGCCGACGCCGTGCTCATCGCGACCGGCGGACACCCCCGCGAGATCCCCGACGCGATGCCCGACGGCGAGCGGATCCTGAACTGGACCCAGGTCTACGACCTCGAAGAGCTCCCCGAGGAGCTCATCGTGGTCGGCTCCGGCGTGACCGGCGCCGAGTTCGCCGGCGCGTACCAGGCCCTCGGCTCCCGGGTGACCCTCGTGTCCTCCCGCGACCGCGTGCTCCCCGGCGAGGACCCGGACGCCGCCGCCGTACTGGAGGACGTCTTCCGGCGGCGCGGCATGAACGTCATCGGCCGCTCCCGCGCCGAGTCCGCCAAGCGGGTGGGCGACCGGGTCGAGGTCACCCTCTCGGACGGCCGGGTCATCAGCGGTACGCACTGCCTGATGGCGGTCGGCGCGATCCCGAACACGGGCAACATGAACCTGGAGGAGTCCGGGGTCAAGCTCAAGGAGTCCGGGCACATCTGGACCGACAAGGTCTCGCGCACCTCCTCGCCCGGCGTGTACGCGGCCGGCGACGTGACCGGAATCTTCGCGCTGGCCTCGGTGGCCGCCATGCAGGGGCGCATCGCGATGTACCACTTCCTCGGCGACGCGGTGGCCCCGCTGAACCTGAAGACGGTCTCCTCGAACGTCTTCACCGACCCCGAGATCGCCACCGTCGGCTACACCCAGGCCGACGTGGACTCCGGCAAGATCGACGCCCGGTGCGTGAAGCTCCCGCTGCTGCGCAACCCGCGCGCCAAGATGCAGGGCATCCGGGACGGCTTCGTGAAGCTGTTCTGCCGGCCCGGCACCGGGATCGTCGTGGGCGGCGTGGTGGTCTCCCCGCGCGCGAGCGAGCTCATCCACCCGATCTCGATCGCCGTCGACAACAACCTGACGGTCGAGCAGATCGCAAACGCGTTCACCGTGTACCCCTCGCTGTCCGGTTCGATCGCCGAGGTCGCCCGCCAGCTGCACACGCGAAAGGCCTCCGGCGAGGCGTAAGTACCGATAACGGCCCTTGTGCGCAAGGGCTTTGGAGTGGGTGGTCGGCCCGTCGCGGAGCAGGTGCGCGGCGGGCCGACCGCGTATACCACTAGTTGCCCTACGGTACGGACAACTTCGGAATTCCGGCGCAAAGAGCTGAAAGCAGATGGTCGTTGGGGTTACTGTCAGTTTCGTGTTCGCTGCAGAACGTCGCCAATTGATCCTCGAAATGGTGCGGGCCAACGGAGCGGTATCGCTCCGGGAGCTCGCCCGCGTCGTCCAGACCTCCGAAGTGACCGTACGGCGGGACGTGCGGGCACTGGAGGCAGAAGGACTCCTCGACCGCCGGCACGGCGGTGCGGTACTGCCGGGCGGTTTCACGCGGGAATCCGGCTTTCCGCAAAAGTCCCATCTCGCGACGGCGGAGAAGACCGCCATCGCCGATGTCGCGGCCGGACTCGTCGAAGAAGGCGAGGCCGTGGTCGTCGGCGCCGGCACCACCACCCAGGAGCTGGCCCGCCGGCTCGCCCGGGTGCCCGGACTCACCGTCGTCACCAACTCGCTGCTCGTCGCACAGGCCCTGGCCCATGCGAACCGGGTGGAGGTGGTGATGACGGGCGGAACCCTGCGCGGGTCCAACTACGCGCTGGTCGGCAGCGGTGCCGAGCAGTCCCTCCAGGGGCTGCGGGTCTCGCGGGCCTTCCTGTCCGGCAGCGGTCTCACCGCCGAGCGCGGGCTGTCCACGTCCAACATGCTCTCCGCGAGCGTGGACCGGGCGCTGGTGCAGGCCGCGGCGGAGGTGGTGGTCCTGGCCGACCACACGAAGCTCGGGACGGACACCATGTTCCAGACCGTGCCGACCGACGTGATCACACGGCTGGTCACGGACGAGCCGCCGCCGCACGACGACCGGGCCGGTACGGAGTTGCAGGCACTGGCGGACCAGGGCGTGCAGATCACCGTGGCCGGGGGCGCCGCTTCCGGCGGAGCCCCCGGCGAGGGAATGGCCGGGCGCCGGCCGCGCCGGGAGTCCCCGCTGCCGGTCCAGCGCCGCGGCGGGCCGCAGCTGCGCAGCGCGGGCGCCATGGCCGAAACGCCACCGGGGGAGCGCGCCCGCGTCGCGGACATGCGCCGCCGGTAGCCCTACGGAAGCGGCGCCCCGCCCCAGACATCGGTGTCTGGGGCGGGGCGCCGGTTGTCCGTGCGGGGCGCCGGTTGTCCGTGCGGGTCGCCGCTTGTCCGTGCGGGTCGGGCCCGGCTATCCGATGGTGAGGAAGGTGTTCCAGCTGTCCTCTTCGGCGCCGGAGGCGTTGCCGTAGGTGGTGGTGCCGCCTTGGAAGAGGTACTGGATGCCGTCGGCCCGGACTCCCCAGATGTCGGGGATGCCGTCGCCGGTGGCGTCGGCAGTGCCCAGGACCTTGGGCCAGTCGGCGCGGGTCCAGGCGGTGGTGGCGTAGGTGTTGTCGACTCCGTCGGCGGCGTTGGCGGCGAACTGGAGCGAGGTCAGGTCGGCCCCGATGCCGTTCGGACCGGGCTTGCCCTTGCGCAGGGCCATGGTGCGGTTCGCGTTGGAGTTGTCGCGGAAGAGGAGGTCGGGGACCTTGTCGCCGGAGACGTCGCGGACGCCGACGAGGTCACGAGCCGCCCAACCGGTCGCCATCTTCCGGTACGAAGCGAAGCTGGAGCCGGTGTAGCCGGAGAACGCCCAGAAGGCGTCCGCGTCCAGGGCGAAGAGGTCTCCCAGGCCGTCGCCGTCCGCGTCCTCGGTGACGATGATCTGCCGGAAGGTGGACGCGTCGGGTGCGGAGAGCGGCATCTGCATCTCCTGGCGGCGGCCGACGTCGAACTGTCCGGTGCCGGTGCCGGGGTAGATGTAGATCTTCCCGTCAGGCATGCGGGCGATGAGGTCGGTGATGCCGTCGCCGGGATGCCAGTCGGTGGCGTGTCCGATCAGCGCGGGCGTGGTCCCGGAGGGATCCTTGAAGTAGCCGGGCGCGACCGGCTTGCCGTTCTCGACCGCGCCGGGGATCCAGGCGTCGGTGTCGCCCTTCTTGTCACCGGCGTAGGTGCGCAGGTTGCCGTCCTTGTCGATGGCGAGGATGTCGGGGCTGCCGTCACCGGTGACGTCACCGGGGGTGTCGGTGCCGGGACGCGCCTGGACGTAGAAGAGGTACTCGGTCTGGACCGAGATGTTCCCGGACGTGCCGACGGTGCGGACGTAGAGGACGTTGGGTCCGGCGGTGTCGACCTGGAGTTTGATGGTGGCCAGGTCGGTGCCGGCGCCGGGAACGGCCTTGTTCTCCCAGGTGGGGTGGTTCAGGGCCCACTGGTACTCGCGGATGCTGCTGCCGGGGGTGCCGTTGCCCCGGATCTCGAAGCTCTGGTTGGGGGTGCTCGCCGGGTTCACGCTCCACTCGGCGCCGTCGGGCCCGGGGACGGGGAAGTCGGTGGACTTCACCGCGGGGCTGGCGGGGGCGACGTGGTCCACGGTGAACGTGCACCAACCGCCGCCACCGGAGTCCAGGGGTCCGGAGCCCGGGGCGCCGAAGCCGTCGGAGTCCACGGCGCGGGCGAGCCAGTAGTACTTGCGGCCGGAGGTGAACTTCGACCACGGCACGGTGCGGTTGACGGTCTGGTCGCTGTTGACCGCGATCCACTCGTTGTGGACGTTCGTGCCCGAGGCCGCGTCCCAGACCTCGATCTGCAGCTTGCTGAGGTTCCCGTCGCGGTCCTTGCCCTTGACCTGGAAGTTGATGTCGGTCTTGCCGATGCTGGTCCCCGTGCCGCTGGTCAGGCAGGCGCCACCCGGGCTGGTGCTCATGTTCGCGGCGACCGGGATGTCCGGCGGGGTGTTGTAGGTGATCTCCAGGTACGGGGCCGACTCACCGTTCGCCAGGAGCTTCTTCCAGTAGTACGAGTCCGACTCGTTCGGTGCCTTGAACCCGAGCGCCAGCCCCGTCCAGCCACTGCTCGCGGCCTGCGTGACCAGGCCCTTGATGTCGGGGGCGACCCAGTTGTCGGGGCAGGAGGAGTTGTAGCCGTAACCGGCGTCCTCCGAGGCCACCTTGTTGCCCCACCAGCCCGTCGTGTTGTTCCACGTACTCGACGAGGTCACCAAGTAGGTGGAGTAGATGTCCATCGGCTTCTTCGTGCACGACCACGAGTAGGTCTGCAGGGCACGCACGACCGCGGTACGGATTCCCGCTCCGTGGAGCTGGCTGCCGAACTCGAAATTGAAGATGGAACGGGAGGTGCCGCCGGAGGTGGATTCGTATCCGACGCGGGCTTCGTTGGTGCCCGAGGCGTTGAAGTTCTGTCCGTTGTAGAAACTGCTCCCGCCGGCCGTCTTGTAGAGCAGCGACCACGCGTATTTGCGGCCCTTGAAGGAAGGGTCGATGAATACCGGAAACACGGTGTCCGCCGCATTCAGCAGCGCCGTGTCCGGCTTCAGCGAGAGGTTCCCCTCCGTCAGGGAGGCTGCCGCCACGGAAAGGTGCGCGCCCTCCGCACCTGCCAGACCCTTCAGACCCAGCGTCGGATGGTCCTTGGCCGCTTTCGGGGCCTGCCACGCGGGGACGTCATCCGTGGTAAGGACCTTGCCCGCCGAATCCCACATCAAAGGCGACGGTGAACCCGCCACCTCCTCGTCCTTGGCGTCGCGAGCACTGACCGAACCGGATTCGGCGTCCAGCTGGAATCGCAGATCTGCGGAAGCCAGACGGTAGTTGATCTGCGCGAGGAGGGGGTCGGCCGCGGCCTGCTTGTCCTTCACGACCAGCAGGTGCGAATAACCGCCGTCCTGCGCCGTCATCACCAGGTCGATCCCCGGCCGCACGTTCTCGTACAAGGCCCGCGGACCGTCGACCACCGGCGCCGGCAGCACACCCGGCCAGCTCACCGCCATGTCATGACCGTCGACGTTCAACCGGACCAGCTCGGTCCACACCTGCCCCGGCTCGTCCACCGTCAGCGCCGAACGCACCACACCGCGCGAAGCCCGTGCGCCCGCGGCCGCCGTACCTGCACTGAAGACGACGGCCCCATTGACGGCCTTCGCCGCGTAACCGGCCTCCGTCTTCGCCAGGTTGGTGTCGATCGGCTTCCATGCCTCGCCGACCTTCGCCCGTACCGCCGAGCTGAAGACCTGCTTCCTGAAGGACCCGTCCGGCTGTGCCCAGGTCGTCGTGTTCGGACTGCGCTCCGCCGTGACCTCGACGTCCTTGCCGGTCTCCTCCGCCAGCTTGCGCGCCTCCGGAGCCGCCAGCGGCCCGGCGGCGTCCTTCGCCGCGGGCTTGCCGTCCTGGACGTCGCCCCCGCGCAACTGCACGCCGACCGGTACGGCCACCGCGAGTGCGAGCAGCGCGGCCACACCTCCCAGATTCCTGCGACGCCGGAACCACGGGCGTGCGGGTGTTGCGGGTGTGTCGGCCACACTCTCGGAAACGGCTATCGGCGGTCTTCCGCCTTTGGAGCCACTCAAAACCACGACGGTCCTCTCCCCCCTCGGGCTCGCGCTCGCGCAGCCTTCGGTACTCACAAACGACTTCGGCAATCGACCCGGAACGCGAAAGTCCGCTCCCCGCGCACCCTTCGCGCGACGGGCGCGCGAGTTGAGCATGGGCCATCCGTCCGCGAAGGGCACGCCCGAAAATCGGCGAACGCCCTGTGTATTGGGGTGGGTTTCCATCGATTGTCTCGGGATTGTGCACGTAAAGAAGTGATACATGCCACATGGATAAAGCGAGGTTGGTGTTTCAGGTCGCAGGACCACAGAATCGGTGGACTATGTCAGTCTCCTGCCGCGCGCGCGTTTTCGCCGTAGCGGCAGATCGTGGGGGGTCCACATGTCGCCGTTGTCGGCGGACAGATTTCACCTGCCCGGAAATGGAAAGGCGCGCACTCAACGTGCGCGCCTTGCCGGGCGCATAGGCATCACGGTCTCCGTGATGCTGGTTGCATCCCTTCTGCCCACCGAGTCCTGGGCCGCTCCACCGGGCAACCGGGCAGGAGTCGATCTGCCCGGCCTGCAAACGGACTTGAAGGCCAAACTCGACAAGATCGAGGCGGCCAAGCTCGAAGGGTGGTCCGGTGCACCGGCCCAACCGCCCGTGGATTTCGAGCCGTCCAAGCTGAACCCGCCCGCCGCGGGAACGGCGGACGTCGCCCTGGCCGGCGACCAGCTCGTCCAGGCCGGGTCCCTGCCGGTGAGCATCGGCAAGGCTTCGCCGACCGAGAGCAACCCGACCCCGCCGGCCCCGTCGGGCACTTGGTCCGTGGGCGTCGAATCCCGTGCCGCGACCGAGGCCGCCAACATCGACGGCGCACTCATCAAGGTCACCCCGCCCGCCGACGCCTCGACCCCGGTCGACGTCCAGCTGGACTACAGCCAGTTCAAGGACCTCTACGGGACCGACTGGGCGACCCGCCTGGAGATCAAGCAGCTCCCCGAGTGTTTCCTGACCACTCCGCTGCTCCCGGAGTGCAATACGGCCAAGACGGTGCCCAGCACCAACGACCCGGCGGCCGGCACCGTCCGTGCGACGGTCGACCCGGCGACCGCTCCGGCCCAGGGCATGCGCACCATGGCCCTCGGGGGCGGCGGACCGATGGTCCTCGCCGCGTCCGACTCCGGCAAGGGCCCGGGCGGAACGTACAGTGCGACCCCGCTCGCGCCCTCCGGCAGCTGGTCCTCCGGCGGCAACAGCGGTGACTTCTCCTGGTCCTACCCGCTGGGCATCCCCGAGACCCCCGCCGGGCCCGCGCCCAAGATGGCCTTCACCTACTCGTCGCAGTCCGTGGACGGCAAGACGTCCGCGGCCAACAGCCAGGGCTCCTGGATCGGTGACGGCTGGGGCTACGAACCGGGCTACATCGAGCGGCGCTACCGCTCCTGCTCGGACGACCTGAAGGCCGTGCCGAGCAAGCCGAACAACGACAACTCCACGGACAAGAAGAAGGGCGACCTCTGCTGGTCCGGCGACAACATGGTGATGTCGCTCGGCGGCAGCACCACCGAGCTGGTCCGTGACGCCACCTCCGGCCAGTGGGTCCCCGCGTCCGACGACGGTTCCAAGGTCGAGCGCAAGACGGACGCCACCATCGCCAACGGCGCGAAGGACGGCGAGTACTGGGTCGTCACCACGCCCGACGGCACCCGCTACTTCTTCGGCCGCCACGACGTGGACGGCGCCGGCACCCGCGCTGTGACCGACTCGGTGTTCACCGTCCCGGTCTTCGGCAACCACACGGGCGAGCCCTGCTACCAAGCCGCTTTCGCGGACTCCTCCTGCGTCCAGGGCTGGCGCTGGAACCTCGACTACGTCGAGGACATCCACGGCAACGCGATGATCGTCGACTGGAAGAAGGAGACCAACCACTACGCCAAGAACGAGAAGTTCCAGGCGAAGGTCTCCTACGTCCGCGGCGGCTACCCGACCCAGATCACCTACGGTCTGCGTGCCTCCAACCTCTCCGGCGCCCCGGCGGCCAAGATCGAGTTCACCCTCGACGAGCGCTGCATCAAGGAGGGTTCCGCGAAGTGCACGGACACCGAGTTCGAGTCGAAGAACTACGGTGACAAGCAGGCCTGGTGGGACACCCCGTCGGCCCTGCACTGCAAGGCCGACGCCAAGGACTGCTTCACCACCTCGCCGAGCTTCTGGACCCGCAAGCGCCTGACCGCCGTCACCACCTGGGGCCAGCGCACCGAGGGCTCCACTGCCCTGTCCCTGGTGGACCGCTGGAGCCTCACCCAGTCGTTCCCCAAGCAGCGCACCGACACCCACCCGCCCCTGTGGCTGGAGTCCATCACCCGGACCGGCTACGGCACCGGGAAGGATGAGGGCGGCAACCAGCTGAGCGTCACGCTGCCGCCGGTGACCTTCCAGGCGAACCTCGTGGACATGCCCAACCGGGTCGCGACCGGCCCGAGCGACGCCACCCCGGACTTCGACCGGCTCCGCGTGGAGACCATCCGCACCGAGACCGGCGGCGACGTCTACGTCGACTACTCCGCACCGTGCGCGGTCGGCACCACGCACCCCAAGCCGGAGGAGAACACCACCCGGTGCTTCCCCGTCCACTGGTCGCCCGACAGCGACCTGGAGAAGCCCCCGCTGGCCTGGTTCAACAAGTACGTCGTCGAGCGCGTGGTCGAGAAGGACCGCGTCGCCCGCCAGCCCGACGTGGTCACCAGCTACACCTACGAGGGTGACCCGGCCTGGGCCAAGGACACCGACGAGTTCACCAAGCCCGAACTGCGCACGTACGGCCAGTGGCGCGGCTACGCCTCGGTGCTCACCAAGAGCGGCGTGACGGCCAACGCGGGCCAGAGCGATGCGACGGTCGAGTCGCAGAGCCGTACGCGCTTCTTCCGCGGCATGTCCGGCGACGCGGGACGCGCGAAGATCACCGTCAAGGACTCCACCGGCAAGGAGACCCTCGGCGAGGACCTGCCCCAGTACCAGGGCAGCCCCGCCGAGGCCATCACTTACACCCAGGCCGGCGGCGCCGTCGACAAGCGCGTCCTGACCTGGCCGTGGAGCCAGAAGACCGCCACCCGCCCCCGGGACGGCACCACGCCGCTGGAGGCCTACCGCAGCAACGTGTCCCGTACGGACACCATCCAGACCGTCAGCACCGGCTTCCGCGTGGGGCGGTCGCTGAACACCTTCGAGACCACGTACGGGCTCCTGACCTCCGCCCAGACCGAGACCCGCGCCGAGGACGGCGCGGGCGCATCGGTCATAGGCGACCAGGGCTGCACCGTCACGACCTACGTGCACAACACGGCCAAGCACTTGATCGGCCTTCCCCAGCGGGTGCGGGCCACCACCGGCGACTGCGCCCAGGCCGCCACCGCAGCCCTGGTCTCCGACACGCGCACCTCCTACGACGCGCTCAACGCGTTCGGGACCGCGCCGGTGAAGGGCCTGCCCTTCCAGGTCGAGAGCAACGACGCGGCGGGCACCGGCTGGACGCCCACCGCGCGCTCCGAGTACGACGCGCTCGGCCGCACCGTCAAGGTGTACGACCCGGCCGGCAACGCGACCAGCACGGTGTTCACCCCGGCCACCGGCGTCCCGTTCAGTACGAAGACGACCAACCCCGCCGGCCACACGAACAGCGTCAAGGCCGATCCGGGCCGCGGCACCGTCCTGGAGACCACGGACGCCAACGGCCGCAAGTCCACACTGGCCTATGACAGCCTGGGCAGGACCACGGCCGTCTGGACCTCCTCGCAGAAGACCACCGATCCGGCCGCGCAGACCTTCGACTACCAGATCGGGGAGCAGCAGACGCCGGTCGTCACCAGCCGGACCCTGCGCGACAACGGCACCTACGCCAGCTCCGTGACGATCTACGACGGTCGCCTGCGGCCGCGCCAGACGCAGGCGGACACACTGGGCGGCGGACGCCTGGTCACCGACACCCTCTACAACCAGAACGGCACGGTCAGCCAGACCAACAACGGCTACTACGCGGAGGGCAAGCCGGACGACAAGATCTTCGTCCCCGAGACCGTCTTCCACGTTCCGAACTCCACGAAGACCGCCTACGACGGTCTCGGACGTGCCGTCCGTGTGACGACCCTGTACGCCGACGTGCCGCAGTACTCCAGCACGAGCAGGTTCGAGGGCGACTGGACGCTCACCCGTACCGCCATGTCGCCCGACGGCACCTCGCCGCTGTCCGGCAGCCGCGCGGTCAAGACCTGGACCGACACGTCGGGCCGGATCTCGCTGGTGCAGCACTACACGGCGACCGACCTCACGACCTGGAAGGACACGCGCTACAGCTTCGACCGGCGCGGCAAGCTGGAGAAGGTCACCGACCCGGCCGGGAACAAGTGGGCCTACACCTACGACGCCCGCGGCCGGACGACCTCGACCGAGGACCCCGACACCGGAAAGTCGACCTACACGTACAACAACCTCGACCAGCAGGTCTCCGTCACCGATTCCGGCGGGCGCACCCAGTTCACGACGTACGACGCACTGGGCCGCACGACCGAGGTGCGCGACAACGCCGCGGACGGCGCCCTGGTCGACTCGTGGACGTTCGACTCCCTGGCCGGCGCCAAGGGGCTGCCGGTGGCCTCCACCCACTACGAGGGTGCGGTGGAGTACAAGAACGAGGTCACCGCCTACGACACCGAGTACCGACCCACCGGCACCAAGATCACGATTCCGGACGTCCCCGCCACGAAGGGGCTGGCCGGCACCTACGCGTACGGCACGACCTACACCCCGCGGGGCAAGGTCCAGTCGACGACGGTGCCCGCGACGCCGGGTGGTCTCGCGGCGGAGAAGCTGATCACGCGCTACGACGCGGACGGCATGCCCAAGACCTTCTCGGGCCTGTCCTGGTACACGTCCGACATCGTCTACAGCCCGTACGGCGAGGTCCTGCGCACGGCATCCGGCAACGCGCCGAACCAGGTGTGGACCACCAACCTGTACGACCGCAACTCGGGCCGGGTCCAGCAGTCCATCAGCGATCGCCAGACCGCCAACCCGAACCGGATCTCGGCCCTCTCCTACACCTACGACACGGTCGGCAACCCGACCTCCATCACGGACACCCAGACCGGTGGCCGGGTCGACCGCCAGTGCTTCAACTACGACGCGGTCGGTCAGCTGACCAAGGCCTGGACGGCCAAGAGCGCGAACTGCCCCGCCCCGAGCCTGACCGAGGTCACCCCCGGCCCGGACGGTGACGGCTACTGGCAGGACTACCAGTTCGACCTGATCGGCAACCGCACCAAGCTCGTCGAGCACGACCTCACCAACGCGGCCCTGGACGACGAGACCAAGTACACCTACGGCGTCACCGTCGCCGGAAACGGCGCACTGCCGCCCACGACCACCCAGCCGCACGCCCTCTCGAAGGCCGAGAAGACCCTCAAGACGGCGAACTCCACGGTCAATTCGCTCTCGACCTACGAGTACGACGCCGCCGGCAACACCAAGACCCGGAAGATCGGCGGCGACACCCAGAACCTCACCTGGGACCGGCGCAACAAGCTCAGCACGGCGAGCAGCCCGGGCATCGGATCGGCTTCGGTCGTCGGCATGGCCGGCAAGTGCCTCGACGTCCAGTCGGGCTCCCTCACCGACGGCACGCCCGTCCAGATCTACCCCTGCAACGAGACCAGGGCCCAGCAGTGGAAGCTGAGCGGCAACACCGTCCAAGCCCTGGGCAAGTGCCTGACGGCGGACGGTCTGTACGCCCGTCTCGCGACGTGTGACGGAAGCACCAAGCAGGCGTTCACCTACCGTCCCGCCGACAAGACGCTCTACAACGCCGCGGCGAACGCGTGCGTCACCGTTCCCAACGACAACCCCGCAGACGGCAACGACCTCCACATCTACGCCTGCGCCGCGGGCGGTGTCCCGGCCCAGCAGTGGAGCTTCGACAACACCACCACCTACATCTACGACACCGACGGCAACCGCCTGATCGAGGAGACCGGAACCTCTCGGACCCTCTACCTCGGCGAAGCCGAGATCACGGTCGACAAGACCGGCCGGGCCGTCGACGCGGTCCGCTACTACACCGGCCCCGGAGCCACCACCGTCCGCACCACGTACGGCCAGCCCACGGGACACAAGCTCAACGTCCTGCTGTCCGACCACCACAACACGGGGACGGCCTCGGTCGACCAGTCCGCCGGACAGAAGGTCACCCGGCGCAAGACCGACCCGTACGGCAACACCCGGGGCGGAGTGGTGAACGACTGGCCCGGCAGCCGGGGCTTCCTCGGCACCGGCGTCGACGACTCCTCGACCGGCCTGACCCACATCGGGGCCCGCGAGTACGACCAGGCCACGGGCCGGTTCATGTCGGTGGACCCGCTCATCGACATCACCGACCCGCTCCAGATGAACGGCTACACGTACTCCAACGGCAACCCCGTCTCCAATTGGGACCCGTCGGGCATGGCGCTGGAAGAGTGCGCCAGCGGCATGTACGTGTGCGGCAACCGCGGTACGACGATCATCACTCAGGGCAAGCGGTACGACCAGATCGTCTCGCAGAACAAGGCCGCCGAGCGACAGCACGCCATCAACCGCCAGTACGCCCGGCACTACGGATGGGGCGTGGTCGGCAAGGCCCAGCAGTCGTACGACCGCGCGGTGGAGAAGTTCACCTCGGGCCAGAAGATCGTCCGCAACACCAGCAACACGTCCAAGGACGAGTTGCGCAGGATGATGGTCAAGTACGACCCGACCAGCGGAAGTGTTTCCAAGCAGGTCGCCTACAAGATGTGGCTGTACGGGGCCTCCGAAGAGGAAGTCGAGTACTTCAGCGGTCACTACTGTGACTTCCTGTCGTGCAACTCGCCGGTCGAGGCACTGCTCAGCGGCAAGAACATCGATACGCCCCTGTACGAGCCGACCGATGGCGAACGCATGGGAGAGGCGTTCGCCGCGGGTCTCGCCTCAAGGGTCGGGGCACGTGGAATGAAGGGGAAGACCCGGCCGAAATTCTGCGGGGCGAACAGCTTCGTCGCCGGAACCCAAGTCCTCATGGCCGACGGTTCCACCAAGCCGATCGAGGAACTCGAACCGACGGACCAGGTCCTCGCGACGGATCCGGAGACGGACCAGTCGGTAGCGAAGCCGGTCACGGCCACGATCGTCACCGCGGACGACAAGACCTACGTCGACCTCTCCATCTCCACCGCCGACGGCGTACGGACCATCACGACCACCGGTCACCACCCGTTCTGGTCGGAATCCGACCAGGCCTGGCGCGACGCGGAGGACCTGAAGCCGGGTACGACGCTGCGCACGGACGAGGACGCGACGGCCGAGGTCGCCGCCACCCGCGTCTACCAGGCGGTCAACAAGACGTACAACCTGACCGTCGCGGATCTCCACACGTACTACGTGCTCGTGGGTGCCACGCCGGTGCTCGTGCACAATTCGGGCGGCGATCCGGTCGACTTGACCGGCAAGAGCCACACGGCCTGGAAGCGCGGCACCTATCGCATCGACATCGAAGGCTCTCCGAGCGGTGTGCAGATGCACTTCCAGGTTCAGATCAACGGCGTCGCGTCCAGCAAGGCTCCCAAGTACCACTACGATCCGGCCACGGGCGAGTTCGAGGGGATGCCGAACAGCCTCAAGAAGGATCTGAAGAAGAACTATCCCGACTTCGCCAAGGGCATGAACAAGGCGATCGATGTCTTCGACAGGGCCAGGGCGGGGACTCCGGGATGCTTCTGAGGGTTTTTTCCACGAGCGAGGATTTCAGATGAGCAGAATGAGTTTCCGTGCCCTGGAGGTCCTCGGGAAGGATTTCCTGGGCGGCGTCAATGCGGCGGACCGCTACGGTCCGCTGAGCGAGGTGGTCGACGAGGGCTGGGTCGTCGACCGGGGAGCCAGTCTCCTGACCGCCTTCCGCGAATCGTACGTCGGTGACCGGTCGAGGTTTCCCGGTACGGGTAGCTACGAGGCCGCGGTCAACGGGCGGGGTGTCCCCGACCACGATGCCGTCGGCACGGCCGATGAGCAGATCGAGCTCCTCATGCGGCGAGGGACCGCTTTCGCGTGGGATGCGCTGCACGCGGCCGGCACCCTGCCCGGGGTACCGCCGCTCCTCGCTCGCATCTCGGCGGATTCCGTCCTGACGGATCCGGACAGCTGGACCGGATATGTCAGCTTCGTTTCGTCGGAATTCGCAGCGGAACTGGGGGTCGGCACGCACGTCGATCTGCCCGGGATCCAGATCGTGCTGTCGAGCGCAGACTGTGTGAACCCGCTTCCGGTGCAGTGAGACACCAGGAAGTGAGCCGGAACTGAGAACGGCCCGTGTTCCCCGGAAGGGGGGCACGGGCCGTCTCTTTGTCGCCGGTGGTGCGGAGGAGGTCAGTCCTTGATTTCGCAGATCGCCGCGCCGGAGGTGAGCGACGCTCCGACCTCCGCCGCGAGGCCCACGATCGTGCCCGAACGGTGCGCGTTCAGCGGCTGTTCCATCTTCATGGCTTCGAGGACGACGATCAGGTCGCCCTCGTTGACCTGCTGGCCCTCCTCGACCGCGACCTTCACGATCGTGCCCTGCATGGGCGAGGCCAGCGTGTCGCCGGAAGCGGCCGGACCGGACTTCTTGGCCGCGCGGCGCTTGGGCTTCGCGCCGCCCGCGGCGGCCGTGCGGGCCAGGGTCATGCCCAGCGAGGACGGGAGGGAGACCTCCAGGCGCTTGCCGCCGACCTCGACGACCACGGTCTCGCGGCCGGGCTCGTCCTCGGAGTCGTCCGCGGCGGGGACCACGAAGGCGGGGATCTCGTTGACGAACTCGGTTTCGATCCAGCGGGTGTGGATCGTGAACGGGTCCGCGGTGAAGGCGGGGTCGACGACGACCGCGCGGTGGAAGGGGATGGCCGTGGCCATGCCCTCCACCTCGAACTCGGCCAGCGCGCGCGCCGCCCGCTGCAGGGCCTGCTCGCGCGTGGCACCCGTAACGATGAGCTTGGCGAGCAGGGAGTCCCAGGCCGGGCCGATGACCGAGCCGGACTCGACGCCCGCGTCGAGGCGGACGCCCGGGCCGGACGGGGCGGCGAACTTGGTGACGGTGCCCGGCGCCGGCAGGAAGCCGCGGCCCGGGTCCTCGCCGTTGATGCGGAACTCGAAGGAGTGGCCGCGCAGGACCGGATCCCCGTAGCCGAGCTCTTCGCCGTCGGCGATGCGGAACATCTCGCGGACCAGGTCGATGCCGGTGACCTCTTCGGTGACCGGGTGCTCGACCTGCAGGCGGGTGTTGACCTCCAGGAAGGAGATCAGGCCGTCGGCGGAGACGAGGAACTCGACCGTGCCGGCGCCGACGTAGCCGGCCTCCTTCAAGATCGCCTTGGACGCGGCGTACAGCTCGGCGTTCTGGGCCTCCGTCAGGAACGGTGCCGGGGCCTCCTCGACCAGCTTCTGGTGGCGGCGCTGCAGCGAGCAGTCACGGGTCGAGACGACGACCACGTTGCCGTGGGAGTCGGCCAGGCACTGGGTCTCCACGTGCCGCGGCTTGTCGAGGTACTGCTCGACGAAGCACTCCCCGCGGCCGAAGGCGGCCACAGCCTCGCGGACGGCGGAGTCGTAGAGCTCCGGGACCTCTTCGAGGTTCCGGGCGACCTTCAGGCCGCGACCGCCGCCACCGAAGGCGGCCTTGATCGCGATCGGCAGGCCGTGCTCCTTGGCGAAGGCGACGACCTCGTCCGAACCGGAGACCGGGTCGGGCGTGCCGGCCACCAGCGGCGCGCCGGCGCGCAGCGCGATGTGGCGGGCGGCGACCTTGTCACCCAGGTCGCGGATCGCCTGCGGCGGCGGGCCGATCCAGATCAGACCCGCGTCGATGACGGCCTGCGCGAACTCGGCGTTCTCGGAGAGGAAGCCGTATCCGGGATGGATGGCGTCCGCACCGGAGTCGGCTGCGGCCTGCAGGATCTTGGAGATGTCCAAGTAGCTGGCGGCCGGGGTGTCACCGCCCAACGCGAAAGCTTCGTCGGCCGCGCGGACGTGCAGAGCGTCCCGGTCCGGATCGGCGTAGACGGCTACGCTCGCGATCCCGGCATCCCGGCAGGCCCGAGCAACGCGGACTGCGATTTCGCCACGGTTGGCGATGAGCACCTTGCGCACGATGGCTCCCTCCTTGAAACAAGCTGAGTTTAGGGACAGCCCACACGGCCTTTCGACCCTTCCCCGGTGGTGACCTTGCCCACACGGACTGTGATCCGAGTCGACCCCGAGTCGATAAAACCCTTGTGGCGCCCCATGTCAGGGGGATCCCCGACTGCACAGTAACCCTGCCGTGTGTCCGGGGTCTCTGTTCGCCGGGTCAGCGGCCCGGGGTGATTCTTTGTCGAATCCCTACGAACGGCCCATGCATTCCTTGCACGGGCGCGGTGTCGGCGCCGGGCGGCCGCCGTGCGGCGGCCCGACCGTAACGAAGAGGTCCCGGCCCCTTGTCCGAAGGTTTACCCGTTAGTAGCCTCCAGGCGTCGAACGGGCTTGTGCATGCGGGGTGGGGGCGTCGTGGCTGGTGTGGGTGGCGTGGGTGCCGTGGTGCTGCGGAGATCCGTGGCCGGAGCGACCGCGGTCGTACTCGTCGTGGAGGCGGCGGTGCTCGGCTTCGTCCACCTCGTCCTGGGCCGGACCACCGAGAACCAGGCGATGTCCATCGCGGGCGCCGATCCGGACGTCATGTCGAAGGCGACCTACGCGCTGGGCGCCGGCATGGCCCTGTTCCTGGTGGCCTGCGCGGTGTTCCTCGTCGTCGCCGCGGCCCGCGACCGGGCCCCGGGCACCTTCGCGCGCGTGCTCCTCGTCAGCGCCGCCGTCACCCACGGACTGCTCGGCGCCCTCGTCGTCGGCCTGGTCGGCTGGGGCGCCTTCGCGGTGATGATGCTGATCCTCTGCCTGCTGGTGCTGAGCCTGACGCTCTACGCGGCCAAGGGCGCCGCGGGCGGGGCCGAGGGCGGCGCCGGCGGCCCCGCGCAGGGCTCCAGCGGCCCCCTGGACGGCTTCGGCGGCCCCGGCACCCCCGGCGGCACCCCCGGCGGCGGGCCCGAGATCCGGGACGCTCCGCCGGGCCACCCGCTCGCGGACTTCGGCGACTTCGGCGGGCTCGGGGACGTCAAACCCACAAGTCCGTGATCGACACGCCCAGTTCGGCCAGCAGCGAGCGCAGCAGCGGCATGGAGATCCCGATCACATTGCCGTGATCCCCGTCGATGCCCTCGATGAAGGGGGCCGACAGCCCGTCCAGGGTGAACGCCCCCGCCACGTGCAGCGGTTCCCCGCTCGCCACGTACGCCGCCACCTCCGCGTCCGTCGGCTCGCCGAAGCGGACCGTCGTCGACGCCGTGGCCGAAACCCGACGGCCGCTCGCCGTGTCGATCACGCAGTGCCCGGTGCGCAGCACCCCGGCGCGCCCGCGCATCGACTTCCAGCGGGCCGTGGCCTCCTCGGCGTCGGCCGGCTTGCCCAGCGCCTCGCCGTCCAGCTCCAGCACGGAGTCGCAGCCGATCACCAGGGCGCCCGCGGCCTCGTCCAGGGCCGCCACGACGGCCGCCTTCGCCTCGGCCAGCGCGAGCGCGAGCTCGGCGGGGGAGTCTGCGATGAGGGCGTCCTCGTCGAAGCCGCTCACGATCACGTGCGGGGCGAGCCCGGCCTGCCGCAGCAGGTTCAGCCGGGCGGGCGAAGCGGAGGCGAGGACGAGGGCGTGGCGGGGGGCAGCAGTCATGCCTGCCATCGTAGGGGCGGCCCGGAGGGCCCGGCTCGCGGCGCTAGAAACCGCCCACGCCCAGCACGTACACCACGACGACCATCGCGATGACGACGATCACCGTCATCCGCCGGATCATCGCCGCGGCGTCGCGCATGTCCTTCGGCGGCTCGTTCTTCGGGTCTGACCAGAGCATGCCCCGATCCTGGCCTCGGGGACTCCTGCGGCGCCTGAGTACGGGTACTCAGGCGCCGCAGGCAGTTCACGCCATCTTCACGCGCGGCCGCACCTACGCGGGCCAGTACGTACGGCCCCACGCGCCCGGCCCGGGGCGCGGCAGGGTCCGCCGGGCCACCCGGCCCGGCGCCGCCCACGCGTCGGCCACCCGCACCGCGCCCGACGGCTCCGACGCGAGGGCCGCCGCGCGCGCTCGGACCACCGCCAGTGCGGCGGCCAGCTCCTCCGGGGTCGGGTTCCCCTTGACGACCTTGATCACCACTGTGAGCTCCTCGTGCCTGCTAGAGCGGGATGTTGCCGTGCTTCTTCGGGGGCAGGGACTCCCGCTTGGTGCGCAGCTGCCGCAGCCCCTTCACCACGTGCGCCCGGGTCTCGGACGGCATGGTCACCGCGTCGACGTAGCCGCGCTCGGCGGCCGTGTACGGGTTCAGCAGCGCGTCCTCGTACTCGGTGATGAGCCGCGCCCGGGTCTCCTCGGCGGTGCCGGCCTCCTCCGCTTCGGCGATCGCGCGGCGGTGCAGGATGTTGACCGCGCCCTGCGCGCCCATGACGGCGATCTGCGCCGTCGGCCAGGCGAGGTTGAGGTCGGCACCCAGGTGCTTGGAGCCCATCACGTCGTAGGCGCCGCCGAAGGCCTTGCGGGTGATGACGGTGATCAGGGGCACGGTCGCCTCGGCGTACGCGTAGATCAGCTTGGCGCCGCGCCGGATGATTCCGTTGTACTCCTGGTCGGTGCCCGGCAGGAAGCCCGGTACGTCGACGAAGGTCAGCACCGGGATGTTGAAGGCGTCGCACGTCCGGACGAACCGGGCCGCCTTCTCGGACGCGTCGATGTCCAGGCAGCCGGCGAACTGCATCGGCTGGTTGGCGACGACCCCGACCGGGTGCCCCTCGACGCGGCCGAAGCCGGTGAGGATGTTCGGCGCGAACAGCGACTGCGTCTCCAGGAACTCCGCGTCGTCGAGCACGTGCTCGATCACCCGGTGCATGTCGTACGGCTGGTTCGCGCTGTCCGGGATCAGCACGTCGAGCTCGCGGTCGCTCTCGGAGACCTCGGTGTCGGCTTCCTCGGGGAAGGCCGGGGGCTCGGAGAGGTTGTTCGACGGGAGGTAGGAGAGCAGCGACTTCACGTACTCGATGGCGTCCTTCTCGTCACCCGCCATGTGGTGCGCGACGCCGGACGTGCTGTTGTGCGTGCGCGCCCCGCCCAGCTCCTCGAAGCCGACGTCCTCGCCGGTGACGGTCTTGATGACGTCCGGGCCGGTGATGAACATGTGCGAGGTCTGGTCGACCATGACCGTGAAGTCGGTGATGGCCGGGGAGTACACGGCCCCGCCGGCGCAGGGGCCGACGACCAGGCTGATCTGCGGGATCACCCCGGAGGCGTGGACGTTGCGGCGGAAGATCTCGCCGTACATGCCGAGCGCGCTGACGCCCTCCTGGATGCGGGCGCCGCCGGAGTCGTTGATGCCGATCAGCGGGCAGCCGGTCTTCAGCGCGAAGTCCATCACCTTCATGATCTTCTGGCCGTAGACCTCGCCCAGGGCCCCGCCGAAGACGGTGAAGTCCTGGGAGAACAGGGCGACGGGCCGCCCGTCGACGGTCCCGTAGCCGGTCACGACGCCGTCGCCGTACGGGCGGGTCTTCTCCAGCCCGAAGTTCGTCGACCGGTGCCGGGCGAACTCGTCCAGCTCGACGAAGGACCCCTCGTCCAGCAGCAGGGCCACCCGCTCACGCGCCGTCAGCTTGCCCTTGGCGTGCTGCTTCTCCACCGCCCGCCCGGACCCGGCGTGCGTGGCTTCCTCGACGCGGCGCTGCAGATCCGCGATCTTCCCCGCGGTGGTGTGCATGTCGATCGGCTCTGACGGTTGTGACATCGGGGTCGCGGCTCCCTGCGTGGTGTCAACTGCCTGGTGACTTACTTGGTTTTTACTAGCTACTGGTGCGTAGCGTATCGGCGGGCATGGTGCTCGGCGGTGCGGCGTTTGACACACCTAATCTGGGTTGCTTGGCCTCGCCGTGCCCCCTAGGGGGCACGGTCCCGACCCTCGCGGGCGGGTTTTCCTGCTTCACTGCGGACCGCCTGCCGGGAGGGCCCCCGGCAGGTCTTCCGTCCGCTCGACAGGCAGACACCGCCGACCCGGCGGCCAAGAGATTGACGGCTGCGTTGCCGTCCCGGTCGTGAACGGCGCCGCAACCCTCACAGGTCCACGTACGGACGTTCAGCGGCATCGTGGCGGCGATGGCACCGCAGGCCGAGCACAGCTTCGAGCTGGGGAACCACCGACCCACGACGACCAGCTCTGCGAGGACAGCCAGGGCCGTCAGGCCGGCATCGATCCCGACCGTGGCGGTGGTGGTGGGCATGGGGGCGGGGCTGTCCTCGCAGAGCAGGGAGGCGAACCAGCGTCCGGCCGAGTCCCGGGACACGGTCACTGTGGTCGGCTCCGCGCCTTCCGGAAGGCGACGCGACCAGACGATGGGCAGGGGGTTCGGCATCTTGGCGAGGGTGAGCTCCGCGTTCCGGTAGCGGAACGCGGAGCGGGTGTACTCGGCGCTTGCCCGAGACTTCCGTTTCGCTTTGAAGCGCGGGTATCCGGACCGGCGTCCCCAGAACGCGGTGAAAGCGCTCTGCAAGTGCCGCAGTGCTTGCTGGAGGGGTACGCAGGAGACCTCGGCCAGGTAGAAGAGCTCTTCGGACTGCTTCCATGCTGTGAGCAGGGCCGAGGTCTGGGCGTAGTTCACGCGTTCCCCGCGTGCCCAGGCGTCGTTACGGGCGGCCAGCGCGAGGTTGTAAACCTTCCGCACGCACCCGAATGTCTTCGACAGCTCTGTCACCTGCGCGTCATCAGGGTAAAAACGAAACCTGAACGCCCTCTTTACCGGAGAATCCCCCACAGCCCGGACGCTAGGGTCGATCACGATCCGTACGCAATCCCGGGTCAGAGGGTCACGTAAAACGATATAGCGACATAAGGATCCGATCATGCCATCAGATGCTTCAGCAGGTGCTCCCGCGGGCCGTTGGTCGAGTCTGGACCGGCCGCCCTTGAACGTCGCCGCGCTGCAGCGGGCCCTCGTGACCGGCGAGGGGCTGTGGAGCTCGCTGGAGGTGGTGGGCTCCACCGGGTCCACCAACAGCGATCTCGCCGCACGGGCCGCGAAGCTGCCCGAGGGGGCCGTGCTCGTCGCCGAGGAGCAGACCGCGGGACGGGGCAGGCTCGACCGGAGCTGGGTCGCGCCCGCGCGGTCCGGGCTGTTCTTCTCCGTACTCCTGAAGCCCGGGCCCTCGGTGCCGCAGGAGCGGTGGGGCTGGCTGACGCTGCTGGCCGGGGTGGCCGCCGCGACCGGGGTCTCGCGGGCCGCCGGTGTGGACACCGCCCTCAAGTGGCCCAACGACCTGCTGGTCACCGTGGACGGGGAGGAGCGCAAGACCGGCGGGATCCTCGCCGAGCGCGTCGGCGACGGGGTCGTCGTCGGGATCGGGCTCAACGTGACGCTGACCGACGCCGAGCTGCCGGTGGACACCGCCGGGTCGCTGTACCTGGCCAAGGCGACCGTCACCGACCGGGACCCGCTGCTCAGGGCCGTACTGCGGTCCCTGGAGCAGTGGTACGGGAACTGGCGCGCGGCCGGTGGCGATCCGGCGGCGAGCGGTCTGCAGGAGACGTACGCGGCGGGCTGCGCGACCCTCGGCAAGCACGTGCGGGCCGAGCTGCCGGGCGGGCGCACCCTCACCGGGACGGCCGAAGCGGTGGACACCGACGGACGGCTCGTCGTACGGACGGCGGAGGACAAGCACGAGGCCGTGGGGGCAGGGGACGTCGTGCATCTGCGGTCCGTGCGGTAGCCCGCCGGGGCACCGCCCCGGGTGACGGAGTAGGGGAGTGAGCTACGGCACACCTGCCGTATGGTTTAGGCGATCCCGGTCCTCGCGGTGATCACCCGGTTCGGCAGTGCGCACGGAATGGACAGGAGGCGGCCCTTGACCGTCGACGACCCTCAGTCCAGCGCGCCCGCCCCCGGAACGGGGACGGGCGGTGCGGGCGGCTCCGGCGGCTCGGCCGGCTCGGCGGCTTCGACCGGTGCGTCGGCTTCGGCCGGCTCGGCCGGTCCGGTTGCCGGTTCGGGAGTCCACGCCACTCCGATCGGGCGCGAGCAGCACACTCCCCACCACGAGGTCGACCACACGGCCCAGCCGACGGCCGACCCGCTCGCCATCCGCCTGGAGCAGTTGATCCTGGGCGCCGAGCGCCGGTACACCCCCTTCCAGGCGGCCCGCAGTGCCGGGGTCTCGATGGAGCTCGCCTCCCGCTTCTGGCGGGCGATGGGTTTCGCGGACATCGGCCAGGCCAGGGCTCTGACGGAGGCCGACGTACTGGCGCTGCGCCGGCTCGCCGGCCTCGTCGAGGCCGGGCTGCTCAGCGAGCCGATGGCGGTCCAGGTGGCGCGGTCCACCGGGCAGACCACGGCCCGGCTCGCGGAGTGGCAGATCGACTCCTTCCTGGAGGGGCTGACGGAGCCGCCGGAGCCGGGGATGACCCGCACGGAGGTCACGTACCCGCTGGTCGAGCTGTTGCTGCCGGAGCTGGAGGAGTTCCTCGTCTACGTGTGGCGGCGCCAGCTCGCGGCCGCCACCGGGCGGGTCGTGCAGGTGGCGGACGACGAGGAGATGGTCGACCGGCGCCTCGCGGTGGGCTTCGCCGACCTGGTGGGCTTCACGCGCCTGACGCGGCGGCTGGAGGAGGAGGAGCTCGGCGAGCTCGTCGAGTCCTTCGAGACGACCTCGGCCGACCTGGTGGCGGCGCACGGTGGCCGTCTGATCAAGACGCTGGGCGACGAGGTGCTGTACTGCGCCGACGACGCGGCGACGGCGGCGGAGATCGCGCTGCGGTTGATCGAGACGATGGAAGCCGATCCGCAGATGCCGGAGCTGCGCGTGGGCATCGCCTTCGGGACGGTGACCACCCGGATGGGCGACGTCTTCGGGACCACGGTGAACCTGGCCTCGAGGCTGACGTCGATAGCGCCGAAGGACGCGGTGCTGGTCGACGGCGCGATGGCCGAGGAACTGGGCCGTACGGGTGCGGCGCCGGTCTCGGAGAAGGAAGCGGAGAACGAGGAGGGCGGCGGCGCCTACCGCTTCGCGCTCCAGCCGCTGTTCCAGCGCCCGGTGCGCGGCCTCGGCGTCGTGGAGCCCTGGTCGCTGACGCGGCGGAGCCCTAAGATCCCCGGATAACGTTCGTTAACCGGGAGGGTCGCCCTGTGTCCGAATCTTCAGAGTTCGTCGCCGTACACCGGCATGAGGGCGGCGTCGCCGAGCTGGTTCTGGACCGGCCCAAGGCGATGAACGCCGTGTCGACCGAGATGGCGCGGGGGATCGGCGCCGCGTGCGCGGAGCTGGCTGCGGATTCCTCGGTACGGGTGGTCGTGCTCTCCTCCACCGCCGAGCGGGCGTTCTGCGTGGGCGCGGACCTCAAGGAGCGCAACTCCTTCTCGGACGCCGAGCTGCTGCGGCAGCGGCCGACCACGCGGGGTGCGTACGGGGGAGTGCTGGAGCTTCCGATGCCGGTGATCGCGGCGGTGCACGGGTTCGCGCTGGGCGGCGGCTTCGAGCTGGCCCTGGCGTGCGATGTCATCGTGGCCGACGAGACGGCCGTCGTCGGGCTGCCCGAGGTGTCGGTCGGGGTGATCCCGGGCGGCGGCGGCACCCAGCTGCTGCCGAGGCGCGTGGGGGCGGCGCGGGCCGCGGAGCTGATCTTCACCGCCCGGCGGGTCGAGGCCGCGGAGGCGCTGGCCCTGGGGCTGGTGGACTCGGTGGTGCCGGCGGGGTCGGACCGTGAGGCCGCGCTGGCGATGGCGGCGGCCATGGCGGCGAACTCCCCGGTCGGGCTGCGGGCCGCCAAGCGGGCGCTGCGGCTCGGGCACGGCATGGACCTGACGGCCGGGCTGGAGATCGAGGACGCGGCGTGGCGGACGGCGGCCTTCTCGGGGGACCGGGCCGAGGGCGTGGCGGCGTTCAACGAGAAGCGGAAGCCGGAGTGGCCCGGCGTGTGACCCGGCCCGGCCCGGCTCGGCCCGGCTCGATGTGCCCCGATGTCACCGGGTGTGATCTTGGTGCCACCGAATGTCGCGCCAATTGTCACTAAATCGGACAAAACTCCCTAACCTGGGGTGATGGGTGTTGATGGGCGGCTCCGAGCCGTTGTGGGCCTCGCGCAGGCCATGGCGGCCGCGTGCGCGCCGCGGGACAGTGTGCGGGCCGCCGCGCGCGGGGCGAGGCTGGCGATGGACGGATCGTTCGCCGCGATCTCCGCGTGGGAGCGGGAGCGGGGGCGCCTGCGGGTGCTCGTGAACGAGGGGGAGTGCAGGGCCGGGGAGGAGGAGTTCCCCGAGGACGAGTCGTACCCCGTGCACGACTTCCCCGAGATCACGGAGTTCCTGCACGAGCGGTGGGTCGGCGGGGGCGGCCCCCACGCCTGGGTGGACAGCGCGGTCGGGGACCGGCCGGGACGCAGGGGCGAGGCACTGCGGCGGCGCGGCCGCGGTACGTGCGTGGTCGCCCCGATCGTGCTGAGCGGGCGGGCCTGGGGCGAGCTGTACGTGGCCCGGGACGAGGGCATGGCGGACTTCGACGAGGACGACGCGGAGTTCGCGACCGTCCTCGCGGCGGTGATCGCGGCCGGGCTGGCGCAGAGCGACCGGCTGGAGGAGGCCCGGCGGCTCGCCTTCACCGACCCGCTGACCGGGCTGGCCAACCGGAGGGCCGTGGACATGCGGCTCGACGAGGCGCTGGAGGAGCACCGGCGCAGCGGGGCCGAGACCGTGGTGAGTCTGGTCGTCTGCGACCTGAACGGCCTCAAGAAGGTCAACGACACCCTGGGCCACGCGATGGGCGATCGGCTGCTGGAACGGTTCGGCTCCGTGCTCAGCCTGTGCGGGGCGATGCTGCCGGGTGCGCTGGTCGCGCGGCTGGGCGGGGACGAGTTCTGCCTGGTCAGCGTGGGGCCTTCGGCGGACGAGGTGGTACGGGTCACCGAGGAGGTCTGCCTGCGGGCCGCCGAGCTGGAGCTCGGGGAGGGGGTCGCCTGCGGGGTCGCCTCTACGGGGGATCCGATCGGGCCGGTGAAATCCTCGCGGCGGTTGTTCCGGCTGGCGGATGCGGCGCAGTACAAGGCGAAGGCGGCGCGGTCGGCGAAGCCGGTGGTCGCGGGGCGGGACACGGCGGTGGTCCGGCTCGCCGACGCGGAGCCCGGGGGGCCGGGGGAGCGGCGGCGGTTCCGGGGCCGTGCGTAGCCCCTGGCCGGGTGTGGGGGCCCGCCGCGGTGGCGGGTGCGCCGCTGCGCCCCTTGCCGCTGCGCGGGGCTGTCCCCGACCCGCCCTTCCACCGTTCCCCGGGCGCTGCCCGGACCCGCGCCTCAAACGCCGGCGGGGCTGGGGTGTGTGCCCCGGCGCTGCCCGGACCCCGGTCCTCAAACGCCGGACGGGCTGGAGGGGTGCCGGGCTGCGCCCGGACCCCTCGGGGCTCCGCCCCGGACCCCGG
>NZ_JBWJVM010000021.1:0-106089 GCF_056428985.1 Streptomyces sp. CA189 | reverse complement strand
AGTTCGCCTGGGTCATGGGCCGTTCCTGCCTGTTCCGTTCGGGTGTGCGGTGTGCGATGTGCGGTGCGGTGGCTGGTACGACGACGTCGGGGGAGGGGATCCGGTTCCCGCGGGGTGGTGTCCGGGCGGGTGGGCGGGCGCCGGGCGGGGCCGGGCCTGGGCGGGGCCCTGCGGGGCCGTTCCCCCACCCCGCCCCTTCCCGAAACCGGGGCTGTGCCCCGGGCCCCGTTCGGGGCTGCGCCCCCGAGTTCGGGTCGGGGCTGCGCCCCCGGGTTCGGGTCGGGGCTGCGGCCCCGGGTTCGGGTCGGGGCTGCGGCCCCGGGTTCGGGTCGGGGCTGCGCCACCCCGGGTTCGGGTCGGGGCTGCGCCACCCCGGGTTGGGGTTGGGGCTTCGGCCCCGGGTTGGGGTTGGGGCTGCGCCACCCCGGGTTGGGGCTGCGCCCAGGGGTGGGGTGCTGGTAAGGGCCGGCCTGTGGGCAGTCGTCGGCAAGGGTGATCGGTTCTCTGGGCAGCGCGGCGTGGAGGCGGTCGGCGTACCCGGGCGGCAGGGGGTTCGGCCCCTCAGGGCCGAGGTCGAACCCGGCGCCGACCGTCACCAACGCGATCTCGGGACGCTTGCGCATGGCGATCGCATCCCATACGACCTCGACCCTCTCCCTCGGGGCTGAGCCCGGCATCGTGCAGGAGGCAACCCAGGGACGGCAGTTCGTCGTCATCGTCGTGGCCGGGTCGCAGGCTTTGTTGCTCTCCTAGGACGCGCCCGTGGAGATAGCTGCGCATGCTGTGGTTGAAGATCGCCGGGTCCTCGATGCCCTTCACGAAGCGCATCGCGCTCAGCGCTACATCGGTACGGGGGAGCGGCAGTTCGCCGGACGCGTCGTCCGTCACGTCGGATCACGCTCCCGTGGTGGAGCCGGGGCGGACGATCATCAGGATGACCACGATCGCCCAGAGGACGTTGAAGACGCCGGTGAGCATGGTCAGCCGGGTCGCCGCGGAGTGAGGGTCATCCCGGGTGGGCGAGTCCTGGGTGGGCGAGTGCTGGGTGGGTGAGTGCTGGGTGGGTGAGTGCTGGGTCAGCGTGAGCAGGCGTTGTTGGCCGGGTAGGACGGCCAGGGCGAGGATGGCCGCGGCGATCAGGGTCAATGCGAGTGACGCGATCAGCCAGGCGTCGGTGAGGACGCCGAGCAGGGCGCCGGTGGCGAGCCCTAGGACCGGCACGGCGAGTCCGGCGGCGGCGTAGCCGCGGCATATCCGGTGCAGGAGTGCCGCGATCGCGGCGGCTCGGCCGTCCGTGTCCTGGCCACCGGATGCCTGCAGCGCGTAGCGGGGAAACATGGACGCGGCGACGGTGATCGATCCGACGGCCAGGATCGCCGCGAGGACGTGCAGGGACAACAGCACCTTGGTCACGGCGGACTTCCTCCAGGGTGAAGCGCGAATGTGTTGGCTGCCAATACATACCCTGCCTACAGCAACTTTGGGTAGGCTGCCTACTCATGAGGGCAGACGCGGTGCGAGGGCACCTGGACGGACTGTTGCTGGCCGTGCTGGAGCCCGGCCCGCTGCACGGCTACGCGATCATCGCCGCGGTCCAACACCGCAGCGGGGGTGCGGTCGAGCTGCGCACGGGCACGATCTACCCGGCCTTGAACCGACTGGAGCGGCTCGGCCTGCTGAGCGGCAGCTGGCAGTTCACCGGCGAACGGCGGCGCCGATGCTACGAACTCACCGACGCCGGACGGCACACCCTGGCCGGCGAGCGCACCGCGTGGAGCGAGTTCACCACGGCGATCGGCTCGGTCCTCAACCCCGCCGCACCGCCCGGGCTGGCCACGTGAGCGCCGCCGGTCGGCAGGCCGACCCCATCGAGGATTACGTCGCGGCCCTGACAGCCGCCCTCCACGGTCCGGTCCACATCAAAGCCCGGATGATCGAGGAGATACGCGGTGGTCTGGCGGACACCGTATCGGCGCACACGCGCGAAGGACTGGCCTACCGGCAGGCCGCCGGGCAAGCACTGCGAGAGTTCGGGACCCTTGACGAGCTGGTGCCGAGCTGCCAGCGGGAACTGAGCATTGCCCAGGCCCGGCACACCGCCCGGGCCGTCGCTCTCACCGCGCCCTTCCTGATCGCCTGCTGGTACCTGGCCTGGACCACCGACCACGACCAGTCCTGGCAGTTGCCGCGCACGGCCCAGCTGCTGGCCGTTCATCTCGCCGGTGTCGCCGGCGTAGCCGCACTTCTCGCCGCAGCGGCGCTGGCCACCACCGGCTCCCTCGCCCGCCGGCTGCCCACTCCGCACCGGCTGCCCCTCGCGGTCGCGTGGACCGGTACCACCGCCAGCGCGGCCATGGCAGTCGCGACGCTCGCGCTCGCCACCGCCTCGTTCCTGGCCACGGACTGGCCGCTGCTCGCGTTCGCCGGCGCGCTCGCAGCCGCGTCCCACGCGGTGGTGGCGGCCTCGGCCCGCGCCTGCCGCCAATGCGCGCGCCTGTCGGCCACGTGACCCGTCGCCTCTCGGCTGCGATCGTCCGGCCGCCCGGGGCGGGATTCCTCAGGCGCGGGCCAGGTGGGCGCGGTACCAGGGGGCAGCGGCGGGGAGCAGGCTGAGCGGGGCGGGGGTGGGGTCGAGGCGGGTCGCGTGCCAGACGGGCTCGGCGCGCTGGTGGTAGTCCCGGGCCAGAAGGGAGAACTGGCGTTCCGTCACCCGGCCCGGGCGGGACCGGAATTCCTCCAGGCAGCGGTTCCAGGACCAGTCCTCCGCCACCGCCGGCAGGATTCCCTCGGCCGCCAGGGCCGACATGAGGCCCGCGGACGTCACCGGGGTGGGGTGGCTCGCGTGGTGGATCCCGCCCCCGAGGGGATCCGGGGCCGTGGCGAGGGCGTCGATCAGGCGGGCCAGTTCGCCGACGTCGATCACGGACAGGAGCGCGCCGCCGCCGTCCCAGCGGGCCGGCACCCGGTCGACCAGTTCGGCCAGGGCCGGGACCACCCAGCGGTCACCGGCGCCCAGCACCAGACCCGGCCGCAGGACCGTCCCGCCGGCGGCCAGGACCGGGGCCTCCGCCGCCAGCCGGGTGCGGCTCGCGGCGGACACCGGGTCCGGGGCGACCTCGTCGACCTCGATCCCGCGGTGCGGGACGTTCCCGTAGACCCCGGCCGTGGACAGGTGGACGATGCGCCGCACCCCCGCCCGCGCGGCCTCCGCGAGGAGGGACGCGCTGCCCCGGACGTTGACCGCGTGGCAGCGGTCCTCGTCCGGCCCGATGTAGGAGGCCAGGTTCACCAGCGCGGATGCGCCCTCGCAGACCCCGCGCAGCGAGCCGGGGTCGCCCAGGTCCGCACGTACCCACTCCACGCCTTCGCGCGCGGCGCCGGGGGTGCGGACGAGCGCCCGTACCCGGACGTCGGGGCGGCGGGCCAGGGCGTCCAGTGCGGCGGAGCCGATGAAACCGGTGGCTCCTGTCAGGACGACCACCCGGGGTCTTTCGGATATCTGCATGGCGGCGATTTTATCGACGCGTATGACGGTGGATGCTGGGGCGCTATTGGCCGGAAATAGACCCTCTGCGCGGGACGGACCGGCCCAGGATCACGGGAACCGTGCGGTGGCCGTTCGAGACGAACGAGGACTTCGGCCGGAGTTCATCGGCCGGCACGGCCAGGGTGATGTCGGGGAACCGTTCGAAGAGGGCCGACAGCGCGACGGTGACCTCCATCCGGGCCAGGTTCACGCCGAGGCAGTGGTGGGCTCCGTACCCGAACGACACGTGATCGGCGCGGGTGTCGCGGGTGATGTCGAAGAGGTCCGCATCGGCTCCGTGGTGGAGGGGGTCGCGGCCGGAACCGGCGAAGCAGATGACGATCGGGTCGCCCTGCGGGATCCGTATGTCGTCGTCGATCTCGATCGTCTCGACGGCGTAGCGCAGGAGACTGTGCGCTCCGGGCGGGTCCACGCGCAGGGATTCGTCGATCACGTCCTCCCACGAGGCCTTGCCGTCCCGTACGAGCGCGAGCTGGCCGGGGTGCGTGAGCAGGGAGACGACCGCGTTGTCGATGAGGTTCACCGTCGTCTCGTAGCCGGCGGTGAAGAGGAGGATGAGATTGTCGAGGAGTTCCTTCTCGCTCATGTCCGCCGTGCCCGAGTCGCGTGCGGCGACAAGGCCCGACGTCAGGTCGGCGGCGGGATTTTCCCTCTTGTGCGCCACGACTTCGTTCAGGATCTCGTACATGGCTGTGCCATTCGCCATCGCGTCCTCGGGGCTTATCGAGGTGGCGAAGAAACCGTCGATGATCTTCTGCAGGGGATCACGTACGGAATGTGGAATTCCGAAAAGCTCGCAGACGACGGCGTGCGGCAGTACGTGGGCGAATTCCTTGCGGAGGTCCACGGGCCGTCCCGCCGGGACCTGTTCCAAGCGGTCGAGCAGCCCGGCGGCCATCTCCTCCACCCGGGGCCGCAGGGCTGCCACACGCCGCATGGTGAACTCCCCCGCCACCGGCTTGCGCAGGCGGGCGTGCTCCTCGCCGTAGGCGGTGACCATGTTCTGCACCGAGACCCAAATGGCCAGCGGCCACTCCCGGTCGACCTCTCCGTCGATCCACGCCGGCCAGTGCCGGTAGGCGTCCTTCGACACGCGGGGATCGGTGAGCAGGCGTTTCACGAGTGCGTGATCCGTGACGGACCACGCCTCCACTCCACCGGGGAGCACGATCCGCACGGCCCGGCCACGGGAGCGTATTTCCTTGATCTCCCTGTGAATGTCCTGGCCGAGCGGATCGATGACGAACGGGCACTGCCTGCTCACAGGAGTATCCCTCCAACAACTGCGTGGTGACGGTGAGTCGGGTGACGCCACAGGCTGGCACGCCAACGTCCTTCACGCCACTTTGCACAGAGGGGTCTCAACCAGCGGATCGCAGGAAACCGCCGGCCGTCACGTTGGAAAGGGAGGAGATCAGGCGGAAACGTCAATTGCTTCCAGCAGGGCGGAGAAGACCCGCTGGCCGCTCTGATGGCCGGTCACGCTCAGGGAGAGGGTGTCGTCCCGGTTCCGGGTCACCGGCTGCGCCTGGACCAGACAGGGGGAATGGAACTCCACGTACCGTTCGAAGGTGAGGCGGAGCGAGGTGGGGTACAGCCGGGTGGCCTCCGCGACGGCGAAGGCGGCCTGGTGGGTGGCCTCCAGGAGGACCATGCCGGGTACATGATCGTTTTCGTGCGCGAACAGCGTTTTGCTCGTGGTGTGCGGCCGCAGGGTCCAGCACCGGGGATCCCTGGTGGGAGCCAGCAGGACATGGCTCGGGTCGGTCCGCAGCACGAGGGCGCAGGGGACCGGTTCCGGCACGGGCAGGATGGGCCGGGCGTCCGCGTACTCACCCCGCATCCGGCGGTAGGCGCCGGGAGAGGTGCAGGTCAGGCGGCCGCCGCCGGTCGCGATGACCCGGTCTCCCCGCACCACGGTCATGTGGCAGACCATGCCGGAGAAGCGGGTGCCGCGGCGGTTGACGTCCGTACAGGCGACCTCGATGCGGACGGGGGAGTCGCAGTCCGCTGCCAGGAGTTCGGGATCGACCCGGTACTGGAGGTCGGACATCAGGAACTGGTACCCGAGGGGGACGCCGTATTCGGCGTGGGAGAGCAGGATGCCCGCCTGGCGGATGGCCTCCGCGATGACGGTGGGAGAACGGAAACCGTGGAGCGCGGTATGGAACGGGTGGTTTTCAGGCCAACGCAGGCCAACGCTGAATCGGTCGGGCGCGGTGCGTTCCCAGGTCGAGAGGAACACTTCTGAGGTGTCAGGTCGGTGCACAAGCCAGCTGGGTACGGCCGGAGGCCTTGCATCTGAGACCCCGACCGATGGTCTTTGGGTGTTTTCGCTCGCATAAGACGTTATTAACATGAATTCCCCTCCCGGACTTCGAGGCCGATTCGAGCCACGCGTGGTACGTCTCGGTCTGCCGCAAGATACGTGCTGCCTGGTATAATTTGCAACGGCTGTTTTCGGTGACATGCTCATACCCCCGAGGAGGTGCATCAGTGGCCGCCAGCATCGTGGAAGGAGCGAGGGTGTCTCAGAGGGAGGCTTCTCGGCGCACCCGGCAACTCATCGTCGAGGCCGCCGGCGCCGTGTTCGCGGAGAAGGGCTTCAACGGGGCCACGATCGCGGACGTCTATCAACGGCTCGGCCTGACCAAGGGCGCTTTCTACTACTACTTCAAGGGCAAGGAAGAGCTGGCCCAGGCCGTCCTGGCCAGCCAGATCGACACGGTCGGCTTCCCGCTCGTACCGCGGAGCACCCGCCTGCAGGAGCTGATCGACAAGGGCATGCTCTTCGCCGTTCAGATCCGCAGCGATCCGATCGTGCAGGGCAGCCTGAGGCTCTCGCTGGAGCGCGGCAGCGATCACGCGCACCGCCTGCGGCCCTACCAGGACTGGATCGACCACAACCGATTCGCCCTGGGGCAGGCCCGGGAATGCGGCGAACTCCACGCGCACGTGGACCTGGACGCGGTCGCCAACCTCATCGTCGGCTCCTTCACCGGACTGCAGGTGCTCTCGGAGGTGATGGCCGACTGGGAGGACCTGGAAGTACGGGTGTCCGTGATGCTCCGGCACATCATGCCGATCATCGCGCTGCCGACGGTGCTGGCCGAACTGGACATGGCTCCGGGCCGCGCCGAGCGGGTCGTCGCCGATCTGGAGAGGCACCTGCGGGAGCGGGCCCAGGCCGAACTCGTCGAGTCGGCCGAACTGCCGGCCTAGCACCTCCCGCGGCCGGTGCGTCCTGCCGGACCCCGCGCTCTCCCCCTTCCCCTCCGCCGGGCGTCTTGGACGTCCGGCGGAGGGTTTTCCGCAACCGATCCGGTGCTCCGGGTGCCGACATCAGATCTTCCGATGGACGGTTGCCTACCTTCATGCAGGTTTGTTTCCATGAGCTCGGCCCCGAGCCACCTACGACAAACGAGGCTCTTGACCGACCACGGAGAAGCCACATGATCAAGCTCGATGACATCCGCCGGCACGCGGCGGGCGGCGTGACGCGGGATGCCTTGGTCGACGGCCGGGTACGGCTGACCTGGGGCCAGTTCGCCGAGACCGTGGAGCGGACGGCGGCCGGACTCACCGAGCACCTGCCGCAGGAGGGTCCGGTCCGCGCGGTCTTCCTCGCCGGGAACAGCTGGCGGCTCGCCGTCGCGATGAGCGCCTGCGCCACGCTCGGCGTCTCCTGCACGGGACTCGACCCGGAGAGCGGCACGGACGACCTGGGCCAGGTGTTCTCCTGGCTGGAGCCCTCCGTGGTCTTCGTTTCCTCGGAGCACCGCGCCACCCTCGACCGGCTCGTCTGGCCCGGCGGCCCGAAGGCCGTGCACGTCCTCCTGGACGGGATCACGGCTCCCGGCGCACCGGCGGCCCCCGGCAAGCACCAGGCGCTCAACTTCGACCTGCTGACCTCGGCCGAACCCCTGCGCACCCTGCCGGCGCCCCGGCCGTACGAGTCCTTCGCGGTCAGCGCGCGCAGTGAGGGCCCCTCCCGGATCGCCGTGCGCCGCACCCCCTCCGAGGGCCGCCACCTGGTCGACCTCGTCGACGAGTTCGGGCTCAGCCGGGACGACGTCCACCTGGCCTCCGCCCCGCCGACCGAGTCCACGGCCCTTGCCCTGACCCGCACGATGCTCGGCATCGGCGCCACCGTCGTCCTCGCGGACGGGGCCGGCCCCGAGACCCTGGCCGCCCTGCTCGTCGCCGAGCGCGTCAGCACCGGCGTGATCACCCCCTCCGCCCTGCACGGCCTGCTCGGACTCCCGGAGACCGCCGAGCCCTCGCCGCGCACCCGCCACCTGCGGTTCCTCCTCACCCCTGGCACCCACCTGGGCCGATGGACCGTCAACACGGCCTGGGAGCGGCTCGGCCCGGTGCTGCACACCGCGCTCGGCAGCCCGGAGACCGGCCTGACCGCCGTCATGGGCCCCGAGGAGCTGCTGGTCTCGCCGCCGCGCTCGGGCCACACCACGCTCGGCACCACCGTCGCCGTCCTCGGCGAGGACGGGCAGCCGGCGGCGCAGGGCGAGAGCGGCCGCCTCGCCTACGCGGGCCACCAGGTCATGGACGGCTACCTGGACGGCGAGACCCGGATCGCCGAGCTGGACCTCGGCTGGGGCACCGAGCGCTTCCTCGTCACCGACGAGTCCGGGTACGTGGACGAGACCGGCCGGCTGCTGATCACCGGGCGGGTCGCCGAAGTGGCCGTGGTGGTCCGCGATTCGGCGGTCGACACCGAGCTGTTCCGGCTGGAGTCGGACCTGCTCAACCTGCCCTGCCTGCGTGACACCGCCGTCATGCGGGTCAGCAACGCGGTGCTGGGCGACGCGATCGTGGTCCCCTTCATCGCCGTGGCGGTCGACCGCGAGGCCACCGGGTACAAGTCGCTCAGCGCGGCCTGTGCCCGCCGGGTGCCGTCGCTGCCCGCGCACGTCATCGCGGTCGACACCATCCCGTACAGCCCGACGGGCCGGATCCGCACCGGGGACCTGCTCGACGCGGTGCTGCCCATCATCACTCTGAACCTGCAGCTTGAGCAGTCGATGCAACAGGAGATGTCCGCGTGAACCTGCCCTCCTTCGACGACCAGCCGTACGACGAGCTGCTGGTGGAGGACTTCGAGACGGCCTTCTTCGCACTCGAACTCGAACTCCTCGACCTGCCCTGCGTCCAGGACGTGGCGGTGATGCGCACCCGGCTGCCCGAGGTGGGCGAGACGCTGGTGGTGGCCTTCGTACCGCTCCCGGAGGAGGACCAGGAGGCCGGCGGGCGCCAGGCGGCGCTGGCCGCCTGCGAGCGGCGCATGCCGTGGGTGCTCTCGCACGCGGTGGCCGTCGACGCGATCCCGCGCGCGGCCGACGGATCCGCCCGCACGGGCGTCCTGATCGACCGGCTGCTCCCGCAGATCGCCCGGGACCTCCTCTCGCCCATGGAGATGTCCGACTAGTCCGCTCCGCACGACCCGCTGTCAGGACGAAGCAGCGGCTGACCTGTGGCCATGCCCTCCCTGCGGGCATGGCCACAGGTATGTCGGCTTCCGTACGGGGGTGTGAACGGCGGTTCCCTCTACTGTGTTTATACCTGCACCGTGGTATGTTTCTCATCTCCGGGGCTTTGAGCCTCGTAGAAGGGAGCCCCTGCCGTGCAGTTCCAGCAGTTACGCTCGTTCCGTGAAGTGGCCGCCGAGATGAGCTTCACCCGCGCCGCCCGAAACCTTCACTACTCGCAACCCAGCGTCACCGCCCACATCAAGAACCTCGAGGACTACATCGGGGCCGAGCTGTTCCATCGCGCCGGCGGCCGTGTCGAGCTCACCGAGGCGGGCATGCGACTGCTGCCACACGTCGAGAAGATCATCCTGATCGCCGAGGCCGCCTGCATCGACGCGGCCTCCGCCGGCCGCACCCGTCCCGCCGCCTGACCGGCCGCCCGGACGTCTTTTTGCTTTTCCATTCGGCCCGACCGCGTATCCAAATCACCTGGATCGAGGTCGGGCCGTAGTTATGCCCGGGCATTCGGAATTCATTATTCCGTCATATCCAGACGCCTGGCCGCCCCTTCTCCGTAATGTCAACCGAGTTTCTCCTCCTAGCTGTTGACGTGCCGTCCGGAAACGTGATGGCGCCAGGTTTGGCGTGGATGGGCAATTGTTCGTGCGCGGCCCCGCAAGAGCGGATGGGCGTCCGAACCTACGCTCGGATCAATCGAACTGTGCGCCCGGCAGCGGTCGCTTGCAGCACCTGGAGAGGAGACCGAAATGGGTCAGGTCCCGACAGTGGATCAGTCGGCCGACGAGGCGCCGAACGACCTCATGACGGGCGACTCCTACCTGGAGAGCCTGCGTGACGGTCGCCAGGTCTTCGTGGACGGCGAGATCGTGAAGGACGTGACGACGCACCCGGCCTTCGCCAACGCCGCGAGGTCGATCGCGCACCTCTACGACGCACTCCACCACCCGGACACCAAGGACCTGATGACCACGGTCGACCGGTACACGGGCTACCGCGTCCACCGCTTCTTCACCCCGGCGCACTCGCCCGAGGAACTCCTCAAGGCACGTGACGCCATCGAGCACTGGGCCCGCCTGGGCTACGGCTTCATGAACCGCACCCCCGACTACAACGCGTCGTTCATGGCCGGCCTCGCGGTCACCCACGACTTCTACGAGCCGTTCGGCGACAACGCCCGGGCCTGGTACGAGAAGTACGCTCGCCAGGGTCTCTCGGTCAGCCACGCGATCGTCAACCCGCCCGCCGACCGCACCAGGGCGTCACACGAGATCCGCGACGTCCACCTGAAGGTCGTCGAGGAGCGGGTGGACGGCATCGTCGTCGAGGGGGCCAAGCTCATGGCCACCGCCTCGGCGCTGGCCAACGTCGCCTTCGTCGGCCAGAGCCACCCGTCCGACCCGGACGCCGGCAAGGCCGACGACATGGCGCTGGCCTTCATGGCCCCGCTCAACACCCCCGGCATGAAGATCGTCTGCCGCACCTCTTACGAGTCCAAGGCCACCAGCCCGTTCGACAACCCGCTCTCCAGCCGGTTCGACGAGAACGACGCGGTGCTGGTCTTCGACAAGGTGTTCATCCCGTGGGAGAGCGTCCTCATCCACCGGGACACCGAGAAGATCCACCCGTGCTTCCCGCGCTCCGACCTGCTCTCCCGCGGCTTCTTCCAGGGCGCGATCCGCAGGTCGGTCAAGCTCCAGTTCATGGCGGGCATCCTCGACCGGGGCACGCGCATCAACGGCACGGACGGCTTGCGCGACGTCCGGGCCGGCCTCGGCGAGCTGCTCGCCTGGCGCCACCAGACCTGGGCCGTCACCACTGCCATGGCCCTGGACCCGGAGTACGGCCCGGCCGGCACGGTCCTGCCGCGCATGGACTACGCCGCCGGCTACCGGGCGCTCGCCCCGCTCGGCTGGGAGCGCACGCACCGCTTCTTCGAGGAGCACCTCGCGGGCGCGCTGCTGATGACCCCCTCCAGCGGCAAGGACCTCCAGAACCCCGAGCTGCGCCCGCTGCTCGACCGCTACTACCGCGGCACGGGCGCCACCGCCGAGGAGCGCACCAAGCTCTTCAAGCTGGCCTGGGACGCGATCGGCACCGAGTTCGGCGCCCGCCACGAGCTGTACGACCTCAACTCCGCCGACCGCCCCGACCAGGTGCGCCTCGACACCCTCAACTGGTCACGCGACGCCGGTCTGCTCGACACCTACGGCGACCTCGTCCAGAAAGCCATGGACGACTACGACCTCGACGGCTGGACCCGCGGCCGCTGGGCCCAAGAGAACTGACCAGTCAGCCCGCGTACGGACGGGTGCCGTCGGCCCAGGCGCCGAGCACACCCGTCCGCGCCCAGCAGAGAGGCCCGGCATGAACCACGACCTGCGCGATGTGATGCGCTCCTTCGCCACCGGGGTCTGCATCGTCAGCACGTACACCGAGAAAGACGGCGTACGCACCCACAATGCGATCACCGTCAACTCACTCACCTCCGTCTCACTGGAGCCGCCGCTGGTTTCCCTGAGCTTCCGTCACGACTCGGAGTTCTTCACGGAGCTGATGCGCACCGGCGTCGTCGGGATCTCGATCCTCGGCGCCGAGGGCGAGTCCACCGCCCGCGCGTTCGCACGCCGGCGGCCCGAGCGCGACCGGGCGCTCACCGAGGTGGCCGGGGTCCCGGGCGAGGCCACCGGGACGCTGCTGTTCGACGCGGCGGCCTGGATGGAGTGCAGCCTCCGCGACCACGTGGTGGCGGGCGACCACGTCATGGTCATCGGCGAAGTCCTCGCCATGGGGGCCCGTGAGGCCCAGACCCCCCTGATCTTCCTTCAGGGCGGATTCCACAGGTTCGAACTGGAACAGGTGTGACGTGCGGGCGAAGACACCGCCGAGACGCCGGGGCCGTCTCGATGCGTGACCGCAAGAACTCCGCCACCTGAGCCGGAGTGCCCCACCCCATCGGCCGACCGGCTTCACCCCCTCCGCACCGGGGGCGGGCCGGCGGCTTCCACCGAATCCCCGGAGTAGGCGAGGAGGGCCCCGTGATCACGGACAGCAAGGCCGGCGCACGACGACCCAGCGCCTTCCACGAATTGATAGGTGACTGACACATGTCCCGTGGATTCTCGATCGGTATCGTCGGAGGAGGCGCGGCTGCAGTCTGCTTGATCGACGCGTTGTCCCGAACAGAGAGCGAACCAGGCAGCCTCACGGTCTTCGAACCGTCACCGCACCTGTGGCGCGGCCGCGCCTACCAGGTGGACACCGAGACCCTCAAGGTCAACGCGACGCCCGACGACATGTCCGTGCGCGCCGGCGACCTCCAGCACTTCGAGAACTGGCTGGAGACACGGGACAAGGTCGTCGGCGTCCGCACCGGAGTCGACCGGTGGTCCGGGAGCCGCTTCGCGCCCCGCACCGTCTACGGCGAGTACCTGGAGCAGACCGCGTACGCCGCGCTCGGCGAACTGCGCCGCCAGGGCTGGCGCGTCGACCTCGTCGGCGAGGGCGTCACCTCCGCCAGCCGGGCCGCCAACCGGGTACTGCTGCGCACCGGCAGCGGCCGCGCCCGCGCCTTCGACTACGCCATCCTGTGCGTCGGCGGCGACAGCCCCAAGGACGTCTACGGACTGTCCGGCACCGAGGGCTTCGTCGGGGACCCGTACCCGATCGTCAACAAGCTGGCGGACGTCGGCGAGAACGACCACGTCGCCGTCATCGGCAGCGGCCTGACCGCCATCGACATCATCCTGTCCCTGGCCGCCCAGGGCCACCAGGGCCGCATCAGCCTGATGTCCCGCCGCGGCGTCCTGCCCGGTGTGCGGCAGAAGGCGGTCCCCTTCGAGCTGCGCCACTTCACCCCGCACCGGATGGAGGCGCTGGCCACGACCCACCCCGAGGTCACCCTCGAGGACATCGCCACCGTCATGCGGGCCGAGTTCCGCGACATCGGCGCCGACCTCGACGCGACCGTCGAGGAGATCATCCGGGTCGACCTGGAGAACCCGGTCGACCGGCTGCGCCGGCAGATCGAAGAGGTCGACTCCCCCCACATGGGCCTGCGCATCCTGCAGCGCGCCGTCCCGGAGACCGGGCCCGACGTCTGGCCGATGCTGCGCGAGCAGGACAAGGTCCAGCTGCTGCGCGCCCACTACCGCACGATCATGAGCCTGTGCTGCCCCATGCCGCCGGGCAGCGCCGGAGTCCTCCTCGAACTCGTCGAGGCGGGCAAGCTCGACATCGTCGCCGGACTGCAGAACATCACCCCGAACCCCGAGGCGGGGTTCGACGTCGTCACCGCCGAGGGCCACAACTTCACGGCCGACCGCGTCGTCAGTGCCGTGAACGCCTCCGAGGGGCGCATCCCCACCAGCGCCGCGCCCCTGGTCACCTCGCTCATGCGCAGCCGCGTCGCCAGCCGGCACCCCCACGGCGGCCTGCACATAGCCCGTCCGACCAGCCAGCTGACGACCAACGGCAGATCCGACCCGCGCCTGTACGGGCTCGGCAACATCGCCGCGGGTTCGCTCTTCTTCACCTTCGGCATCCCCTCGCTGGTCGACCGCAGCCAGGACATCGTCGGCGCGATCCTGCAGCACGCCGAGACCGTCACGGCCGCGAGCCGGGAGAACGAGGAAGTCCTGCTCACGGTCTAGCCCTGCTCACGGTCCAGCCCCGCTCACCGACCGGCCGCCGCCCGCACCCGTATCCGTACCACTACCGGAGAACGATCCGGAGATGAGGACCCCGCGCATGAGCGTCACCGAGACCGACCGGCCCGCCTACCTGGCGGACACGCACACCGGCCTGCCGATCCCCGGCGAGCCGGTCTTCACCACCCACGAGGAGACGCGCCGCCACCGCAAGCAGCGGCTCGCCGCCGCCCTGCGGCTGTTCGGCAAGTACGGCTTCGGCGAGGGCATCTCGGGCCACATCTCGGTCCGCGACCCGGAGCACGAGGACCGCTTCTGGGTGAACCCCTTCGGCGTCTCCTTCAACCTGGTCCGCGTCGCCGACCTGATCTGCGTCGACTCCGCCGGCAACGTCGTGGAGGGCAAGCACCGGGTCAACCCCAGTGCCTTCGTCATCCACTCGGCCATCCACGAGATGCAGCCGGGTGCCACGGCGGCCGCCCACGGCCACACCGCGCACTCCCGCGCGCTGGGCTCCCTGGGCCGGCTGCTGGACCCCATCGACCAGGAGTCCGCCGCCTTCTACAACCGCCAGGTCCTCTACGAGGAGTACGAGGGCCCCTCGGTCTCGGCCGAACTCGGCCGCGACATCGCCGAGAAGCTCGGCGACAACCGCGCGATCCTCCTGCGCCACCACGGCCTGATAACCGTCGGCGGATCGCTCGACGAGGCCGTGCACTGGTTCTTCACCTACGACAGCTGCGCCCAGGTGCAGCTGCTCGCCCGGGCGGCGGGCACGCCCAAGAGCTTCAGCCACGAGCAGGCCGTGGCCGCGGGGGACGGATTCGGCAACGAGCAGCTGGGCTGGTTCAGCTTCCAGCTGCTCTGGGACGAGATCGTCCGCGAGCAGCCCGACTTCCTGGAAGAGGACTAGCCCGCACCCGTCTCGCGTACGACGACACCCCGCGAGAAGCACCCAGAAAGAAGAGGCACGCCATGAACATCCTTCTTTTCGGCGCGAGCGGACACATCGGCAGCGCCATCGCCGGTGAGCTGCTCTCCCGCGGGCACTCCGTCACCGGCGCCACCCGCACCGGCGCGATCGCGGGCAAGAGCCACGAGGACCTGACCGTCGTCGCCGGTGACGCCACCAGCGCCGACACCGTGGCCGAACTGTCCGCGCGGGGCTACGACGCGGTGGCCTCGGCCGTCGGTCCCAAGCCGGGCTTCGACGACGACCACAAGATCATCGTCGGTGCGGCCAACGCACTCATCGAGGGCCTGACCCGCAGCGGCGTACGCCGTGTCGTGGTCCTCGGCGGCGCCGGCAGCCTGGAGGTGTCCCCGGGAGTCAAGGTCATCGACGACCCGGACTTCCCTGCCATCTGGAAGCAGAACGCGCTCGCCCAGAGCGAGGCCCTGGGGCTCTACCGCCAGGCCGACACCCTGGACTGGACGTTCATCTCCCCGGCCGCCCGGATCGAGCCCGGCGAGCGCACCGGCACCTACCGGGTTGGCGGTGACCAGCTCGTGGTGGACGCCGAAGGCCACAGCCGCATCAGCATCGCGGACTACGCGGTCGCCTTCGCGGACGTACTGGAGCGCGGTGACGCCATCCGGTCCCGCATCACCGTCGCCTACTGATTCCGCGTTCCCCGGAGGGGATCCGACCATGGCTCCACCCGCGACACCGAAGGGCGCAGGGCTCGCCCGGTACGTCGTCATCCTCGGCGCGCTCACCGCCCTCGGCCCGCTGGCCAACGACGCCTACCTGCCGGGGCTGCCGCAGATCGCCGAGGACCTGCACACCAGTGCCCCGGCGGCCCAGCTCAGCCTCACCGCCTGCCTGCTCGGCCTCGGCATCGGCCAGCTCGTCGCCGGCCCGCTCAGCGACGCGCTCGGCCGCCGCCGCCCGCTCATCGCCGGTCTCGCGCTGTTCTCCGTCACCGCGCTGCTCTGCGCCTTCGCCACCGACATCTGGACGCTGGTCGGGCTGCGCGCCCTCCAGGGCCTCGGCGGGGCCACCGGCATCGTCATCGCCTCCGCCGTCGTGCGCGACCGGCACACCGGGCCCGCCGCGGCCCGGTTCTTCGCGAAGCTGATGCTGATCACCGGCATCGCGCCGATCCTGGCCCCCGTCCTCGGCGGCCAGCTCATGCTGGTCACCTCGTGGAAGGGCATCTTCATCGCCCTCGCCGTCATCGGCGCCGCGATGCTCTTCGGCGTCGCCGGCGCCCTGCCGGAGACGCACCCCGCCGATCGGCGCGTGCGCGGCGGCCTCAAGGCCACCGGCCCGGTCTTCCGCAGGCTGCTCAGCGACCCGGTGTTCGTCGGCTACAACCTGGCCTGCGGCTTCGCCTTCGCCGCGATGTTCGCGTACATCTCCGGCTCGACCTTCGTGCTCCAGTCCCTCCACGGGATGTCCCCGCAGGGCTACAGCGCCGTCTTCGCGGTCAACGCCCTCGGCCTGGTCATCGCCGCGCAGGCCGGCGGCCGCGTCGTGCACCGGACCGGCCCGCGCGCCCTGCTCGCGGCCGGTCTGCTCCTCTCCGCGGCCGGCGGCCTCGCGCTGCTCGCCGTCGTCCTCACGGACGCCGGCCCGGCCCCGCTGCTCGTCGCGCTGTTCCTGGTCGTCTCCAGCGTCGGGCTCGTCCTGCCGAACTCCTTCGCGCTGGCCCTGCAGGACCACGGCGACGTGGCCGGCTCGGCCGCCGCGCTGCTGGGCCTGTCCCAGCATCTGATCGGCGCGGCCGTGGTCCCGCTCGTCGGCCTCGCCGGCGAGGACAGCGCGGTTCCGATGGGCATCGTCATCGCCGTCCTCGGCGTTGGCGGTCTGCTCTCCTTCAGCCTCACCAAGGAACCCCGGGCCGCCGGTGCGAAGACCGGCGCCCCGGCGCCCGCGGCCGCCACCGCCACCGCGACCGCCGGACCGGCGCCCGAGGTGCGCGAGCCGGTCTAGCCCGGCGAGCCGGGCTCCTGCAACGGAACGCCCGCCCGGGGAACGCGCGGCCGCACGGCCGCACGGTCCCCCGCCACCCCGGTCCGCCACTCCGGTCGGCGGCAGGGCCACACCTCTTCCCTTTCCGAACGAAACCGATCGAGGTCCCAGCCACCATGACCCTCGCCACGCACACCACGGCCGCCGTCGACTCCTGGCGGCTGCTGCCCGCCGCGCAGCAGCCGTCCTACCCCGACCCGGTCGCCCTGCGCTCCGCGCTCGACGACCTCGCCTCCTACCCGCCCCTGGTCTTCGCGGGCGAGTGCGACCGCCTGCGCGACCGCCTCGCCGACGTCGCCCGGGGCGAGGCCTTCGTCCTCCAGGGCGGGGACTGCGCCGAGACCTTCGACGCCGTCAGCTCCGACCAGGTCCGCGACAAGGTCCGCACCCTGCTCCAGATGGCCGCCGTCCTCACCTACGCGAGCTCCGTGCCCGTGGTGAAGATCGGCCGGATCGCCGGGCAGTACTCCAAGCCCCGCTCCCAGTCCACCGAGGTCCGTGACGGCGTCGAACTGCCCGTCTACCGCGGAGACTCCGTCAACGGCCTCGCCTTCACCCCCGAGTCCCGCACCCCGGACCCCGAGCGGCTCAAGCGGATGTACCACTCCTCCGCCGCCACCCTGAACCTCGTACGGGCCTTCACCACCGGCGGCTACGCCGACCTGCGCCAGGTCCACGAGTGGAACCGCGACTTCGTCGCCGCCTCCCCGGTCGGAGAGCGCTACGAGCGCCTCGCCGGCGACATCGACGACGCCCTCACCTTCCTCGCCGCCTGTGGCGCCGACCCGGCCGCGGTCCACTCCTCGGAGATCTTCGCCAGCCACGAGGCGCTGCTCCTGGACTACGAGGCCGCGCTCACCCGCGTCGACGCCCGTTTCGGGCAGCTGTACGACGTCTCCGGCCACATGATCTGGATCGGCGAGCGCACCCGTCAGCTGGACGGCGCCCACGTCGAGTTCGCCTCCCAGGTGCGCAACCCCATCGGCGTCAAGCTCGGCCCCACCACCTCCGCCGACGAGGCCCTCGCGCTCATCGACAAGCTCGACCCGGACCGCGAGCCCGGCCGCCTCACCTTCATCACCCGCATGGGCGCCCGCAACGTCCGCGAGATCCTGCCCGAGCTCGTCGCCAAGGTCACCGCCGAGGGCGCGAGCCCTGCGTGGATCTGCGACCCGATGCACGGCAACACCTTCGCGGCGCCCAGCGGCCACAAGACCCGCCACTTCGACGACGTGCTCGACGAGGTGGCGGGCTTCTTCGAGGTCCACCGCGCGCTCGGCACCCACCCCGGCGGCATCCACGTCGAGTTGACCGGCGACGACGTCACCGAGTGCGTCGGCGGCGGCGCCGAGGTCCGCCTCACCGACCTCGGGCGGCGCTACGAGTCCGCGTGCGACCCCCGCCTGAACCGCAAGCAGTCCCTCGACCTGGCCTTCCAGGTCGCCGAGCTGTACCGGGACCGCACGGCCCAGGGCGCGGCCCGCCGCGAAGCCGTACCCGCCGCCTGATCCCGCGCGACCGATCGACGTACCGTCCTCAGCAAAGGGAGAAGACCATGTCCGTGCGTGCCCTGCGCGGTGCCATCCAGCTGGAAGTCGACGAGCGGGTCCACCTGCTGGACGGGGTCCGGACGCTGTTCCAGGAGATGCTCGAAGCCAACGGGCTCGACCAGGACGACCTGGTCAGCGTGCTCTTCACGGCGACCCCGGATCTGGTCAGCGAGTTCCCGGCGGTGGCCGCCCGCGAACTGGGCGTGACCGACGTGCCGTTGATGTGCGCACAGGAACTGGACATCGCCGGGTCCCTGCCCCGCGTGGTCCGCATCCTCGCGTACGCCGAGACGGAGCTGTCCAAGCCCGAGATCAAGCACGTCTACCTGGGCGGCGCGGCCGCCCTGCGCAGAGACCTCTCCGTGGCAGGGGAGCCGAGGTGATCCGCTCCGCCGCGGTGGTGGGGACGGGACTCATCGGAACCTCCATCGCGCTGGCCCTCTCCCGCCGCGGGGTGGCCGTCCACCTGATCGACGAGAACGAGTCGGCCGCCCGTACCGCCGCCTCCCTGGGCGCCGGTACCGTCGGCCCCCCGAGGAACACGGTCGACCTGGCCGTCCTGGCCGTTCCGCCGGCCCAGGTCGGCGCGGTGCTCGCCGCCCAGCAGAAGCGCGCCCTGGCCCGCTCGTACACCGACGTCGCCAGCGTCAAGAGCGGGCCGGAGATCGGGGTGCTCGCCGCCGGCGCCGACCCCGTCACCTTCATCGGCGGACACCCCATGGCCGGCCGGGAGCGCTCCGGCCCGCTCGCCGCCTGCGCCACCCTCTTCGAGGGCCGCTCCTGGGTCCTGACGCCGACGGCCGACACCGGCCGCGAGGCGCTCAACATGGCGCTCATGATGGTCTCCCTGTGCGGGGCGGTGCCCGTCGTGATGGACAGCGAGGTGCACGACCGGGCCGTGGCCCGGGTCTCGCACACCCCGCACGTCGTCGCCTCGCTGATGGCCGCGCGCCTCCAGCACCTCCCGGAGGACGCCTGCCGCCTCGCCGGCCAGGGGCTGCGCGACGTGACCCGGATCGCCGGGGGAGACCCCCGGTTGTGGGGCGACATCCTGGAGTCCAACGCCACCGCGGTCGCCGACGTGCTGACCGAACTCGCCGAGGACCTCCAGGTCACCGTGGCCGCCCTGCGCGGCCTCGCCACCGACGACGCGGCCGAACGCGCCCAGGGCACCACGTTCCTGGCCGACCTGCTCGGCCGCGGCATCATCGGCCGCGACCGCATCCCCGGCAAGCACGGGCACCCGGTGCCCGCGTGCGCCCCGGTCCGCGTCCTCATCGGGGACCAGCCCGGTGAACTCGCCCGGCTCCTCGCGAGCGCCGCCGAACTCGGCGTCAACATCGAGGACATGACCATCGACCACTCGCCCGGTGACGAGAGCGGCCTGGTCGAGCTGATGGTCGCCCGCGGCACCGCCTCGAACATGGCCCAGCGCCTGATGAGCGCCGGCTGGCGGGTCCAGCGCATGGGTCCGATCGAGGCCCCGCCGGTCACCGCCGGCGTCTGACCGCGCCGGCGTCCGACCGCGCCGGCGTCCGACCGCGCCGGGATCCGACCCGCCGGCCGCCGACCCGCCGACCGGCCGCCTACCGACCTCCCACCACGCCCCACGACAGAGGATCACCTTGAGTACTTTGCGATGGCTCACCGCGGGCGAATCGCACGGCCCCGCCCTCACCGCCGTCCTGGAAGGCCTGCCCGCCGGGGTGGAGGTCTCCACCAAGGCCGTCGCCGACTCCCTGGCCCGGCGCCGCCTCGGCCACGGCCGGGGCGCCCGGATGGCCTTCGAGCGGGACGAGGTGACCTTCCTCGGCGGCGTCCGCCACGGCCTCACCCAGGGCGGACCGGTGTCGATCCAGGTCGGCAACACCGAATGGCCCAAGTGGCAGACGGTGATGGCCGCCGACGGCGTGGACGCGGAGGTCCTGGCGGGCCAGGCGCGCAACGCCCCGCTCTCGCGGCCCCGCCCCGGCCACGCCGACCTCGCCGGCATGCAGAAGTACGGGTTCGACGACGCCCGGCCGGTGCTGGAACGGGCCAGCGCCCGCGAGACCGCCGCCCGCGTAGCCCTCGGCGAGGTCGCCCGCGCCTTCCTCCGGCAGGCGTACGGGATCACCGTCGTCAGCCATGTCGTCGCGCTCGGCGCGGCCGCCGCCCCCGACGGCGTGGTCCCCGGTCCGGGCGACACCGAACGCGTCGACGCCGACCCGGTGCGCTGCCTCGACCCGCGGGCCTCCGCCGCGATGGTCGCCGAGGTCGACCGGGCCCACGAGAGCGGAGACACCCTCGGCGGAGTCGTCGAGGTCCTCGCGTACGGACTTCCGCCGGGCCTGGGCAGCTACGTTCACGGCGACCGGCGCATCGACTCCCGGCTGGCCGCCGCCCTCATGGGCATCCAGGCCATCAAGGGCGTCGAGTTCGGCGACGGCTTCGGCCTCGCCCGGGTCCCCGGCTCCCTCGCCCACGACGAGATCGAGCGGGGCGAGGACGGCGCCGTCCGCCGCCGCACCGCCCGCTCCGGCGGGGTCGAGGGCGGCATGACCACCGGCGAACCGCTGCGGGTGCGCGCCGCCATGAAGCCCATCGCCACCGTGCCCCGCGCCCTGGCCACCGTCGACGTCGCCACCGGCGAGCCGGCCGTCGCCCACCACCAGCGCTCCGACGTCTGCGCGGTGCCCGCCGCGGCGGTCGTCGCCGAGGCGATGACGGCGCTGGTCCTCGCGCACGCCGCGCTGGAGAAGTTCGGCGGGGACTCCCTCGTGGAGACCGCCCGCAACCACCGGAGCTACCTCGACCACCTGGCCGTCCGATGAGCACCCCGATCCTGACGACCGGGAGCACCCGGATCCGGATCGGCGGCGACCGGCCGTACGAGGCCGTCGTGGGCCACGGGCTGACCCGGGAGGCGGGCGAGACCGGCCGCGTGCTGGGCGCGGAACCGCTGCGGGTGGCCGTGGTGCACTCGCGCGCCCTGCTGGCCACGGCCCGCCGGATCGCCCGGGAGCTCACGGACGAGGGACGCATCGTGGTCTCCCTCGAAGTGCCCGAGGGCGAAGCCGCCAAGGACATGACCGTCGTCGTGGGCCTGTGGCGGGCCCTCGCGGACGCAGGGTTCACCCGCTCCGACGCCATCGTGGCCGTCGGCGGCGGCGCCACCACCGACCTCGCCGGATTCGCGGCCGCCGGCTGGCTGCGCGGCGTCCGGCTCGTCCTCGTGCCGACCACGCTGCTCGGCATGGTCGACGCCGCCATCGGCGGGAAGACGGCCGTCAACCTGCCCCAGGGAAAGAACCTCGTCGGCGCCTTCCACCCGCCCGCCGGGGTGCTGTGCGACCTGGACCTGCTGGCCACCCTGCCGCCCGCCGACCACGTCAGCGGCCTCGCCGAGGTGATCAAGGCCGGTTTCATCGCCGACCCGGAGATCCTGCGCCTGGTAGAGAAGGACCCGGCCGGGGCCGCCCACACCCGCGAGCTCGTGGAGCGCGCCATCCGGGTCAAGGCGGAAGTCGTCACGGAGGACTTCCGCGAGGACGGGCGCCGCGAGCACCTCAACTACGGCCACACCCTGGGCCACGCCATCGAGCGGGTCGCCGGCTACCGGGTCCGGCACGGCCACGCGGTGGCCGCCGGCATGGTCTTCGCCGCCGAACTCGCCCGCCTCGACGGCCGGCTGTCCGCCGCCGACGCGGAGCGCCACCGCGCGCTCCTCTCCGCCGCGGGACTGCCCACCGGCCACACCGGCGCCTGGGCCCCGCTGCGCGACGCGATGGGCATCGACAAGAAGACCCGGGGCAACCGGCTGCGGTTCGTCGTCCTCGACGCCATCGGCCGTCCCGCCCTGCTCACCGCCCCGGACGAGGGCCTGCTGACCGCCGCGTACGCCCGGCTCGCCCGGTGACCCGGCCCGCCGTACCCGTACCCGCCGGAGCGCTCGTACCCGCACGCGCACCCGTACCCGTACTCGAATTCCCCGAACAGGAAGGCCCGTCATGACCGTCGCCATCGCCCCGCAGGCGCCCGTCCTGCTCTGGGAGGACGCCGACCGCCGGGCCGTCGAGGTCGCCCGCGCGCTGACCGTGGACGCCGTCGAGGCGGCCGGCCACGGCCACCCCGGCACCGCCATGAGCCTCGCGCCGGCCGCCTACCTGCTCTTCCAGCAGCTGCTGCGGCACGACCCCCGGGACCCGCGGTGGGCCGGCCGCGACCGTTTCGTCCTGTCCTGCGGCCACGCCAGCCTCACCCTGTACACGCAGCTCTACCTCTCGGGCTACGGGCTCACCCTCGACGACCTCAAGGGCCTGCGCACCGAGGGCAGTCTGACCCCCGCGCACCCGGAGTACGGGCACACCCCGGGTGTGGAGACCACCACCGGCCCGCTCGGCCAGGGCCTCGCCAACGCGGTGGGCATGGCCATGGCCGCCCGCCGCGAGCGCGGCCTGTACGACCCGGAAGCCGCCCCCGGCACCTCCCCCTTCGACCACACCGTCTGGGCCATCGCCTCCGAGGGCGACCTGGAGGAGGGCGTCGCGCACGAGGCCAGCTCGCTCGCCGGCCACCAGCGCCTGGGCAACCTCGTGGTCCTCTACGACGAGAACCGCATCTCCATCGAGGACGACCGGCAGATCGCCCACTCCGAGGACACCCTCGCCCGCTACCGGGCGTACGGCTGGCACGTCCAGGAGGTCGACTGGACCGCGAGCGGGGAGGCCGGCGGGTACACCGAGGACGTGCAGGCCCTGCACCGGGCGCTCACCATCGCCCGCGAGACCACCGACCGGCCCTCCCTCGTATCGCTGCGCACGATCATCGGCTGGCCCGCGCCGAAGAAGCGCAACACCGGGGGCATCCACGGATCGGCCCTCGGAGCCGAGGAGGCCGCCGCCGCGAAGGCCGCGATGGGCCTCGACCCCTCGCTCTCCTTCCAGGTGCCCGCCGAGGTCCTGGCCCACGCCCGCCGGGTCGCCGACCGCGGCGCCGAGGCCCACCGCCAGTGGGACAAGACCCTCGCCGACTGGCGCGCCCTGAACCCCGAGCGCGCGGAGCTCTTCGACAGGCTCTCCGAACGCCGGCTGCCCGAGGGCTGGCGGGAGAGCCTGCCCGTGTTCTCCGGGGGCGGCCAGATGGCCACCCGCAAGGCGTCCGGCGAGGTGCTGAACGCGCTGGCCCCCGTACTGCCCGAGCTGTGGGGCGGCTCCGCCGACCTCGCCGAGTCCAACCTCACCACGATGAAGGGCGAACCCTCCTTCATCCCCGAGGAGTTGGCGACCGCGGCCTACTCCGGCCACCAGTACGGCCGGACCCTGCACTTCGGCATCCGCGAGCACGCCATGGGCGCCCTCCTCAACGGCATCGCCCTGCACGGCGGGACCCGCCCCTACGGCGGCACCTTCCTCGTCTTCTCCGACTACATGCGCCCCGCCGTCCGGCTCGCGGCCATGATGAAGCTGCCCGTCACCTACGTCTGGACCCACGACTCCATCGGGCTCGGCGAGGACGGCCCCACCCACCAGCCGGTCGAGCACCTCTGGTCGCTGCGCGCCATCCCCGGCCTGGACGTGGTCCGGCCCGCCGACGCCAACGAGACCGTCGTCGCCTGGCGCACCATCCTGGAGAACGACGACCGCCCGGCCGGCCTGTGCCTGTCCCGGCAGAACCTGCCCGTCCTGGAACGCACCGAGGAGAGCGGGCTGTCCCCCGCCGACGGCGCGGCCCGCGGCGGCTACGTCCTGGCCGAGGCCGACGGCGGCCGCCCCGAGGCCATCCTCATCGCCACCGGCAGCGAAGTGCCCATCGCGCTCGACGCCCGCCGCATCCTGCAGGACGGGGGCCTGGCCACCCGAGTGGTGTCGATGCCCTGCCTGGAGTGGTTCCAGGCGCAGGAGGAGGAGTACCGCGAGGAGGTGCTGCCCGCCGAGGTGGCCGCCCGGGTCTCCGTCGAGGCGGGCTCCAGCCTCGGCTGGTACGCCCTGGTCGGCGCGGCCGGGACCTCGCTGGGCATCGACTCCTTCGGCGCGTCCGCCCCGTACCAGTCCCTGTACGAACTGCACGGCCTGACGGCGCCCAAGGTCGCCGCGGCCGCCCGCGCGAGCTTCGAGCGCGCCCGGCGCAGGAGCGCGGGCCGATGAGCGCCGCCACCGTGCTGGAGGCCCGCATCCCGGGCTCCAAGAGCATCACCAACCGGGCGCTGCTCCTGGCGGCCGCCGCCCCCGGCCGCAGCCGCCTGCGCGCGCCGCTGGTCAGCGACGACACCCTCGCCTTCCGGGCCGCGCTGACGGACCTGGGCACCGGCGTGCGCGATGTGGGGGACGCCGGGTACGGGTACGGCGACGGCTCCGGATACGGCGACGGCTCCGGCGAGGTCTGGCAGGTCACCGGTCGCGGCACCGGCCCGGCCGGACCCGGCCGGGTGTGGTGCGCGGACGCCGGTACCGCCGCGCGGTTCCTGCCGCCCTTCGCGGCCACCGGGTACGGGGACATCGCCTTCGACGGCTCCGACCAGCTGAGGGCCCGCCCGCTGCGGCCGCTGCTGGAGGCGCTGACCGGGCTCGGGGCGAAGGCCAGCGGTACGGGCCTGCCCTTCACCCTGACCGCGAACGGCCTCGCCGGCGGCCGGATCGAGCTGGACTCCGGGCTCAGCAGCCAGTACCTCTCCGGCCTGCTGATGGCCGCCCCGCTGATGGGCGGTCCGCTCACGGTGGACGTACCGCGCCTGGTCAGCCGCCCGTACGTGGACATGACCCTGGCCCTGATGCGGCACTTCGGCGCGCGCGTGGAGGAGCGGGGCGGCGCGATCACCGTGCACCCCGGCGGGTACGCGCCGGCCGACCTGGAGATCGAACCGGACGCCTCGACCGCCTCGTACTTCTTCGCGGCGGCGGCCGTCACCGGCCGCACCGTACGGGTCCAGGGCCTGGGCAACGGCAGCCTGCAGGGCGACACGGCGTTCGTGGACGTGCTGCGGCTCGCCGGGGCGGAGGTGACGAGGACCGACGACTGGACCGAGGTCACGGGCACGGGCCCGCTGCGCGGCGGTTTCACGGTCGACATGGGCGATATCTCGGACACCTTCATGACGATGGCCGCGATCGTCCCGCTCGCCGACGCGCCCGTCACCATCACGGGCATCGCCCACGCCCGGCTGAAGGAGTCCGACCGCATCGCCGCCGTCGCCGGCAACCTGCGCGCCCTCGGCATCCGCGTGGAGGACGGCCCGGACCGCATCACGGTCCACCCGGGCACCCCCGCCCCGGCGACGATCGACTGCCACCGCGACCACCGCATCGCGATGTCCTTCTCGGTACTCGGCCTGCGCGCCGCCGGCATCACCCTGGACGACCCGTCGTGCGTGGCCAAGACCTTCCCGGGCTTCCACGGGGAGCTGGGCCGCCTTTTCGGCTGACCCGCACGGACAGCGCCCCGCCACAGGCCACCACACAGAAGCAGGTCCTCGCCCCAGGCGAGGGCCTGCTTCTGTGTGGTGGCCTGGTCCTGACGGCTCACCCATGGGCAAGCCCTCAGGACCCGCTCGGGTCCTGAGGGCTGTGGGAGGTCGAGCGGGGAGCCGCGGTCAGTGCTGCGGCGAGCCCGCCTTCCGCTTGCGGGCCGAGGCGCGCAGCGCCGCGACCAGGGTGAGCACCATGGTCAGGGCGGAGATGGCGGTGACCACGTAGAGGCCCTGGTGGAAGCTGCCCAGGGTCTCGCCCCCGCCTTCGGACGTACCCTCGGCCGCCATCGTGGCGGTCACGATCGCCAGGACGACGGCCGCGCCGACCTGGTAGCCCGTCTGCAGCACACCGGCGGCCAGGCCCTGCTCCGAGTCGTCCACGCCGGTGGTCGCCTGGACGTTGGCGGCGGGGAAGGAGAAGGGGAAGGCGATGCCGATGAGCACGATGCTGGGCAGGATCACCCAGACGTAGGAGGACGTGCTGTCGATCCGCAGGAAGAGCAGGTACGAGGCGGTGTAGGCGACGAACCCGGCGAAGATCATCCACTGGACGCCGAACCGCGAGATCAGCTTGCCGGCGCGCGGTGCGATCGTGGCGATGAGCAGACCGATGGGCAGGAAGGCCAGCGCCATCTGCATCGGGGACCAGTCGCGCAGGGACTGGAGGTAGAGACCGCCGATGAACTGGAAGCTCATGTAGGTGCCGAGGATCGCCGCGGCGACCAGGCTGGCGCCGACCAGCGCGCGGTTGCGCAGCAGGCCGAGGCGCAGCAGGGGCTGGGCCGCCCGGCGTTCGATGGCGACGAAGGCCGCGAGGAGGACCACGGTGGCGGCGAACATCCCCAGCGTCTGCGCCGAGAGCCAGCCCACGTTGGGGGCCTCGACGATGCTGTAGACGAGGATCAGCATCGCGGCGGTGACGGTGAAGGCGCCGGCGACGTCGAACTTGCCCTCGGCCCGGTCCGTCTTGACGTCCTTGGGCACCAGGGCCACGGCGCCGATGAAGGTGAAGACCGCCACGACGACCGGGAGCAGGAAGGTCCAGCGCCAGTTGATCTCGGTGAGCGCGCCGCCGACGATGACGCCGGTGGAGTAGCCGACCGCGCCGCAGGCGGTGTAGATGCCGACCGCGCGGTTGCGCTGGGGGCCCGCCGGGAAGTGGGTGAGGATGATGGACAGGCTGGCCGGGGCGCTGAAGGCGGCGCCGACACCCATGACGAACCGGGAGATGATCACCACCAGGCCGTCATCGGTGATCCCGCCGACCATCGATCCGGCGGCGAAGATGGCGACACCCCACAGGAACATGCGGCGCCGGCCCAGGAGGTCCGCCATGCGTCCGCTGAGCAGCAGGAAGCCGCCGAATCCGAGGACGTAGGCGCTGACGACCCACTGCACGGCCGCCGTGCTCATGCCCAGGTCGGCCTGGATGGGCGGGACCGCGACCCCGACCATGATGTTGTCGAGGGCGTCCAGGAAGAATGCGGCACAGACACTGACGAGCAGGCCCCATTGGCGGAATCCCCAGCTGTTATCGGTTCCTTCGGTCTTCCTTTCGGGTTCGACTGCTGTTTCGACTGCTGATTCGCTGGATGTAGGCATGCCTGTCCCAATTCACTAGTCACGTGCCGGTCAGCGACACGACCGAGGCGACGGCCTGCCGTCCCGGCCGACCTCGCCGTTCCCGGTTATCCCTTGAGTCCGAGGGGGAATGGCGCCTCAGGCGTCCCCCCGAGGAGGTAGGCGCCCGCCGACTGCACGATCTGCTCCTGGGCGAGGATGTGCTGGCACATGGTGTGCAGATCGCGGAGCCAGCGGCCCAGCGGCGAGGTCTGGTAGATCGAACCCGTACCGACGAGGTCGGAGAGCCGGGTGACGATCGAGCGGGCCGTCTTGAAGGCGTTGACGCGGGCCAGCGCCGCGGCGACCTGCTGCTCCGGGGTCGGCTCGGCGCCGGACACCAGCCGCTCCCACAGTTCGTCCAGAGAGCCGTAGACCGCGTAGCGGGCCGCGGACAGCTCCATCTCGGCCTGGCCGAGGGCGATCTGTACCCGGTAGCTGTCCTTCCAGGCCAGGCCGGTGGCCCTCTCGACCCGGTTGGCCGCCAGCTCGCGCACGTGGTCGATGGCCGCACGGGCGACGCCGAGCGGTACACCGGGCACGTTGCCCAGGAAGGCGTCGGGGGCGGCGTAGGGGCCCGACGTGTGCGGATTCGCGAAAAAGAAGGAGCGCTCCTCCGGCACGAACAGGTCGTTGGCCTGGTAGTCCATGCTGCCGCTGCCGGCCAGACCGACGGTGTGCCACGTGTCGATCTTCTCGAAGTCCTCGCTGCGGGCCACGATCAGCCGCCAGTTCACCGGCGCCCCGTCGGGACCCGGTTCGGGCTTCCCGTCGCTGTGGACGACGCAGCCGCCGACCACCCAGTCGGCGTGCGTGATCCCGCTGCCGAACGGCCAGCGGCCGTTGACGACGTAGCCGCCCGGGACCCGCTCGGCGCGCCCGGCCGGGAAGATGAGGCCGGCGGTTATCGCATCGGGGTTCTCCAGCATTTCCTTGACGACGGGCTCGTCCAGGTAGCCGGCGTAGATCCAGGTGTCCATGCCGATCATGCCGCACCAGCCGACCGCCGGGTCGCCGTAGGAGAGCGCCTCGATCACCTCGGTCTGCTGCGCGAACGTGAGCTCCGGCCCGCCCCAGTCCTTCGACAGGCCGGTACGGAAGACGCCCGTCTCGCGGAGCAGCTGGGCGACGTCGTCGGGCAGACGCCGGTTGAGCTCGATCTCGGCGGACCGTTCGCGCAGCAGCGGGGCCACTGCGCGGGCGCGCGCCAGGATGTCCTCCGCCGAGGTGGGCGCGTTCTCGCGCGTCTCGGTGGGCCTGGGAGTCTCCATGATGGTCACGTAAAAGGCCCCCTGTGCCTGTGTAATCGTCCGGTACGGGAGCGAGGCGGTCCGCTCCTCCGGCATCACGGTATGTACCAGGACACCCCGGCTCTTGCCTGAACGCGCATGCGATCTGGCACGTGCGTGCACACTCTCGCCCTAACCTTCTAACCAGTAGCTAGAAGGTTAGGATAGCGGCGGTCTTCCTGTCCCGCCATCGCCGAACGCCGCTGCGCCCTGCCAGGGGGGCGGCAGGGCGCAGCGGCGTGATGCGGGGGTCTGTGGGCGACGGGGGCGGGCTCCTGTCAGCGGACGACGTCGAAGACGTTCATCTGCAGGCCGTTGGCGTACGCCGCGTGCTCGACGAGCTTCAGCTTCTGCGCGTCCTTGTCGGTGGCGCTGAAGAGCCGCTTGCCCGCGCCGAGCAGCAGCGGGAAGACCAGCAGGTGGTAACGGTCGATCAGGCCGGCGTCGGAGAGCGAGTGGTTCAGCGAGGCGCTGCCGTGGACGATGATCGGGCCGCCCTCGGTCTCCTTCAGCGCGGCCACCTCGTCGAGGGAGCGCAGGATGGTGGTCTCGCCCCAGTTCGACACCAGGGCGTCCTCGCCGAGGGTGGTGGAGACGACGTACTTCGGCATCACCTTGTAGTCGGCGAAGTCCTCCATGTCGGGCCACACCGGGCTGAACGACTCGTAGCTGGTCCGGCCGAGCAGCATCGCGGAGGCTTCCTTCTGCTCCCGGCCCTTGATCTCGAACGCCTCGGGCAGGAACTCCACGTCATTGAAGGTCCAACCCGAGTTCCGGTACCCGGACTCGCCCCCCGGGGCCTCCACTACGCCGTCGAGGGAGATGAAAGCGGTGCTGATCAGGGTGCGCATCTGGGGTTCCTCGGAATCTCGTGTCTGGCTCTCGGACGGTCCGTCCGGTGCGGGCCGCGGCCACTTCCGTGGCTGCCGCGGCGCACCCTTCACGTCTAAGACCGGGGAGCACCGGGAAACTCATCGCTCCCGGCCCGACTTTTTTCGCCCGGCCCGATCGGTCAGGATTCGAGAAGCCCTGGCAGGTGCGGCGCGCCTAGCGTGAGGGGCATGACATCCATCGAATCCGTCACCCTCGACGTGGCCGACCTCGCGGCTGCCCAGCACTTCTACGACACCGCCTTCGGGCTGGGCACGCGCATCCGGCTGCGGGCCTCCGAGGCGCCGACGGCCGGGTTCCGGGGGTTCACGCTGTCGCTCACCGTGGCCCAGCCGGCCGCCGTCGAGGCCTTGGTCGGCGCGGCCGTGGAGGCCGGTGCCACCGTGCTGAAGCCCGTCGCGAAGTCGCTCTGGGGCTACGGCGGTGTCGTACGGGCTCCGGACGGGACGATCTGGAAGGTCGCCACCTCGGCGAAGAAGAACACCGGGCCGGCCACCCGGCAGATCGACGAGATGGTGCTCCTGCTGGGCGTCGCGGACATGGCCGCGAGCAAGCGGTTCTACGTGGAGCACGGGCTCGCCGTGGCGAAGAGCGTCGCCCGCATGTACGTGGAGTTCGACTCCGGATCGAGCCCCGTCAAGCTGGGGCTGTACCGGCACCGCGCCCTCGCGAAGGACGCCGGCGTCGCTCCCGACGGCAGCGGATCACACCGGATCGCGATCGGCTGCGACGGCGGCCCCTTCACGGACCCGGACGGCTTCGCATGGGAGGCCGCGCAGGCGGAGGCCGTGCGCTGACGGCGCGGACGCGGCTGCAACACCGACGGCGCGGCCGCCGGCCTGAGCATCCACGCGACCACCGCCTACGGCGACGTCACCGCCCGCAGCCTCTGAACCGCCACCCGGCCCCGAAGCAGAGTCGGCTGAGCCGTGACGGGTCGGCTGCGAAGCCCCCGCCCCCGATGATCCCGGGCCGGCGGGGGCTGTTTCGCTTCCCGCCCAGCCTAGGAAGCCAGGTGGGCCACCGCGCCCCGCAGGGCCTGGAGTTCACGCTGGTAGGCGGCCAGCCTGCGGGTCCTGCCGATGGTCAGGGCGCCGATCAGCTGCCCGTCCCTGTGGTAGCTCACCTCGAGGCGGGGCTCGCCGACGAGGTTGTGCTCGGCGATCCTCGTCTCGTCCGCGAGTCCCGGCAGGCCGACCGAGCGGATCCGGGCGCCGTACAGGTCCGACCAGAAGGACGGGATCGAGTCGAACGGCTCGGGCTCGTCGGGGTGCAGCAGGTTGTGGGCCGCCGCTGTCGCCTGTTCCACGGCGTTGGCCCAGTGGCCGAGGGTGACCGGTGCGCCGCCGGCCAGCGGGTGCGGCACTCGCGCGACGTCACCGGCCGCGAAGACACCGGGGACGACCGTGCCGTCGGGGAGCAGGGCCCGCAGGTACGGGTCGCAGTGCACGCCGTCTTCGAGGGCGAGGCCGGAGTCCGCGAGCCAGCCGGTGGCGGGCACGGCCCCGAGGGCCAGGACGGCAGCGTCCGCGGGCAGTTCGCTCTGGTCGGAGAGGCGCACGCCGGTGATCAGCCCGTCGTCGGTGGCGAGGAAACCGCTGACCGTGGTGTGGGTCCGCAGGTCGATGCCCGCTTCGCGGTGCATCGTGGCGACGAAGCCGCCGGCGACCGTTCCGATGGCGCGTTCGAGGGGCTGTGCGGCCGATTCGATCAGGGTGACGTCGAGGCCGCGGGCACGTGCGGCGGCTGCGACCTCGCCGCCGAGGAAGCCGGCGCCGATCACGGCGAGCCGTCGTCCGGGGGCGAGTTCGGCCCGCAGCGCGACCGCGTCCTGCCAGCCGCGCAGGGTGATGACCCCGCGGGGCAGCGGGGGCCGGCGGGCCGGCCAGGGGCGGGCGGCGGAGCCCGTGGCGATGACGACCCCGTCGTACGGGAGCTGGGTGCCGTCGGAGAGGGTGACCGTACGGGCGCCCGGGTTGAGCTGGACGGCGGGCCGGCCGAGCTGCCAGCGGGCGTCGAGTCCGTCGGGCAACGGCAGCGCGGTGAGCGGCGCCGGGTCCCGCGCCGTCAAGACGTCCTTGGACAGCGGGGGCCGGTCGTACGGCAGGTACGGTTCGTCGCCGACGATGGTCAGGAGGCCGGTGAAGCCTTGGGAGCGCAGGGCTTCGGCCGCCCGCAGACCGGCGAGGGACGCTCCCACGATCACGATGCTGCGGGGGCTCGTGAGGCTTGTGCTCACTGTGCCGCCAGAGCGTCGTCGGTCGCCGCGGGAGCTGCCGTGATGGTGATGGCGCGGGCGGGGCAGACCACCGCGGCCTTCTCGGCTTTGTCCAGCAGGGCGTCGCTCGGGGCGGCGTCGTAGACGAGGTAGTCCTCGTCGTCGAAGGAAAAGACCTCGGGCGCCGCGAAGACGCATTGCCCGTGGCTCTCGCAGAGGTTCATGTCCACGGTGATCTGCATGGCTGGCTCCGTTGGGGGCGAGGACGGTCCGGGGACCGGGACCGGGTGGGGAAGGTGGTTTCAGCTGACCGGGGGGTTGAAGCGGGAGTATCCGGGGTCGCTCCAGCGCAGGGTCGAGGCGGCGGAGATCTCCCGTACGTCGGTCACCGAGAACTCCACGAGGCGCTGCGCTCCGGGGACGCGGGAGCGTTCCTCGGCATCCCATACGGTGTGCGCGGTGCCGGAGAGGTAGAGGGCGGAGCCCGTGCTCCAGTTCGGGAAGATGAGGCCGGCGGCCGGATTGAGGACCAGGTTGCCGAGCGTCAGGAACATCGCGTTCCCGATGTAGTCGGGCCAGCGCAGCAGCGTCGGGGACAGGACCTGGACGAAGCCGGGGTTCCCACCGCGGTGGGACGCGTCGGCGTCGCCGGTGTCGGAGGCGGTGGCGACGAAGAAGGTGTCGGCCTCGCGCACCGTCTGCTGCTGGGCCGCGCTGAGCGCGGCGGCGGAGGTGACCGTGCGGGCCGCCGCCTGGGCCTGGGCCTCGGCTGCCGACAGGATGCGGAAGTCCCGTTTCTGCAGGTACTTCGGGCAGTTGGCGATGACCTGGTCGAGCGCGACGCGCAGTCCGCCGGCAGCGGGGAGCGCTCTGCCGTTGAGACGCATGCGGCGCCGGGTGGCCGGCTCGATGGCGATCATGCCCAGACGGGCGGGCCGCGGCGCGGACGCGTCCCCGGAGGGTGCGCCGGGCGGGCCCAGGAGGTCCGCGAGGGGATCCTCGGGCAGGGGGAGCGCGTTGATGGTCAGGGTGCCGGGGTCGGGCGCTGCCAGGAACCCGGGGGCGCCGGTCAGCTGGGTGGCCCAGACGCGGCCCGCGCGGTCCGTACCGCCGATGACGATCATCGGCTGCTCGGCGAGGAAATCCGCCGCGACGGCGGGGACGGTGTCGCCGATGGCGCCGAGGGAGAAGGCCGCCGGGCCGGTGAGGTCCGCGCGGCTCTGCACGTTCATTTCGCCGGGGTGGTAGCCGGTTGCCACGGCAGTTCCTTTCGTTCCGCCGCGACCGGGGACGTGGGCCCGTGGGCCCGTGGGGTGCCCCTCGTCCCCGGTCGCACCGTGAGGTGCTGCGGGCGGCTCTTGTTTAGAAGAAGCCGCAGGTGGGCGCGCCCGGGGTGGGGGCGGCGGCCGGGTCGGCGCCGGTGGGCGCGTAGATCTCCAGGCGGATGCCGTCGGGGTCGGTGAAGAAGATGCCGCCGGAGGCGCCGTTCTCACCGTGCGGGACGACACCGTCGTAGTTGAACTCGGCGCCCAGGCCGCGCAGGACCTCTTCGGTGGCACGGACCTCTTCGATGGTCTCCACCTGGAAGGAGAGGTGGTGCAGGCCCGGCAGGTCCTTGCCGAACGCGCCCGCGCTCTGCTGCCAGAGGGCGACCTGCATGGCGCCGTCGCGGCCGAGGAACGCCCAGCGGCGGTCCTCCTCCTTGCCCTCCGCCATCACCTCGAAGTCGAAGATCTCGCGGTAGAAGGGCAGGGAGCGGTCCAGGTCGGTGACGTTCAGGCCGACGTGCCCGGTCTTCAGGGTCTTTGCCTTGCTCATGGTCGATCACTGCTTTCAGCCAGGGCTTCGAGACGTTCTCTTAACCGCTGAACTAGACTTTAATGGTTAGTTTTATGGATCGTCAACCCTTAATCTTGAGATGACCGGTTACTGTTGGGCCCCCCACAGAGAAGGAAGGAGCCGCCCCGTGCCTCCATCCCCGGAGCCGGACCCCCGGCCACTGACCGGCGAACCGCCCTCCATCGACCTCCTCAACACCCGCTGGATCGACAGCGCCGGCTGGCACGACCTGCTGGATTCCGTCGAAGGACTGGGCATCTGGCTTGCCGGCCCGCTCGTCCGCCAAGAGCTCGGCGACCGGCCGGCCGTGGCCGACCGCGAGACGCTGGAGGCACTCCTCCAGGTCCGGGGTGCGCTCAAGGCCGTCATCGACGCCCCCGTCCCCTGGGACGAGGGCACGGTCGGCCCGCTCAACGCCGTCCTGGCACACGGTCAAGTCCGCCGTCTGCTGCTGCCCGACGGCCCCGGCACCACCGTCGAGGTGGACGCACCGTCCTGGATGGCGGCCTGGACGGTGGCCGACAACTTCCTGCGGCTGCTCGGCGACCGTCCCGAACGGATCCGGTCCTGTGCGAATCCGGAGTGCGTCCTGCGCTTCTACGACATCTCCAAGAACGGCACCCGCCGCTGGTGCTCCATGTCGGGCTGCGGCAACCGTGCCAAGGCGAACCGGCACTACGCGCGCCACCACCACGGCTGACGCCGAGGACCACAACCGACCAAGGGGCCGGGGCCCGGGCGAGAGCCCGGGCCCCGGACCTGTGTGCCGAGGGATGCTACGCGTCGATCCGGTACTCCGTACCGCCGCTCCCGGGCGCCCGGTCCCGCAGCTCGGCGCGGCGGACCTTGCCCGAGGTCGTCCGCGGCAGGGCCGCGACGAACTCCAGGGCGCGCACCCACTTCTCGGGCGGCAGTTCCCCCCGCACCAGGTCGAGGATCCACTGCGCGCTGCGGTCCCCGGCCGGGAACTCCGGCGCGATGACCACGTACGCCTTGGGCGCCCACAGGCCCACCGGATCGGGAACCGGGACCACCGCGGCATCGGCCACCGCCGGGTGGCGCAGCAGCACCGTCTCCAGCTCGCGCGGGGAGATCCGGTGGTCGAACGCCTTGAACATGTCGTCGGAGCGGGCCAGGTGGGTGAGGCTGCCGTCCGGGGCGCGGACCGCGAGATCACCCGTGTGGTAGTGGCCGCCGGCCAGCGCCTTCGCCGTACGGGCCGCGTCACCGACGTAGCCGCGCATCAGCCCGAGCGGACGCGTCGAGAGCTCCAGGCAGATCTCACCCGGCTCCCCCGCCGGAACCTCCAGTCCGGTCTCCGGGTCGAGCAGGACCACCGCGTAGCCGGGCAGCGGGAAGCCCATGCTGCCCGGGGCGGGGGTGCGGCCCGGCGGGTTGCCGACCTGGCCGGTGGTCTCCGTCTGCCCGTACCCGTCGCGCAGGTCGACCCCCCACTGGTCCCTGACCAGTTCGATCAGCGACGGCTCCAGGGGCTCACCCGCGGCGACCGCCTCGCGCAGCGCGGGCGGCCGGGCACCGAGGCCCTGGGCGGCCATGCCCCGCCAGACGGTGGGGGGTGCGCAGAAGGTGGAGACCTCGCGGGTGCGCAGGATCTCCAGCACGTCGGCCGGGCTGCTGCGGGCCGCGTCGAGCGCGATGACGGTGGCCTCCGCGTTCCACGGGACGAACAGCGAGCTCCACGAGTGCTTGGCCCAGCCGGGCGCCGAGATGTTCAGGTGCACGTCGCCGGGCTGCACGCCGTTCCAGTACATGCCGGACAGGTGGCCCACGGGATAGCTGACGTGGGTGTGCTCGACCATCTTCGGCTTCGAGGTGGTGCCCGAGGTGAAGTACCGGAAGAGCGGTTCGTCCGCCCGGGTCGGGCCGTCGGGGATGAACCCCGGGTCGGCCGAGTCCGCGCGCCCGTACGGGATCCAGTCCCGGACCGGGTCCCCGACGCTGATGCCCGACCAGTCCCCGGGGGCGCCGGCGAAGCGGTCCGTCAGCCCCGACTCGGCGACGACGTACCGCACGTCGCCGCGCTCCAGCCGGTCGGCGATCTCCGCCGGGGTCGCCGTGACGTAGGTGGGGATGACGATCGCGCCGAGCTTCATGGCGGCGAGCATCGTCTCCCACACCTCCGCCCGGTTGCCGAGCATCAGCAGCAGCGGCTCGCCGCGGCGCACCCCGAGGGAGCGCAGCCAGGTGGCGACCTGGTCCGAGCGCCGGGCCAGCTCGCCGAAGGTGAGCACCCGGTCGGTGGCGGGCCCGCCGTCGCCGACGATCCGCAGCGCGGGCCGGTCGGGCCCGGCGCCCAGAGTGTCGAACCAGTCGAGGGCCCAGTTGAACTCGGTCAGCTCGGGCCAGCGGAACTCCCGTACCGCCTTGTCCAGGTCGGTGCGGTGCAGGAGCAGCACGTCCCGGGCCGCCCGGAACCGCTCGGTGGGAGAGAGGGCGGCCCCCGGCCCCCCGCTCACGCCGCGTCCTCGGGGACGAGGACGGCCTCGGTCCCGGGCACGCCGCGCTCCGCGAGGGCCGCCGGACGCAGCACCTCCGCCGCGATGGCGTCGGCGTCCCGGTAGAAGAGCGTGTTGACGCCCGGGCGGCTGGAGCCGACCTGGGTGAACCAGCGCGTGTGTTCGGTGGGTATCCCGATGGCGTACAGGTCGCTCTGCGCGTGTCCGTGTGCGTCCACGACGTGGAAGGGGGCTTCGGTCACGTCCAGGCCGCCGGTGACGTACGCGGTGCCCTCGGGCCCGCCGATCACGTACGGGCGGACCGCGCCCTCGCCGAGCAGCTGCTGCGTCAGGGGGGAGGTGTCGCGCAGCAGTTCCGGGGTGGGGATGCGGGCGTCGACGAGGGTCCGCACGATCCGCTCGGAGCCGGCCACCTGCGCAGACCCGATGCGGAAGCCGCCACCCGCCTCGTCGGTCTCGAACCGGGTGGCGGGACCGGCGACCTCCACGACGCCCTGCCGGATCAGTGCCCGCAGCTGCTCGACCCGGGACATCGGGGGGCCCGCCGACAGGAGGGCGTTGACGGGCAGGAAGCGGCGGTGGAAGAACCCGGTGTGCGACTCGGGCAGCAGGCCGCCGTAGTCGACGGCTTCGCGGACCACGTTGCGGATGTCGCGCAGGACGTCGAGGGCGGCCTTCAGCGGACCGTCCGAGGTGCCGAGCGCGGCCGCTTGGAGGTCCCGGTCCATGACGTCCAGCAGCTGCCCGCGGAACTCCTCGGGAGAGGCGAACCGCGTCTCGCCGAAGGGCCGGGCCAGCGCGTCCAGGTCGATGGGCGCTACGTCGGACAGCCCGGCCCGCTCCAGCAGCGCGGCCCGGTCCGCGCCGGCGTGCAGCGCGGCGGCGTGCTCCTCGGCGAACGCGTCGGCCGCTTCGGCGCCCCGGGAGGTCCGGACGTGGGTGACGTAGTAGACGTGCTCGATCTCCTGGAGCAGCAGGGGCAGTACGTCCTCGGCGAAGTCCAGCTGGCCGCTGCCGGTCACGCCGCGGCGGGCCCGGGCGGCGGTGAGGGCGGAGCGCGTGAGGAACAGGGCGCGGTGGCTGAACGAGGGCGCCTTCTGGTTCCGGCCGCGCGCCGGGATCGGCAGCCCGCTGCGGGATCCGGCGGTGATCCGGGGCTCGCGGCCGCTGGGCCGGTAGACGAGCGTGCCGTCCTCGGCGCCGGCGAACTCGCCGCCCCGGCCAACGGTCAGCGAGAGCATGACGTCGTAGAAGGACAGGCCCAGACCACGGATGCCGACGGTGCTGCCGGCCGGGATCGTCTCCTCGTCGAGGGCCATGTCGGCCGCCGAGTCACCGCACAGGTAGTGGGTGCCGGGCGTACGGCCGGCGAAGTCGAGCATCTCGCGCTCGAAGGGGTCCGGGGCGTTGAACGGGTGCCCCGTGGCCAGCACGACGCGGTCGGCCTCCAGCAAGTGCGGCGCCGTGTCCAGGCTCAGCAGATGGCCGCCGTCCGGGCCGGTGCGCAGGGCGGTGACCCGGCCGGTGACGGGCACCAGCTCGACGTGGTCGGGCAGGCTGCGGGCGATGGTCCGGTACACGTCGGTGAGGTACTGGCCGTACCGGACGCGGGGCGCGTAATCGTCGGGGCCCAGCGGCTCCTCGCCGAGCAGCGCGCGTGCCTCGATCCACTGCCCCAGGGAGGGGCCCGCGCCGGGACGGGCGGGGCCGTCGTCCGGGTCGCCGGAGTACATCGTCACCTGGCTGATGACGGTGTTCATGGTGAACCAGTCGTCCTGGTCGGTGCGCCACACCCGGCCGGCGCCGACCTCCGTCGCGTCGATCAGGTGGATCCGTACGGGCCGGGGCGGTACGCCGCCGTCTTGGCGCGCCTCGGCGGCCGTGCGTACGGCGAGGCGTTCGAGGACGGAGATGCCGCGCGGGCCACTGCCGATGACGGCGAGGACGAGCGGGCGCGTATCGGACGAGTATCCGGGCACAGGAGCTTCCTAAGTGGTGAGGAGGACGCGCGGTACAGGGGCGCGCGGAGCCGGGCGCGGGGCGGCGCGGGCATCGCGGCGGCAGGCAGCCGGGCGCCGAACGGCGGGAGGGCGGTGCGGGGTGGCAGGTCAGACCGGAAGGGCGGCGGTACCGTCGCGCTCGCCACTGCCGGCCAGGGCGGCCCGGTCGAAGGACTCCTGCGTGTACGAGAGCATCCCGAGCAGGTCGTCGGCGCGCAGCTTCGCGCGGCCGGGCGCGGGCAGGGCCGCGATGGGCATCGAGCCGGCGGTGTGCCACTGGAGGCTGCCGCGTCCGTCGATGTAGCTGCGTGAGCGCTGGGCGTTGTCGGCGTGCAGGCAGTACGGGACGTCCAGGACGCCCCGCCGGAAGGCCTCGGTCAGGGCGCGCCCGGTGTCCGGGTGGATCTCCAGTACCGCCTCGACCAGCGCCCTGGCCTCGGCCAGTACCCCGAACTCGTCGCTGACCACGGGGGACTGGCCCCGGTGCGCGGCCGCGGCCGTGGCCGCTTCCTCCAGCGCGTGGATGTTGTCCTCGATGGTGGGGATGCGGTGCGCCTCGGCCGGGGTCTTGACGATCATGCGTTCGGTGCCGGTGAGCGCGGCCAGTCGCGCGCTGTCGCGCAGCAGTCCCAGCGCCCCGCCGGTCGTCCGGGGGAAGACACCCATGTACGTGTAGAGCACGACGTGCCAGTCGAGGCCCGACAGGTGTTCCGCGGCGAGGGTGCGCAGCGCCAGCAGCGCCTCGACGTCTTGGCCGTGGTGGGTCTGCTGGGCGTAGCTGAGGGAGATGCTGCGGAGCCCGTACTGCTTGAAGAAGATGCCTTCCAGCACGGACAGGGCGACCAGCAGGCTGGGCGGGCACAGCTGGCCGAGCATGCAGCCGCCGAAGCTCTCCAGGTGCGTGCCGGGGCGGGACGCCAGCAGTTCGCAGGTGCGTGCCCAGGCCTCGACGGAGTCGCGGATGGGTGTGCGGCTGTACGGCAGGCAGTAGGAGATCGGGCCGCCCTCGGTGGCGTCGAGCCCCGCGTCCAGCAGGGCGCGGATGATGCCGATCGGGTTGGCGGATCCGTGGCGTACCTGGACGGCGAAACCGTCGCCGATGAGTCCCGAAGTGAGGTCACGGGTGGTGTCGGGGCCGTGCGCGACGATGGGGTAGCCGTTGAGGTCGGTTCCCTCGATCAGGGCCCGCCGGGCGGACTCGTTGTCGCCGACGCGCGTGTAGCTGTCGATGGTGAGGGTGCCGACGGTGCGGGCCCGGGCCGCTTTGACCGCGTGCAGGCCCTGCCGCATGCGCGGTACGTCGGCAAAGCCCATCCGGGGCTGGACGACCAGCTCTCCGGCCCGGCCGGCCGCCGCGACGGCCGCCGCGAACGAGCCGAGGGGCTCGGTGGATCCGGTGGACGCCACGGTGAGCGCGCTCACGCCGCGCTCGGCTCTAGGGCCGGTACGGCGGACTGGGCGAGGTAGCGGCGGAACTCCGCGACGCCGGCGGCGTCTTCGAAGACGGCGTTGAAACCGGCCTCCATCAGCTCCGGTCCGTAGGTGCCCGCCTCGGCGCCGCGCACCCCGAGCTTGCCGCCGATGACGACGCGCAGGTCTTCAAGGTCCGGCTCGGCGCGCAGGCGCCGGATCGCCCGGGCTCCGTCGAGTGCCCCGTGACCGTTGACGCTGCTGACGACGACCAGGTCGGGCCGGACGCGGCGGCACTCCTCGATGAGCAGTTCGTCGGGTACGCACGAGCCGACGTTGACCACCTCGTGGCCCATCTCCTCCAGCAGCAGCTGGAGGAAGACGAGGTTCCAGGTGTGGGAGTCGGAGGAGACGCTGGACACGAGCACGCGGCGGCCGGAGTGCTGCATTGCGTGCGGAGGCTGGACGGCAGGGGTGGTGGTCCGGGTCTGGAGAGGGTGCGCAGACAAGGCAGTGTTCTTTCGGTCAGCGGGAGTGGGCGGGTGCGAGGGAGCGCAGGCGGGCCCGCACGGAGCGGGCGGGCCGCGAGAACGGCGGTGCGGGGCGGGGCGGCCGAGTCAGGGCGTTGACAGCCGCCCCGCCCCGTCCGGTCAGGGGGCCGCGGTGATGCCGACCGTGCGAAGCGGCTTCTTCGGTTCGCGGGCGGCGGCGGGCCGGGTGCGGATGGCGAGCACGGTGCAGCCCGTACGGCTGGACATCTGGTGCTCGGTCCCGGGGCCTTCCACGACCAGGTCGCCCTTGACGTAGGAGATCCCGTCGCTGTGGTCCAGGACGCCGTCCAGGACCAGCATGAGTTCGTGGCCGAGGTGTTCGTGGAAGTCGCCGTGCGCGCCCGGCGGGAAGCGGAGCAGCAGGCCGACGGAGTCCTCACCCTCGGACTCGTCCGGGGCCCACAGGACGTGGTGCTCGACACCGATCCGGCCCGGCTCGCTCCACGCCACCCATTCGAGGTCGTTCAGCTCGAAGCCGCTGCGGAACGCGTTTGCGATATAGGAAACATCCGGCATTGTTTCGCCTCTCTTCGGATACGTTTTCAAGGCTATGTGCGCCTCCGCGTCCGGCTGAGCGAATCAGCCGATCGCCGGTATCGATGTTTCCGATGGGTTTCCGGTGTGTTCCCGAAACGAAAAACAGCAGGGGCGAAACGGAAATCCGTTTCGCCCCTGCTGTTTTTCTGTGCGCCGGGTCAGGCCATTTGGCTCGCCTGTTCCCGGCCGATGCGCGCCGCCACGTCGCAGACGGCGGCGACCGCGGACATCGCCGTGTCGCGTCCGGTCCACAGGGCGCGCACGCTCAGGCGCACCCGCGGCAGGCCGGGTATCACGGCGAGGCCGCTGCCCTGCTCGGCCGGCCGTACCGACTCCGCGGGCAGCATCGCGATGCCGTAGCCGCTGCGGGCGAGTTCCCTGGCCCCGCCGACCGAGCCCGCTTCGATGACCGGCGGGTCGATGCCGTGGAGCTCGCGCAGTGCGGTCACCAGCACCTGGTGCGAGGCGCAGTCGGGGTCGACCGCCAGGACCCGGATGGAAGACAGTGCCTTGGCCTGGTCAGTGGCGTTGGCGAGGGAGATGGAGGAGACGGGCACCACCTCAAGGGGCGGCAGCTCCTCCACGACGATGCCGTTGGACAGGGACTCGGGCGTCGCCGAGAAGTCGCCGTGCACCAGGGCGAGATCGGCCTCCCTGTCGCGCACGGACTCCCTGGCCTGGCTGATGACGAGCTGGCGGGGCGAGACCTGCACCTTGGGGTAGCGGTAGCGGCAGTCGCGGATGAGGGAGCCGACCCGTGATTCCAGCAGGAGCGCAGACGCCCCCACCGATACGCGGCCCGTCATTTCGCCGGAAGGATTCAGGGCGCTGGCCATTTCGTCCACGACATGGAATATTCTCCCTGTATAGTCGTGGAAGATTTCTCCGGCCGAGGTGAGTCGGACCCCGTGCGGAAGGCGCTGGACTAACTGAATTCCGACGCGTGATTCAAGGGAGCGGATGTGCGAGGTGACGCTGGACTGGGCGTAGCCGAGACTTTTGGCGGCTTTGGTGAAACTGCTCAGCCGGGCCACCTCCCGGAAGGTTCTGAGTTGATAAAATGCAAGGTCAAAGGTCACTTGCTTCCCCCCGTGAGAACAAGACCCACTTCACTTTCAGTCAGTGCCAGATGAATATCGTTCGATCGCGCCTTCCTGTGCGATCGGTACCTTGGGACTGGCCTCCCTGTGGCAGAGGCGGCCCCGCCCCCCGGGGGGTCGCCTTACCGATAACCTAACGTCTCCATGCGCATGTAGCCGTTAGGTCAAGATCCTGCCACGAGGCAAGTGCCCACGGCAAGCCCTACTGCGCCCACCCGGTGAGGACCGACATGCCCCCAAGCGCCCAGACCCCGCCCCCTGTTGGCGTTCCACCCCTGAACGGGGAGCCCCTCCCACTGGAGTTCGTCAACACGGTTTTCCCCGTCAAGGGCACCCTTGTGGACGGTTTCCGGACGCCGGAGCACCTCGCCTGGTGGCTGCGCTCCTGTCGCGGCAGTCTGGCCACCCACCTCCCGGAGAGTGCCGTGGAGGCTCTGGGCGCCGCCGACGTGCAGTGTTTCGTCATGCTCCGCGACGCCAGCCGCCGGCTGGTCGACGCCTTCGTCAACCACCGCGAAGCCGACCCCTGGGACGTCGCACACCTCAACCGCGCGTCCACCATGGACCGCGCCTGGCCCCTGCTGTGCTGGAACGCGGGGGAACGCCCCGTCGCCGTGCACGTGTCCACCGCCGTGCCCACGATCGCCGTACAGAGCGAGATCGCCCATTCCGTGGTGCGCCTCCTGACCGGCGCCGCGGGCGTGGAGCCCAAGGCCTGTGTGGCGCCCGGTTGCGTCTTCTACTTCGACCAGGCCCGCTCTCGTCGTGAGTGGTGCTCGACGGGGTGCGGGAACCGGGCGCGGGCCGCCCGGCACTACGCGCGGCGCCACCCCCACCGGGACTGCTGACTGGTCCGGGCCCCTTCTGGGGCCCCGTCCATGTGTAACGCCTCGTTGCCGTCAAGCCCGTTAGGAGCTGATGGCAAGGAGATGAATTCGGGCGCGGCAATCCGTGAGCCCATCGGGTTTTTCGATTCCTGGCATCTGCGAACGCCCCGTTGTGAGGGTGGCGTGCCGCCATACGTTCATGGCGAGAACGCACCGCCGTGGCGACATCGAGTCGAAAGTGTCACCAGGGCCTCCACAGACAGGGAACAGCTGATGCTCCGCTCCGTACGTCCGGGCAAGAAGACCGTTCTGAAGGCCGCCGTGGCCGCCGTGGCACTCGCGGGCATCGTGCCCATGGTCCCCGCCAACGCCGCCACCGACGCCGAGGAGTTGTCCGCTCCCTCCGCGGCGGTCACCGCCACCTGGCAGGGCTCGAACGACCACGTCCTGTACTGGAACAACGCGATCCTGGACATCTTCCGCCAGGTCGGCGGCACGCCCGGACCGCTGACCCGCGGCGGGGCGATGATGGACCTGGCCGTCTACGACGCGGTCAACTCCATCCACACCATCGGCAAGCCGTACGCGGTCAAGGACGCCACGGCGGCCGGCGCGTACAGCTCGGTCAACGCGGCGATCGACTACGCCGCGTACACCGCCCTGCGGGACGCCTTCCCCGGCTACCCCGTGGCCAGCCTCGACGCCAAGCTCCAGCAGGCTCGGGCGCTGCCGGAGTACGCCTCCGCCGCCGCGAAGGAGCGGGGGCGCGAGCTCGGCGTCAAGACCGCCGAGGCGATCATCGCCAAGCGCGCGGGCGACGGCTCCGCCGACACCACCCCGTACGTCACGATCGACGCCCCCGGCCACTGGCGTCCGGCCCCCGGCAGGCCCGCAGGCGCTCCCAACTGGGGCAAGGTCAAGCCCTTCGCTCTGGCCTCCGGCTCCCAGTTCCGCCCGGGCAACATAGGCGGGTTCGCCAACCCGACCGAGCTCCTGCAGAGCCCCGAGTACGCGGCGCAGGTCAACGAGATCAAGCGGATCGGCGGCCGGGACTCGACCGAGCGGACCGCCGACCAGACGCAGCTCGCGCACTACTGGGCGAACGACGTGGACGGCACCTACAAGCCGGTCGGCCAGCAGTACGACCACACCGCGGTGATCTTCCGCAAGTACCGGCCGCTCGGCACCTCCTTCGAGAGCGCCAAGCTGTTCGCCCTGACCTCGGTGGCCCTGGCCGACGCGGCGATCTCCATCTGGGACTCGAAGTACGGCACCGACTGGGACGTGTGGCGCCCGGGCGACGCCATCACCCGCGCCGACCTGGTCCCGAACGCGGACATCGTCGCCGACCCGAACTGGAAGCCGGAGGAGAAGGACCTGGCGGGCAACAGCTTCACCCCCAACTTCCCGACCTACGTCTCCGGGCACTCCGGTGTGGGCGCCGCGTGGGGAGGCATCCTCCGCAACTACTTCGGCCGTGACGACCTGTCCTTCACCGCCGGCACCGACGACCCGTACGCGGTGGGCGTCACCCGTTCCTTCCCGAGCCTGAGCGCCGCGGTGAAGGAGAAGGCCGACAGCCGCAAGTTCATCGGCGTCCACTTCGAGTGGGACAACGCCGCCGCGCTGGACCTGGGCTACAAGGTCTCCGACCAGGTGTACGCCAACATCATCAACTAGTCGCCTCCGCTCGACACCGCCGCGGCGCCGGTGCCCGCCGCGTTGTCGGCGCCGCCCCCGCGGCGGCTGTGCCGGGCCACCCGCACCCGGTTGCCGCAGCCCACCGTGCACCACTCGCGGCGGGCGTGGCCCTTGACGAAGTACAGGATGCAGCCGGGCGCGGGGCAGGCCCGCAGCAGACCGGCCCGCTCGCCGGTCAGGAGGTCGACGGCGCCCGCCGCGACCTCGCCCAGCGCCACCAGCAGCGGATCCGCCTCCGGCCACCGGGTCGCGACCGCGAAGGAGGGGCCGGGCGCGAGTTCCCGCCGCGGGGCGGCCGAGCGGACCGCCGCGTTCACCACCTCGCAGTCGGCGGCGCCGGGCGCCCGGCCCGCGACCCGGGCGGCGGCCAGCTCGCGCAGGGCGCGCCGCAGCTCCAGGAAGCGGTCGAGGTGGCCCTGCCGGACCCGCCCGTCCGGCGAGGCCGCCGTGAGCGCCCGCGCCAGCGCGGGGCTGAACCGGGGCCGGTGCTCGTCGAGCCACAGGTCCAGCTCCTCGGGCCTGGTGAGCGCATCCACCAGGAAGCCCCGTACGCCGCCCTTGATGAACGTCGTGTTCACCAGATCGAGGGGCAACGGCTCGCCCGTCAGCGGGGGGCGGGCCGCCGTCGGCCGGCCCTGCTCTTGTTCCTGCTTCGTCCTGTCGCCCATGAATCCATCCTGCCGCCTCGCCGCCGCCCGCCGGCGAGCTAATGTATGGATTCCCTCTTAATCCATTAGTTAACCTTTCGCGGAAGGGACGCCATGTCCGACACCCCCGTAACCGAGGCTCCGGCTCCGCGGAGCCTGGCCACCGCGCTGGCGGGCAAGGCCCCTGCACGCGCCGCGGGCGCCGCGATCTCCGTCGCGACCCTGGCCGGCGTGGCCGCCCTGCTCCTGCTGGTCGCCATCGGCTACGCGCTCGACCAGGCCGTGCTCGTCCCGCCGCTCGCCGCGAGCGCCGCACTCGTCTTCGCCGCCCCCGCACTCCCGCTGGCCCAGCCCCGCAGCGTCATCGGCGGCCAGCTGATCTCCGCCGTCGTCGGCTTCGTCGTCCTCGCCGTCGCCGGAAGCTCCCTGTGGAGCGCCGCCGTCGCCGGCGGCCTCGCCATCGGCGCGATGGCCCTGGCCCGGACCCCGCACTCACCCGCCGCCGCGACCTCGGTCATCGTCGTCCTCACGCAGCCGGCGACCGCGACCTTCCTGCTCCTGCTGCTGCTCGCGACGCTGGTCCTGGTCGGCGTCGGGATCCTGGCGGGCCGCAGCGGCAAGACCCCCCGCTACCCCACCTACTGGTGGTAGGCGATCCTCGATGACCAGCCGATACGCGCAACTCCTCTTCACCCCGCCCGTGCAACGGCACCAGGCGGAGCACGGCAGCCGCGCCTCGTACGCGAACATGGCCCGCGGACCCCGGGAAGCCGACCGGCTCAGCGAGCACGAGGTGGCGTTCGCCGCCACCAGGACCAGTTTCTACCTGGCCAGTACGGGCTCCACGGGCTGGCCGTACGTCCAGCACCGGGGCGGGCCGCCGGGCTTCCTGCGGGCCTTCGACGACCGCACGCTCGCCTTCGCGGACTACCGCGGCAACAAGCAGTACATCACCACCGGAAACCTGGACACCGACGACCGGGTGTCCCTGATCCTCATGGACTACCCGGCCAGGGCGCGCCTGAAGATCCTGGGCAGGGCCCGCACGGTGGGGGCGGACCAGTGGCCGGCCCCCGAGGAACACCGGGCCGTCGTCGAGCGCGTCGTCCTCATCGAGGTCGAGGCGTACGACTGGAACTGTCCCCAGCACATCGAACCCCGGTACACCGTGGCGGAGCTGGAGGAGCAACTCGCCCCGATCCGCGTGCGCATGGCCGAGCTGGAACGGGAGAACGCGCTGCTCAGAGGGGAAGCCGCGCCCGAGCGGGCGGCGGGCTGATGCGCTCATGAGCACGCACACGCACCCGGCCGACGCGTCGGTCCCCGCCCCGGGCCGTCCCCCGCATCCGGGGATGGCGCGGGCCTTCCCGGAAGGCCGGATGTCCCTCGGCCTGATCGCGCCCCTGGAGTCCTTCACCGGTGACGTCCCCGTCATGGCGGGCCACTTGGAGCTGGCCCGCCGTGCGGAGGACGCCGGATTCGCCTCGCTGTGGGTACGGGACGTCCCCTTCCTCGTCCCCGGCGAGGGTGACGGCGGCCAGCTGTTCGACCCGTGGGTGTACCTGGGCACGCTCGCGGCCGTCACCCGCCGGATCACCCTCGGCACCGCCAGTACGGTGCTGCCGCTGCGCCACCCCGCCCACGTCGCCAAGGCCGCGGCGTCGGTGGACCGGCTGTCGGCGGGCCGGATGCTGCTGGGCCTGGCCTGCGGTGACCGTCCGGGCGAGGTTCCGGCCTTCGGCGCGGGCGGCGCGGACCTGGGGGCCCGGCTGCGGGACGGCTGGGACTACGTACGCCACGTCACCGGCCCGTCCTCGGCGGGCTTCGTGTCGCCGCTCGGCGAAGTGGCCCCCGGAATCGACCTCTTGCCGAAGCCGCCGTACGGACGGCTGCCCATGCTGATGACGGGGCGGGGCCGGCAGACGCCGGAGTGGACCGCCGAGCACGCCGACGGCTGGCTGTACACGGCGCTCGACCCCGAGCGCCAAAGGGCCAACACCGCCCGCTGGCGGCGGCTGACCGGCGAGACCGGCAGCGGCCGCTTCAAGCCGTACGCCCAGGCGGGCTACGTGGTCCTGCACGAGAACCCGCGGTCCGCGCCGCGCCCGCTGGTCCAGGGCTGGTCCATGGGGCGCGAGCCCCTGCTCGAACTGTTCAAGACGTACGAAGCGGCCGGAGTCAACCAGCTGATGATGAACCTCCGTCACAACACGCGGCCGGCGGCCGAGGTGATGGCGGAGATCGCTGAGTGGCTGCTGCCGCACTTCCCCCCGGGGCCGGACCGATAGGCAGCCGCACGGGGTCCACCGATCACAGAACCGAGGAACCCCGTGAGAGCATCCCCGAGAACCACCGTGACCAACGCGGTGACCAACGCGGTGAACAGCGCGGTGAACAGCGCCGTGCGGTGCCGGGCCGGGACCCTTCGTCGCCCTTGGTGCTGGCTCCCGGTCCTCGCCTCCCGCTACCGGCGCCGCGAGACGGCCGCGCTCCGGGTGAGCGTGGGCCTGCTGTACCTGTGGTTCGGCGTGCTGAAGTTCCTGCCCGGGATGAGCCCGGCGCAGGACATCGCCACCCGCGCGATGGGCGTCATGACCTTCGACTCCGTCCCGGCGGCCGTCTCCCAGCCACTTCTGGCGGTCATGGAGGTCATGATCGGCCTGGGGCTGGTCGCGGGCCGGCTGCTGCCGCTGACGCTCGGGGTCTTCTTCGTTCACATGGCGGGCGTCTTCGCGACGCTGGTGATCCTGCCGGGAGAGGTGTGGAAGTACCCCTTCGTCCCGTCCATGGAGGGGCAGTACATCCTCAAGAACCTGGTCCTGGTGGCGGCGTGCATGTCGGTGGCGACGGCGACGTTCCGCGGCACCAAGCCCCGCAGCGAGCCCCCGTCACGGGAACCGGCGGAGCCGGCGGAGCCGGGGCAAGCCCGCGAGACCGTAGGGGCGGGCTGACGGGGCGGCCCTGCCCGGTAGCCGGGGTGGTATGCCTGTGGGTATATTCGCAGGTATGAAGGCAGTGACGACGATAAAGGTGGATGCGAAGGTCCGTGACGACCTCGCCCACGTGGCCTCGACCGATTTCGGCGGCGTCACCCTGAACGCGGCCCTCGCCCAGCTCCTCACCGAGCACCGCAAGCGCGCCGTCCTCGCCGCGTACGCCCGCCTCGAAGCCGACCCGGCGGCCTGGAAGGACTACACCGCCGAAGCGGACGAGTGGGACGGTGTCGCCGGAGACGGTCTCGGGGGCCGCCAGTGAGCCGGAAGGCTTCTCCCTGGCAGGTCTGGATGGCCGACCTCGCCCCGGTGATCGGCTCCGAGCAGTCCGGCCGCAGGCCCGTGGTGGTCGTCTCCTCGCCGTTCTTCACGGCCTTCCCGACCGAGATGGCCATCGTCGTGCCCCTCACGACAGCGGACCGGGGGCTCCCCCATCACGTCGCCGTGAACTCGCCCGGCTCGGGACTGAACCGCCCGAGCTGGGCCCGTACGGACGACATCCGGTGCATCTCCGAGAGGCGGCTCGGCGGCCGCCCTCTCGGTCAGGTCAGCGACAAGGAACGCGACGAGATCCGCACGTACCTGCACCTGATGATCGACCTCGGCTGACCCCGGCGCCACGAAGCCCGCGGGGTTACGGCCGGGAGCTCTGAATCGTCATGGGGCCTTCCTGCCGCGTTCGTTCGCAGCTCCCCGGCGGTCACCGGCGGTGCCCGGTACCGTGCTCCCCGATCCGGGTGTCGCAGTCGGCCACGATGGCTTCGTCACCGGCCTTGATCGCAGCCCGCCGGAAGGTCGCTTCATGGGCGCAGGTCTTACAGCCCGGTACGGGTTCGGGGACGTGAGCCGGCTCGGCCTGAGAGGCGGGGGCAGTCATACCGAAATGTGGCTGGACGACGCTGACAGCATCGCCACCCACCTGCGGGTGTGGAGGACGCTGCGAGAGTCTGCCGTCTTCGGGGCCGGTGCCCAGCACGCGATCAGCAGGGTTCGACGTTCACTCACCTTCTGACGTCCCGGGGCGGGTGGACCCCGACGAGATCGAGATCACGACGGGGCGGTAGAACAGCCGCCAGGTTCCGGGTTTCACGTCACACTGACGAATGCGGCCAGAGGTCTCAGCGAGGTGCGGGTACGTCGGTTCGACGGGTCTGGGCGCCTGTCCGGAGGCGGTCAGGTTCGCCTTAACGGCCGAGCCCGAGAGCTTGTGTGCGGCGCCTTGGTTGTCCAGGGTCCTTGGAGCCGGGCCGACGGTACGCGCAGAGAACCTCGATTCCGTGCCAAGGCAAACCGGAAACGACCCCGGCCACAGAAGGTGTGCCCAGACGAAGCCCGTCACCGCGATTACCGACGCTCACGGATTCGCTCAGCCCCGGCCGGCTGCCGGGCCGGGACCCGGCAGACATCAGCCCCCGGAAGCCAGTGGGTGGGCACGACCTTTCCATGTACAAAGAACGCGCAGCCCCTGCACGCTCTTGACCTGCGAAAACGTCGACCACAACGTGTTCCTGGGAACGGGTAACCCGTTCCTGGGAACGGGTCAGTTAGCTATGTGCACATACGCGGCAAGGCGGTGCGCTTCGGCCGACTCGGGTCTGAGCGACCGGGAGTTCCGTGTGCTGGTCTGGTACTGGTTCGCGACGGAGGAGCGCCAGGGCCCGGTCCAGATGACGGCTGTTGCCGTCGCGTCCGAACTGAACATGAGCGCGGGCGCCCTCTCCAAGACCATCAAGGTCCTCAAGGGAGCTCGCCTGCTGGTCGAGTCCGGCGGGATCGGCCGTACGAAGTTCTACCGAACGACCCCGTACCTTGCGTTCATCGGAACGGGCTTCGAACATCGTGAGGCGGTTTCCGACTGGAATCCCCCGGAGATGAGCATTCCGAAGCCGAGGGACCGCGGACGCAAGAAGAGCAAGGGAGACGCGACATGAAGGTCCACGGGAGCGAGGACGTGCTGTACGTCCTCAAGCGCACGGGACGCGTCCTGAACCCGAACCAGCGCATCGTCGTCATGCTGTACGCGGCTGCCGACCAGCGGCCGGACGGGTCGGTCTGGATCAAGGCCACCGACCTCGCCGAGACCGCAGGTATGAGTGCCCCGGTCTTCTCCCGGACGCGCAAGGAGCTCGAGGCCCTCGGGTGGCTCGAAGAGGTGGACAGCGTCGGCCCCGTGAAAGTTTTCCGGCTGACGCCGACGATAGAAGCGGAGCGCGACCAGCCGGCCGCGCACCTGAGGGTCGTCAACAGCTGAGACCCCCGGGCGCTGCGCCGGGGGTCTCAGTGGTCCCAGTGGGCCGCCGTCTTCAGGAGGCGGTCGTTCGCGTCCGGGGTGCCGATCGTGATGCGGACGCCCTCCTCGCCGAAGGGGCGGACCATCAGGCCGGCCGCTTCGCAGGCGTCCGCGAAGTAGGAGGTGCGGGAGCCGAGGCGCAGCCAGACGAAGTTGGCGTGGCTGTCGGGGACCTCGTAGCCCTCCGCGCGCAGGCCGGCGCTGACGCGGTCGCGTTCCGCCACCAGGTCGGCCACGCGCTCGCGGAGTTCCTCCGTGGCCCGCAGGGAGGCCAGGGCGGCGGCCTGGGCGGGGCCGCTCACCCCGAGCGGCACGGAGCAGGCGCGCAGGGCGGCCGTCACGCGCGGGTGGGCCACTGCGTAGCCGACGCGGAGCGCGGCCAGTCCGTAGGCCTTGGAGAAGGTGCGCAGCACCGCCACGTTGGGGCGGTCCCGGTAGAGGTCGACGCCGTCCGGGATGTCTTCGCCGGCGTCGACGAACTCGCGGTAGGCCTCGTCGATGACGACCAGGATGTGTGGGGGCACGCGGTCCAGGAAGCGTTCCAGTTCGGCGCGGCGCACGGCGGTGCCGGTGGGGTTGTTCGGGTTGCACACGAAGATCAGGCGGGTGCGGTCGGTGACCGCGTCGGCCAGTGCGTCCAGGTCGTGGGTCTCGTCGCGCAGCGGGACCTGTACGGAGGTGGCCCCGGCGGCCCAGGCCAGCAGCGGGTACGCCTCGAATGAGCGCCAGGCGAAGACGACCTCGTCGCCCGGGCCCGCGGCGGCGGCGACCAGGTGCTGGGTGATGCCGACCGAGCCGGTGCCCAGCACCAGGTGGTCGGCGGGCACGCCGAGGCGCCCGGAGAGTTCCGCGACGAGCTCGGCCGCGCCGGGGTCGGGGTAGCGGTTGAGGCGGCCCAGCCAGGTCTCGACCGCGGCGATCACCGAGGGGAGCGGCGGGTACGGGTTCTCGTTCGAGGAGAGCTTGTCGACGAACTCGTCACGGGCCGCGCGGCCCGGCACGTAGGCGGGGAGCGTCGAGACGTCGGCGCGCAGGCGGGGCAGGTCCGGACCGGGCGTGGCGGGCGTGGCGGGCATGGCGCATTCCTTAAACGGGGGAGGCCTTGGGCGGACGGGGAGGGTGCCGAGGGTGGCGAGGGTGCCGGGCGGGGCGTACAACACCGTCCGGCCGCGCCGACGGGGGAGGCGGCACGGCCGGACGGCGACCGGGGGAGGGTGAACGGCGCGGGGCTGCGGGGGTTCAGCCCCGCGCCGGTGCCGACGGGTTGTAGGGCGAGGGACCGCCGAACGCCCAGCGCAGCCGGGTCGCCCCGTCGATCTGCACCACGCGCTCGATGTCGAACTCGCACATCCGCAGGGCTCCGGGCACGTCCGCCCGGTCCCCCTCGGCCCAGTTGATCCGTGCCTTGCCCGTCAGTTGCAGGGTGTGGCCGGACTCCCAGTCCAGGAAGAGCAGTCCGCAGTTCTCGTTGAGCTGCAGATTGCCCAGGGTCATGTAGAAGGAATTGCCGAAGTAGTCGGGCCATACGAGCCTGCGCGGTCCCGCGACCGTGACGAAACCGGGGTCGCCGCCCCGGTGTGAGGAGTCCGCGCCGTAGCCGTCGGCCCGGCTGGCGATGAAGAAGGTGTCCGCCCCGGTGATCCACTTCTCCTGTCCGGGCGTGAGCGCGTCGCCGTCCCGGGGCTCCCGGGGAGCCGAGGCGGGGCCGTCCGCGACCGGGACCCGTACCTGGAGGTACTTGGGGCAGTTGCCCAGCACCTGCTCGGTGCGGATGTGTAGCGACTCCCCTTCGCGCCGCGCCACGCCGTTGATCCGGATCCGGGTCGTCGTGTGCGGTTCGAGGGCGAGCAGTCCGATGTCGGCCGGGTCCGCGAAGGCTTCGGCGAGCGGATCGCCGGGCACGGGCAGGGAGGACAGCGTGATCGTGCGCGGGCTCGTGGGCAGGGCGAAGCCGGGGTCGCCCGTGACCAGGGAGGACCACATGGCGCCCGTGGCGTCGGCGCCGCCCAGGAAGAGCATGCGCTGGCGCATCAGGTACTGGTCGAAGCCGGGCTGGATCACGTCGTCGAACATCGGCGAGCCCCAGCCGGGACCGCCTTCGCCGGCCTGCTTCTGGACGGCCTGTTCGCCCTCGTGATGGCGGGTCTTGATCACGGGAACCTCCGGTCGGGACGGGCGCCGGTCAGCGGGCGCCGATCAGCAGGGCGGTGTCCACGACACGGTTGGAGAAGCCCCACTCGTTGTCGTACCAGCCGACGATCTTGACCTGGCGGCCCTCGCCGATCACCTTGGTCAGGCCCGAGTCGAAGATGCACGACGCGGGGTCGGTGACGATGTCGCTGGAGACGATCGGCTCGTCGGTGTAGGCGAGGATGCCCGCGAGAGGGCCCTCGGCGGCCTTCGCGAAGAGCTCGTTGACCTCCTCGGCCGTCGTCGCGCGGCCGACGCGGACGGTGAGGTCGGTGGCGGAGCCCGTCGGGATCGGCACGCGCAGCGCGTACCCGTCGAGCTTGCCCTTGAGCTGCGGCAGGACCAGGCCGATCGCCTTGGCGGCGCCGGTGGTGGTCGGCACGGTGTTCGTCGCCGCCGAGCGGGCGCGGCGCAGGTCGCTGTGCGGTCCGTCCTGGAGGTTCTGGTCCGAGGTGTAGGCGTGGACCGTGGTCATCAGGCCGTGCTCGATGCCGAGGGCGTCGTCCAGGACCTTGGCCAGCGGGGCCAGGCAGTTGGTCGTGCACGAGGCGTTCGAGACGATGTCGTGCACGGCCGGGTCGTAGAGGTCGTCGTTGATGCCGAAGGCGATCGTCAGGTCCTCGTTCTTCGAGGGCGCGCTGATGATGACCTTGCGGGCACCGGCCTCCAGGTGGGCGCGGGCCTTGTGCGCGTCGGTGAAGACACCGGTGGACTCGATGACCACGTCCACCTCCAGCTCTCCCCACGGAAGCTTGGCCGGGTCGCGCTCGGCGGTCACGCGTATGGTCCGCCCGTCGATGACGAGATCGCCCTCGACGGAGCGGACGTCGTGGCCGAGCTTGCCGAGGGTGCTGTCGTACTTGAGCAGATGAGCCAGCGTCGCGGCGTCGGTGAGGTCGTTGACGGCGACCACCTCCAGGCCGGTGCCCCGCTGAAGGGCGGCGCGGAAGAAGCTGCGGCCGATGCGGCCGAATCCGTTGATGCCGACCTTGATCGTCACGTGATACCCCTCGTTCGGAAAACACATCCATGACCGCACGTGTATCCGCACTGTCCGGTCAGTCATCATCCACAACTGTACCGCTGGACCGGTGGGATGGCTTGCGTAAATGCGCCTGTTCATGGCCTGTTTACGCACCAGGACCGAGGTGGGACCCTGCGCATCGGAACATCTGATGGGGAGAGAGTACGTGCATGCAGGTATGTTTCTATGAGCCTGCCTGTCACGAGGGCATGACGCTTCCCGGAGCGAGGAGAACGATGGACATGCTGCCCCTCCGCGGGCCGAGCGCATCCGTGCCGGACCGCAGTCCACCGCTCGCCGCGCCCGCCCCGCCCGCCACGGGTACGGCGGCGCGGGTCATCCGCACACACGGCGAGTCCGCGTACGGGACCACCGTCCGCCGCGACTTCGGCGACGTCACCATCTCCCTTGTCACCGGGGAGGCCCACGAGGCCGTACGCCCCGGCCGGCACATCCGCCCCGGCCCCTCCGAGTCCCTGCGGGTGTTCCGGGTGCTGGCCGGCGAGATCCACGTCCACCAGGACGGCCGCCGGGGCCAGGCGAGCGGCCCGCAGATCATCTGCTGCGACACCAGCCGCCCGTACCGCCTCCTCCTGCCCAGGCCCTTCCACCTGGTCGAGGTCCAGCTCCCGCACCGGTACCTCGGCATGTCGGCCGGCGACACCGCGAAGCTCACCGCCACCGGCTGGTGCGGACGGATGGGCGCGGGCGCCCTGCTCTCCCAGCTCCTCGCCGGGCTCCACGACCACGGCACCGAGATCCACTCCGCCGTCGACCGGGTCGGCGCCACCGTGGCCGGCCTGACCGCGGCCGTCCTCGCCGACCGACTGCGCCACGTCGCCGCCGAGGACGAGGTGGCCCGGCACGACCTCATGCTCGGCATCCAGGCGCACATCCGCGCGCGGCTCTCCGACCCCGACCTCACCCCGCAGGCGGTCGCCGAGCACCACAACATCTCGCTGCGCTACCTCCAGCGGATCTTCCAGGACCACGGGACCAGCCCCGCCCGGTGGATCCGGGACGAGCGCCTCGCCCGCTGCCGGTCGGAGCTGCGCGACCCGCGGCTCGAACACCTGCCCGTCGGGGTGATCGGCGAACGGTCCGGTCTCTACCAGGCCTCGCACTTCAGCCGGCTTTTCCGCGACCGGTACGGCCTCACCCCGCGCGGCTACCGGACCATGCGCGAAGCCGTGCCCACGTAGGGGACGGGACGGCGCCGACGGGCCCGTCCCCGCGCGGCGGGCACCGACGACTACGAGCACCGACGACCGACGAGCACTGACATCCGAGGAGGATGACGGATTTGACCGGCACGAGCTTCGAATTCCCCGGTGAGTACTACGAGATCATGCGGAAGGACTTCCGCAACCTCGCCGCCGAGACGGAGTTCCTCGCGTCCCTGCTCCCCGAGGCGGGCACCGTACTCGACCTGGGCTGCGGCACCGGCTCCAACCTGCGCGCCCTGCGCGAGCGCGGACACCGCGGCACCGGCGTCGACCAGAGCGCCGCGTTCCTGGAGTACGCCCGCGCCGCCGGCGACGAGGGCGTCTCCTACGTGGAGGCCCGCGCCGAGGAGTACCGCACCGACGAGCGCTACGACCTCGTGTACAGCCTCTTCATGACGCTGAACTACCTGGATCGCGGCCGGCTCCCGGCCGTCCTGCGCTCCGTCCGCGAGCTGCTGAACCCGGGCGGGCAGGTCGTCCTGGAGTTCGGCCACCTGCTGAACTTCGTGGACTCCTTCCAGCCCAACAGCGTCGGCCACCACCGCCGGGACGGGATCCTCATCACCCGCCTCGCCCGCCAGTTCATCAACGCGCACGCCGCGAACTGGCGCAACGAGGAGACCCTGCTGGTCCGCACCGCGGACGGCACGGTCGCCATGTACGACAACTTCTTCGACCAGGCCGTCCTGACGGGGCCCGAGGTGCGCGAACTGCTGGCCGCGGCGGGACTGACCATCACGGCCGAGTACGGCGGGTTCCGCAAGGAGCCCGCGCCCTTCCACGGCCGGGGCCCGCTCGTCATCGTGGCCACCGCGACCCCCGCCGACACCGCGTCCGACACCGCTCAGCAAGAGGAGAACCAGGCATGACCGGCACCGTCACATCGCTGCTCGACGGCGGGCCCGCCCCCGAACCCGGCGTCGCGCACCTCGGCGCCGCCCTCGTCCGCGCCGTCGCCGAGAGCGACGGCCGCGGGGTGACGTACATCCGCGCCGACGGCACCGAGGCGCACCAGAGCTACGCCGATCTGCTCGACGACGCCTCGCGCGTCCTGGCCGGCCTGCGCGCCTCCGGCGCCGCCACCGGCGAGAAGATCATCCTCCAGTCCGCCGACGACGCCGACCTCCTCGCCGGCTTCTGGGGCTGCGTCCTCGGCGGCTTCCTGCCGCTGCCCGTCAGCGCCGACGCGGTCAACGGACCCGGCCTGCTGGAACGCGTCTGGGGCGGGTACGGCCGCCCGCGCGTCCTGACCGGCACCGGCCAGGAGATCGCGCCCGCCGTCGCCGCCGACGCCGGCTGGGGCGCCGCCCACCTGGGCGACGTGGCGAGCCTGCGCGCCGCCCACGAGCCGGACCACTTCTGGCACGAGCCGGACGCCGCGGACCCGGCCGTCCTGCTGCTCACCTCCGGCAGCACCGGCGTGCCCAAGGCCGTCAGCCTCACCCACCGCAACATCCTCACGCGCAGCGCGGCCACCTCCCGCGTGAACAAGCTCGACGCGGGCACCCGCACCTTCAACTGGATGCCGCTGGACCACATCGGCGGCCTCGTCATGTTCCACGCGCGCGACGTCTTCCTCGGCTGCGCCCAGGTCCACGCCAAGATCCAGTGGGTGCTGGAAGACCCGCTGCGCTGGCTCGACGCCGTCTCCACCCACCGGGCCGACACCACCTGGGCGCCCAACTTCGCCTTCGTGCTCGTCAACGACCAGGCCGACCGCTTCGAGGGCCGCGGCTGGGACCTCAGCCCGCTGCGCTACATCATGAACGGCGGCGAGGCCGTCCGCTCCGGCGTCGTACGCCGCTTCCTGGACCTGCTGGCGCCCTACGGTCTGCCCGCCACCGCCATGTTCCCCGGCTGGGGCATGTCCGAGACCACCGCGGGCGTGGCCGACTGCCAGTTCACCGAGGCCGCCGCCGGCGACGACCGCTACGTACCCGTCGGCCGTCCGCAGCCCGGCACCCGCATCCGGGTCGTCGACGAGCACGGCGCCCTCGTGCCGTGGGGCGTCACCGGCCGCCTCCAGGTCACCGGTTCGACCATCACCTCCGGGTACTACGACAACCCCGTGCAGAACCGGCAGTCCTTCACGGACGACGGCTGGTTCAAGACCGGCGACCTGGCGTACGTCGAGAACGGCATCCTCACCGTCACCGGCCGCACCGACGACGTCATCCAGCTCGGGGAGATCGCCTACCACGGCCACGAGATTGAGGCCGCCGTCGAGGAACTCGACTTCATCGAGCCCTCGTACACCGTCGCCTCCCTCGTCACCGCCGAGCCCGGCGGCCCCGAGGAGCTCGCCGTCTTCTTCAGCCCCCGCACCGGCACCCTCACCGGGGAACAGGGCGAGCGGATCCGCGAGCGGGTCCGCGAGCGGCTCGGCGTCGACGTGCCGCACCTGCTGCCCGTCGACCGGTCCGAGATCCCCAAGACCGGCATCGGCAAGCTCCGCCGCGCCCAGCTCCGCAAGAGCTTCGAGGACAGCCTGGCCTCCGTCCCGGCCGGCACCGCGGCCTGACCGTACGGGTGGTGTGGTTCGGGCGGGCCCGCCCCTGGCCACACCACCCGTACGTCTCCACCCCCTACGCACGAGGAGCGCCCATGGCGCAGCAGGAGCGAGCCGAGCGGACGCGCAGGGCTCTGATCAACGGCGCCGCCAAGGCCATCGACCTCTACGGCTACGAAGGGGCCTCGCTCGCCGTCATCTGCACCGCGGCGGGCGTGACCAAGGGCGCCTTGATGTACCACTTCCCCGCCAAGGACGACCTGGTCAGAGCGGTGCGCACGGAGGCGCGGCAGACGATCGTCGGCGCGCTGGGCGCGGTGCCGCACCGCGGGGTCCGGCCCTTGCAGACCGCCGTCGACATGACCCACGCCGTCGCCGGACGGCTCGGTCACGACCCCGTCGTACGGGCGGGCGCGCGGCTGACCCGGGAGTTCGTCCACTACCCCGACGGCAGCGTCTCCTGGACCGATGCCGTCCGTGAGGAGCTGGCCGACGCCCTGGCCGGCGCGGCCGACCCCTGGGGGACGGCCGCGCAGCTCGTGTACTCCCTGATCGGGATGGACGTGTGCCTGCGCAGCGAGGAGCACCGCCCGGGCCGGTCCTGCGGGCCGCTGCGCGGGCACCTGACCCGGCTGTGGCAGCTGATCCTGCCGGGGATCCTCGCGGCGCCGCAGGCCGTGGAGCTGTACCGGGCCGAGGGCTCGTCGCCGTACTGCGCCTTCGCGGCCGGTCCCGAATCCGTGCCCCTCGGGCCGCGGGCGTGAGCGTGGGGACGGGGGCGCCCGCGCCCGACCCGCGTCCGCTGACCGGCGAGCCGCTCAGCCTGGACCTCCTCAACACCCTCTGGCACGACCGGTACGGCCGCTACGACCTGCTGGACTCCACCGCCGGGCTCGCGTGCTGGCTGGCCGGCTCCCGGTCGGCCGCCGCGTACGCCCGTGGCGAGCTGCGTACCGACCGGGCCACCCTGACCGCGGCCCGGGCCGCGCGTTCGGCGCTGGCCGGCGTGGCCGGGCGGGCCGACGCGGGGCCGGTGGCGCTCGGCGCCTTCAACCGGCTGCTCGACGCGGGCCGGATCCGCCGGCTGCTCACTGCCTCCGGGCCGGTCGAACGGCTGGAGGCGCCCGACTCGGGCCGGCTGCTCGGGTACCTCGTGGCGGCGGACTACCTGCGGCTGCTCAGCACCGCGGGGGACCGGGTGCGGAGTTGTGCGGACCCGTCGTGCGGGCTGCGGTTCTACGACGTCAGCCGCAACGGCACGCGGCGGTGGTGCACGAGCACGGGGTGCGGGAACCGGGCGAAGGCGGCCCGCCACTACGCGCGGCGGACCGCGGCCACGTCCTGACACCGGGACCCGTCACCTCGTGCGGCGCCGTTGCCGGGGACCAGCCCCCGGACCCCCGCGCCTCAAACGCCGGCGGGGCTGGATTTGGCCGGCGTGTGAGGACCGGGGTCCGGGCAGAGCCCGGGGAACGGGCGAAGGGCGGGTAGGGGACGCGCCCCGCGTAGCGGTGATGCCGGCTGGTGTCACTGTGGCGCCATCGCTCTGACCAGCATGTTTGTATGCGGCGACACCACCACGCCGCAGAGTGGTGCCACATTGGCTCGACATGGCGCCATGGCTGTGCCATGCTGTGGGACATGGACCTCACGCCCTACGTCACCACCCTCCGCCAAGAGCTCGCCGTCGCCGCCGAGGCCGGCGGCGACGAAGCCCGCAAGCTGGCCGAGAGGCTCACCGCTCCGCTGGAGTCGGCGACCCGGCTGACCCTGCTCAACGTGCTCTCCGCCGCGATGGACGAGATCACCCGCGAACTCGCCCCCGGCTCGGTCGACGTACGACTGCGCGGGCTGGACCCCGAGTTCGTGGTGATGCTGCCCTCCACCGAGGGCCGCGCCCCCGCCGCGGAGCCGGCCGCCCCGGCCTACGCCGAGCCGCTCGCGGCCCAGGCGCCCGCCGACGGCGACGAGGGCGGCACCGCCCGCGTCAACCTGCGGCTGCCGGCCCACCTCAAGGCCCGCGCCGAGGAGGCCGCGAACCGCGAGGGGCTGTCGGTCAACGCGTGGCTGGTGCGCGCCGTGTCGGCGGCGGTCGACGGCGGCACCCGGCCCCGGACGCCGGAGAAGGCCCAGAGCGTGGGACAGAGCTTCACCGGCTGGGTGCGCTAGACCGCCCCGGCGCCTGGCCAACCGCACCGCATCAGTTCGCCCACACCACGTCCCACCAGCGGGGACGCCCTGAAGACCCAAGAGGACGGGACAGTCATGCCTACTTTCGACACCTCCGGAGCGATCTCGGTCACCGCGCACGTGGAGGCCGGCTCCATCCAGTTCACCGCGGGCGACCGCCTCGACACCGTCGTCGCGGTGCGGCCCCGCGACCCGAAGCGGGACAAGGACGTCCGGGCGGCCGAGCAGACCGAGGTCGCGTTCGCCAGTGGCGCGCTGAGCGTCAGGACGCCCAAGTCCAATCCGTTCGGCCGCCCCGGCATCGTCGACGTGACGATCGAACTGCCCACCGGCTCGCACGTCGACACGACCGGCTCCTGGACCCAGGTGCTCGGCGAGGGCCGGCTCGGCGAGGTCCGGGTGAAGACCTCGTCCGGCGACGTCCGCCTCGACACGACCGGCCCGCTCAAGCTGACCGCGTCGCACGGCTCGATCACCGTGGACCGGGCCGAGGGCGCGACCGAGATCACCACCAGCTCCGGCAGCCTGCGCCTCGGCTTCGTCGACGGCCCCGCCGTCCTGAAGAACTCGCACGGCACCACGACCGTCGGCGCCGCGACCGGCGAGCTGCGGGTGAGCGGTGCCAACGGTGACATCGAGATCGTGCGCGCCGAGGACTCGGTCACCGCCAAGACCGCCCACGGCACTCTGCGGGTGGGTGAAGTGGCGCGCGGCACCGTCGAGTTGGAGACCTCCTACGGGGCCATCGAGGTCGGCGTCCGCGAGGGCACGGCCGCCTGGCTCGACGTCAGCTCGGGCTCCGGCCAGGTGCGCAACACCCTCACCGCGTCGGGGAGCCCGGAGGGGACCGCGGACACCGTCAAGGTCCGCGCCCGCACGAAGTACGGCAACATCGACGTCCGCCGCGCCAGGGCCTGATCGAGCTCCGGTTCCCCTCCCTCCCTCTCCCCCCCCGTCACTTCAGCCTTCGAATGGAGGGCCTCATGCCTTCTTCTGTCATGCCCACATCACGACAGGGCGACGGTCACCCGTCGCCGGCCGCCGTCTCCACCACCGGTCTGCGCAAGTCCTACGGTGACAAGACCGTGCTCGACGGCATCGACCTGAGCATTCCGGCCGGGTCCGTGTTCGCGCTGCTCGGCCCGAACGGTGCCGGCAAGACCACCGTCGTGAAGATCCTCTCCACGCTCATCGGCGCCGACGGCGGACAGGCCCGGGTCGCGGGCCACGACGTCGCCGGCTCCCCGGACGGGGTGCGCGCCGCGATCGGCGTCACCGGCCAGTTCTCCGCCGTCGACGGGCTGATCACCGGGGAGGAGAACATGCTCCTCATGGCCGACCTGCACCACCTGTCCAAGCGGGAGGGGCGGCGGGTCACCGCCGAGCTGCTGGAGCGCTTCGACCTCACGGACGCGGCGCAGAAGCCCGCCTCCACCTACTCCGGCGGCATGAAGCGCCGCCTGGACATCGCGATGACGCTGGTCGGCACCCCGCGGATCATCTTCCTCGACGAACCGACCACGGGCCTCGACCCCCGCTCCCGCCACAACATGTGGCAGATCATCCGCGAACTCGTCACCGGTGGCGTCACCGTCTTCCTCACCACCCAGTACCTGGAGGAGGCCGACGAACTCGCCGACCGCATCGCGGTGCTGAACGACGGACGGATCGCCGCCGAGGGCACCGCGGAGGAGCTGAAACGGCTGATCCCCGGAGGCCACGTACGACTGCGGTTCTCCGACCCGGCCGCGTACCGGTCCGCCGCCGCCGCGCTCGGCGAGGTCACCCGGGACGACGAAGCCCTGGCGCTGCAGATCCCCAGCGACGGCAGCCAGCGCGACCTGCGCTCCGTCCTCGACCGGCTCGACGCCGCCGGCATCGAGGCGGACGAGCTGACCGTGCACATGCCCGACCTCGACGACGTGTTCTTCGCCCTGACCGGTGGCGCCGCAGCCGCCAACCAGCCCAAGGAGGCTGTCCGATGAGCTCTCTCTCCTTCGCCCTGCGCGATTCCTCCACGATGCTGCGCCGCAACCTCCTGCACGCCCGGCGCTACCCGTCCCTCACCCTGAACCTGCTGCTCACCCCGGTCATGCTGCTCCTGCTCTTCGTCTACCTCTTCGGGGACGTGATGAGCGCGGGCATCGGCGGCGGCGGCGCGGACCGCTCCGCGTACATCGCCTATCTCGTCCCGGGGCTCCTGCTGATGACCATCGGCAGCACCACGATCGGCACCGCGGTCTCCGTCTCCAACGACATGACCGAGGGCATCATCGCCCGCTTCCGCACCATGGCGATCCACCGCCCGTCGGTGCTCATCGGGCACGTCGTCGGCAGCGTGCTGCAGTGCGTGATGAGCGTGGTCCTCGTCGGGGCCGTCGGCGTGGCCATCGGCTTCCGCTCCACGGATGCCACGGCCCTGGAATGGCTCGCGGCGTTCGGGCTGCTCGTGCTCTTCGCCCTGGCGCTCACCTGGATCGCGGTCGGCATGGGCCTGATCAGCCCGAACGCCGAGGCCGCCAGTAACAACGCGATGCCGCTCATCTTCCTGCCGCTCATCTCGAGCGCCTTCGTCCCGGTGGACTCCATGCCCGGCTGGTTCCAGCCGGTCGCCGAGTACCAGCCCTTCACGCCCGCCATCGAAACCCTGCGGGGCCTGCTGCTCGGCAGCGAGATCGGCCACAACGGGTGGCTCGCCGTCGCCTGGTGCGTGGGTCTCACCGTGCTCGGCTACTTCTGGTCGACCTCGAAGTTCAACAGCGACCCGAAGTAGGCCGTCTCTTTCGGATCTTGCCTGGCCCGCGCGGGACCGCCCGGATCAGCCCCGGCGGCCCCGGCGGGCCTGCTTGCTGACGGCCTTCCACTGGCGCCGGATGTCGGCCATGGCGGAGGGGTCCTCGCGGCGTTCCCGGTAGGCGATCTCGCCCTGGAGCTTGCGCCAGTTGGCGAGGCGGGCGGACGGCAGGCCGCCGGTGCGGACGGCCTCCTCGACGGCGCAGCCGCCGTCGCCGTCGTGGCCGCAGTCGCCGTACTGGCACCGCCGGGCGAAGGCCGCGAGGTCGGCGAAGACGTCGTCGACGGACTCGCGGCTCGCGGCGACCTCGAGGGAGCGGATGCCGGGGATGTCGAGGAGGACTCCGCCGGAGCCGAGGAGGTGCAGGCGGCGGGTGGTGGTGGTGTGGCGGCCGCCCGCGCGGCCGACCTCGGTGACCGCCTCGTGGGTGCCTTCGAGTGCGTTGAGCAGCGAGGTCTTGCCCGCGCCGGAGGGGCCGAGCATGACGGCGGTGGTGCCGGGACCGAGCCAGGTGCGCAGGGTGTCGAGGCCCTGGCCGGTGTGGACGCTGACGGGCAGTACGGGGACGCCGGGGCTGAGGAGTTCGGCGGCGGCCGCGTCCTCGGCGCCCTCGTCACGGGTCCGGTCGCTCTTGGACAGGACGAGCACCGGCTGGGCTCCGCTCTCCCAGCCCATGACGGAGAGGCGCTCCACCATCTTGGCGTTGAGGCCGCCGTCGAGCGGGACGACCATCAGGACGGTGTCGATGTTGGCCGCCATGACCTGGGGCCCGCTGCCGGCGGCGCCCGCGCGGCTCAGGACGGCGCGGCGGGTGGCGACGGCGTGGATGCGGCCGTCGGCGCCGAGTTCGACCCAGTCACCGGCGACGGGGGTGGCGGGCAGCTGGGGTGCGGTGGTCGCGCTGTGCTGGACGAGCCGTCCGTCGGCCGCGGTGAGCAGGACCTCGCACACCGATCCGTGGTTGACGACCACGCGGGCGGGGGCGCCCGGCCCGGTCCAGCGGTCCTCGTCGGCGGAGTTCCAGCCGAGTCGTTCGAGGGAGGCGGGGGCGGTGAGCGTGTCAGTCATGGGTGTTTCCCTCGGTGATGAAGCCGGTCCAGGTCCGGCGCAGCCGGTCGCCGGCGGCGGAGTCGACGCGCTGGACGGCGTGCATGGTGTGGGAGCGGAAGACGACGAGGCGGTTGGGCCGCGGCAGGATCAGCGTGGGGTGGACGGGGCCGTGGACGAGGGCGGCGCCGTCGCCGGCCTCGGGGCGGGACTCCTCGTCGATCAGAGCGAGGGCGCCGCCCCAGCTCGCGTCCCAGTTCTGGTGGGCGAAGTAGACGAACGCGCCCACTCGGCCGGCGCCCGCGTCGTTGTGCCAGCTGAGGCGGGAGCCCGCCGGGTAGCCCCAGGCGCTGAAGCTGAGGGCGAGGCTGTCGTCGTCCTCGCGGGCGGCTACGACGTCCAGGTGCGCGGTGACCTGTTCCTTGACGGCGCGCTGCCAGCGCGGGGCGTCGGCGGTGGCGGCGGCGAGCGGCTGCTTGTCCGAGCCGGCGCGGTAGGCGAAGCCGTCGTAGACCGGGTCGATGGTCGACAGGACGGGCTTCAGGCGCAGGGCGGCGAACTCGGCGGTCACCGTGGCGAAGTCGGCCTGGGGCAGCAGGTCGTCGATGACGACGAAGCGGTCGCCGCGGGAGTGGAGGTGCGCGGCGGCGCCGGTCGCCGGCACGTCGAGGACGCTGGCGAGGTTCATGGGGTTGCCTTCCTTCCCCGGCCGGCCAGACGGGCGGCCGGGAGACCGAGCAGCACGAGGAGGAGGGAGAGCACGAGGAGGACCACGTCGTAGTGGTCGGTGAAGAGGCCGCCGACGAGCATGCCGAGAGGTACTCCGACGGCGTTGACGAAGTTGTCCACGGAGCCGACGCGGGAGAGGTAACGCTCGGGGATCTCGCTCTGGTAGGCGGTGTCCCAGACGATGCCGCAGGCGGCGGTGGTCAGGGCGCACAGCACGAACGAGGCCGCGATGACCGCGGTCGGCAGGTGGTCGCGCAGGGTCAGGGTGGTGAACTGCAGGACGGCACCGAGGGTGACGACGACCGCGGCGGCCTTCCAGGGGTGCTGCTTCGACGCCGAGATCACGGTGAGGGAACCGAGCAGGGAGCCGACGGCGAGGCAGGTCGCGAGGACCGACCAGGCGCCGCCGCCGCCGAGGGAGTCGACCGCGATGACGGGGCCTGCGACGGCGGTCAGGCCGATGCCGAGGGAGACGAGGAACCACAGGGCCATGCCGAAGCCGAACCACGGGTACCGGGCCATGACCGCGAGACCGGCGCGGAAACGGGTGTCCTCGCTGTCGGCGGCGGCGGGGACGGCGGCGCCCCGCGCCCGGCGCGCCGGGGTGTGGACGCGCGACAGCCGCAGCAGCAGGACGAGGTTGACGGCGAAGGACGCGACATCGAGCCACAGCACCCAGGTGAAGCCGACGGTGGTCATCAGCACGCCGGCCAGTACGGGGCCCAGCAGGAACGCGACGTCGGCGACGAGGGACAGCAGGCCGTTGGCGTCCTGGAGCCGCTCCTCGGGGACGAGTTCGGGTGTCAGGCCGATCTGGGCGGGGATGTAGAGGGCCGTGCCGACGCCGTAGACGGCCGCGGACAGGCACAGGTGCCAGCTCTCGACGGGCAGCAGTCCGGCGAACAGCAGGGCCAGAGAGCCCTGGGCGACGAGGCGCAGCACGTCCGCGCCCATCATCACCTTGATCCGGTCGTACCGGTCGGCGACGCGGCCGCCGGCGGCGACCATGAGGAACCGGGCGCCCCACAGCGAGAGCAGCACCCAGGTGATGCCCGCGCCGGAGCCGGACACCTGGTACGCGGCCAGGGCGAAGGCTACGGGGACGGCCGCGTCACCGATCTTGGAGACGACGTTTCCCGCGAAGAACGTGGCGAAGCGCCGTTCCCGCAGGATCGCGGTCTTGTCCTTGAGTCGGACGGTCGTGGACACGGTCACCCTTCGCAGATGAGGAAGTCGTTGCGCGCGCCGAAGCGGATCAGCTCACGCAGGTCGGCGGCGGGGAGGTCGCTCTGGGCGGCCAGCTCGTGCCAGGTCAGGGCGGAGCCGCGGGCGAGCAGGCCGATCGTGGGTTCCAGGCGGCGGTCGAGCCGGATGCGGCGGCCCATGGTGAGGACCACGAGGCAGTCGTCGGCGGGTCGGATCTTCGGCGGGAAGCGGCTCGCCCAGCGGATGCGGGTGCGATCGCCGACCTCGCCGGTCAGGACGGAGGGCAGGGAGACGCCGACGCGCCGGTCGGGCCGCATGGCCAGGCGGGTGGCGAGCCATTCCGGGTCCGGCTCGGCGGCGCTGGTGCCGAGGAGTTCGTGGGCGGCGAGGGCCTCTTCGCGCAGATCGGCGAAGGGCTCGTAGCCGATGGTGAGGTGGACGGTGAGCTCGCCGGTGCCCGAGACGCAGTGGGCGGTGTCGCGTGGCACGGACAGGCACATGCCGGGCTCCAGGACCCGGTCCAGGCTGTCGGGGGCCAGGTCGCGGGAGCGGTCGCCGACGCGGGTGTCGACCTGCCAGTGCTTGCGGCCGAGGAGCTGCAGGATCAGGGCGTCGTGGTCGTCCGAGTGGACGTCGAAGGCGGAGGCGTCGCCCGCGGTGATGTAGCAGTTGACCCAGGCCCGTGCGTGGAGCTGGTACTCGATGGCCTCGCACAGCAGCATCACGCGCTCGTCCAGGGCCTCGATGTGGCTGATGACGAGGGTGGCGCCGCGCTCGATCGCACGGTGCAGGTAGGCGGGCACCAGGGTGGTGTGCAGGACCTCGCCGTCTCCGACGCGCGAGCGCATCCAGCGGCTGCGGTCGACCTGGCGGCCCGACTCGACGAGGCGGAAGTTGGAGGCCAGCGCGCCGGGGCGGGCCAGGGCGGACCAGACGCCTGCCAGCAGGGCGACGGCGGCTTCGTCGGGGCCGGCGGCTGGGGACTCGGCTGGGTACTCGGACGGGGAGTACAGACGGACGCCGGAAGCCGGGGGCAGGGCGTCGGGTCCGCCGAGGGCGCTCAGCAGGTGCTGGGCATAGGCGAAGGCGTCGAAGCCGCTCATGCCGCCGTCACCGCCCCCAGCAGGTAGAGCCGGCGGGCCAGCGCGGAGCGGCGGGCGGCGTCCAGGCCCGCCGGGAGCCGTTCGGCGAGCCCGGCGAGGGTGAACGGCTGCGTGGAGCGGGTCGCCTGCTCCAGTGAGGTGAAGTCGAGCCCGTCGGGGACGGGCAGGGAACGGCCGCGCACGACGAGGACGGCGCCGGAGGCGGTGCGCGCCGCGGCGACGGCGCCGGGCTGGGTCCAGCGCAGCAGGAGGCCGTCAGCGGGGCCGTCGGCCGGCAGCGCGGCCGGATGCGGGCGGCTGAGCCGCCCGGTGGTGCGCAGCCGCAGCCCGCCGAGGGCGAGTTCGTCGGCGATCCGGTCGGCGAGCGGGAGGGCGTCGGCGGAGCCGGCCGCGTCCGCGAACAGGTCCCGGGCCCAGTCGGCGACCTGCCGGCCGGTGGGGTAGTCGGCGAGCGCGGGCGCGTCGAACGCGGCAGCGGAGCGCCACAGGGCCTCGGTGACGAGTGAGCGGGCTTTCACCGGATAAAGGGTGAGGCCGAGAAAGGCGGAGGGACCGAGATTGCGGAACACGTGGTACGTGTCCTTCGGTATGCAGAGGAAATCTCCGGGCTGGAGTACGAAGCGCTCCGCAGTACCGAGGTGCTGCTCGATGTCGAAGGTGATACGCCCGAAGGAAGGGCTCGGGGTTATCCCGGAGGCGTCGAAGGGGTTCTCCTGCCAGACCCACACTTCCTTGGGCGAGGGGCCGAGATGGAAGATGAGCGACGGCTCCGCGTCCTTGTGGATACCGAACGGGGTCCACCCCGCGTCGGCCACGAAGGTGTACACGTCGGTTCCGGAGGGGAGTTCGTGGACACCCTCGACGACGACGTCCCGCAGGAGGGCGGCGACCCATTCCGCGAGCGGCAGGTTCCAGGAGGAGACGTCGTTGACGGCCAGGCAGGCCTCGGGGCTGCCGGCGGTACGGGCGAGCCATTCGACGGCGCTCTCACCGGGGGCCAGGGGCGAGTCGATGAACCGCTTCGTCAGCGCGTAGTCGAACGCTCCGGGCCGGAAGGCCCGCAGCCGCAGGTCACCCGGGGCGGTGCGGGTGGCTGTGCGGAGGCTGTCGTCGATCAGCCGGCCGATGTGACCGGGATCGGTGACGAGGGCGGGCAGGAAGGACGTCGAGGTGAAGTCCGGGGCCTGCGCGGCCGTGAACGCCTTCCACTTCTCTGCGTCGATGGTCGTCTGACGGACCCGACGGACCTGACGGACCTGGCTGGTCTGGCTGCTCTGGCTGCTCTGGCTGCTCATCAAAGTCACCGCTGTCCGGGGAAATCAGGGTAGATAGGCCGACGCGGCCGGTGTCCTCTCGGACGACCGGCCGCGTGACGTAGCGGGCCTCAGTGGCCGACGTCCTGGCGCGGGGAGAACTCGGCATCGAAGTCGAAGTTGTCGTCCTCGAGGATCTCCATGACCAGGTTCTTCTCGTTCTCCATATGGCCATTCCTTTGTGTAGGAGGGGGCGCTGAAAGGGTATTCAGCAATGTCTACCGAAGGGGGGCTTCAGTAAGACCGTCAGCGGCTTGTGGCTGCTTTCCGGTTCGTTCTGAGAATGAGCTTGGCATGCCCGTCGGACGGTTGTCATGCTTTTCGTTTGGCAGGGAATTCGCCTGGCAGTTTCGTGTCAGGCGGGACGCTCACAGCAGACCGCGCTGGGCGGCCCGAAGGCCCAGCTGGAAGCGGCTGTGCGTGCCGAAGCGCTCCGACAGGCTGGAGATCATGCGGCGTTCGCTGCGCAGGGAGATGCCGAGTTTTCGGGCCACCGCCTCGTCCGTCAGGCCGTCCGCCAGGAAGCGGAGCAGGGCGCGCTCCTGCGCCGAATAGCCCGTGCCCACCTCGGAGTTGCCCGCCTCCTGCGCCAGCGGTGTGCCCTCGTCCCACAGGTAGGAGAACAGCGCGCCCAGCCCCGCCAGGGCACCCGGCTCGCGGATGACGGCCGCGCCCTGCCCGCTCTCGTGCGAGGGCGTCGGCAGGACGGCGCACTCCCCCTGGGCGATGCGCATGTGCATGGGCAGGGAGGGAACGGTGCGGATCTCGGCGCCGGCCAGGGCCAGCCTGTTCATCGCTCGGCGCCGCTCCGGGGATCCGGACGTGCTGTCCAGGTGGAGCACCCGGACGCGCAGGCCGCGGGCGAGCGGTTCCTCGTAGAGGGATACGTCGAGGTCCCAAGGGGTGCTCTCCCCGGTGCCGGTGGGGGCGAGGACGCAGAGGTCGGTGGTGGAGTCGAGCACGAACTCCTCCAGGCGCCGGCGCACGGCGTCGGCGCCGGCGAACCGCTCCACCGCGCCGGTGGCACTCTCCCGGCCGAGGGCGGCGTAATCGGCGAGCAGGTCCGCCACCGCCGCGCGTCCGGCGTCCACTTCGAGCTGGGTGCGCCGCAGTTCTTCCTCCCGCCGCGCCAGCAGCGCCGACAGGCCGGCCTGGGGCGGGACCAGACGCAGGGTGCCGGCGCCGGCGGCGCGTTCCGAGGCACCGGCCGCCCCGGCGACACCGACCGGACCGGCCGCACTGCCCGGATCGGCCGCATCCGCCGTGCCGGCCACGGAGGAGCGCAGCAGCGCGAGGTCCGCGAGGCGGTCCAGGGCGCTCGCCACGGCCGCCCGGCTCGCGCCCAGCGCCTCGGCGAGACGGTCGATCCCCCAGGAGGGGTGTTCGAGCATGAGCCGGTAGACGGACTCCGTCCCCGCGTCGAGTCCCAGTACCCGCAGCATCAGTGTTCCCCCGGAATCGTGTGGATGGGTCGGGTGGTCGCGGCGGCGGTCCGCGGGGTCACATCCGTGCCGTGGCACGGATGTGACCCCGCCCCGTCGGTGGATCGGCGGTCCGCCTCCGGCATAGTCGGTGCGTGCACCTCGTCGAGTTCGCCTTCAGCAAGCCGCAGAGCGCCCCGGACGCATCCGTCGACGCGCTGCTGCGCGCGCTGTGGGAGGTGTCCGTGCCCGCTGACGGCCTGGAGCATCTGCGGGTGCACGCCGCCCGCTCCGGCGCGCGGGGTGTGGCCTTCCTCTGCGCACCCGACGCGGCGACCGCGCTCGCGCACTGCCGCGGCGTGTGCCAACGGGCTCTGGAGCGCTCGGCCGAGCTGTCCGGATGGAAGCTGGCGCACCCCGCGCAGTCCTGAGGCACTCGCGAAGGTGCCCGTAGCGCTCCGGCGAGCTGCCCAAGTCCCGCCGTCTGGCGAGGTGTCTCTTGTCACCACTTCATTCTTGGGATAGGCCGACCGCGATGCTTCTTCTGTCGTGCTGAGCGCCCCTTGCGGGGTGCGGATGAACAGGCCGGTCACGGGCGGGGTTTCGACCGCCGCCCGGGCAGAGTTCTTTATGCCGTGATACCGGGGCAGGCCGGTGGAATGGACCCCACAGGAATCGATCTTGCGCCGGGGAAGTTAGTAAGCTCGCTTCATGTCGTCTACAGAACCGCAAACTGACCGTAAGAAGGTTGTCTCCAAGCTGCCCGGAGCGCTGCGCACGGACCTGAAGGTGCGGGCCGCGGAGCTCACGATCGACATCCAGGACGCCGTGGCGCAGGCCATCACCGACTGGGCGTCCGTCGACGGGACGCTCCCCCAGGTCGATACGGCGCGGGCGGATTCGTTCGCCACCTGGCTGCCGGAGGAGCTGTACAACGGTTTCAAGCGGGACTGCGTACGGCTGGGCATCCCCTACGTCCAGGGGCTCAGCCAAGCGGTGCGGCTGTGGCTGGAGACGCACCCCTCGCCGCGACGGCGTCCCGCGGCGACCGGCATTCCGCACCGCAAGATCGTCTGCAACCAGAAGGGCGGGGTCGGCAAGACCACCATCTCCGCCGGGATCGGGCAGGCGTTGGCCGAGGAGACCGACCTCGGGGGGCTCGGGCTGCGGGTGCTGCTCGTGGACTACGACCCCCAGGGGCACCTCACCAAGCAGCTGGGGCTGCCGCAGCTGCCGCACGACGGGGACAGCCTGGCGAAGTTCATGTCCGGTCAGGCCCGCGGTGACATCCGGGACCTGGTGGTCACGGTCGAGGAGCCCCGCTTCGGCAAGCGGCTCGACGTCCTGCCCGCGTGCGCGGACGCCTTCCTCCTCGACATCATGATCGTCCAGGCCCGCAACCGGCAGGCGACGCTGGAGCGCGCGCTGGAGCCGCTGGAGCCGCACTACGACGCGATCATCATCGACTGTCCGCCCAGCCTCGGCATGGCGATGGACGCGGCGATCTACTACGGGCGGCGGCGCGACGGCGAGGCGGCGCGGGTGTCCGGGGCGGTGATCACGGTCCTCGCCGAGGACTCGTCCGCGGACGCGTACACGATGCTCATCGAGCAGATCGAGTCCGGGAAGACGGACTGGCGCGTAGAGGTGGACTACCTCGGACTCGTCGTCAACGCCTACGACTCGCGCGACGGTTACGTCGTGACCTCCGCCCTGCAGGCCTGGCGACAGCTCAGCGATCCGCCGGTCATCGGTGTCATCCCCCGCCTGAAGGAGCAGCGGGAGGCCGCCAGGGCCCGTCGGCCGCTGCTCGCCTACGCTCCGCACTCCGAACAGGCGGACATCATGCGCAGCATCGCCAGGGAGATCTCGTGAGCACCGCCCGTGAGCGCGTGGGGCCCTCGGCGGCGTTCAGCCAGGCCGCCTCGCCGCGCAGCATCCGGGGCCACCTGATCGACAGCCTCGTCGGCTCCGCGCCGACGGAGATCCCGCTGGACAGGATCACCTACAACCCCGGCAACCCGCGCGAGGTCCTCGACGAGGGGTACATCTCCGCGCTCGGCGCCAACATGGGGCAGGTCGGGCAGGTCCAGCCGGCGACGGTGATGACCCGGCTGGCCTTCCTCGTCGCGCACCCCGAGCACCAGGACGACGTGCCGGCGGACGCGGAGTACGTGGTGCTGGACGGGCACTGCCGCCTGGCGGCCGCCCGTTCGGCGGGGCTGCCGACGCTGAAGATCACGGTCGACGACTCCGCGGCGGGCACCCCCGAGGACATCCTGGCGGCGGCGCTCAGCGCGAACCACTTCCGCAAGGACCTCACCTATATAGAGGAGGCCCGGGCCCTGGAGGCGCTGATCGCGCACCACGGCAGCGCGGCGGCGGTCGCCGAGTTGCTGGGCGGGAGGATGAACTCGGGGTGGATCTCGCAGCGCCGTGCGCTGCTGGCGCTGCCGGAGGACGTACAGGACCGGGTGGACGCGGGAGAGATCCCGCTGGAGATCGCACGGACCGCGGGGCGCAAGGACCCGGAGGAGCAGAGGGCCTTCATCGAGGCGCGGCTGAGCGAGCGGCACGCCGCACAGGCCGGGAAGGCCAAGGCCAAGCGGGGCCGGGCGGCCGCGGCGCAGCGGCGGGCCGCCGGCGGCGACGGCGAGCCGGGGATGTTTTACGGCGTAAGCATCCGGGGTGCCGTGGACGCCGGGTCCGGTGAGGTTTACGGCGTAAGCGACCGGGGGCACCCGGGCGCCCCCGGCGGGTCCGGGTTTTACGGCGTAAGCAACGCGGGCGGTGCGGCGTTCGAGCCCGGTGGGTTTTACGGCGTAAACAACCGGGGCGGTGCAACCGGCGGGCCCGGGGAGTTTTACGGCGTAAGCAACGCGGGCCACGAGAGCCCCGAGGAGGACGCGGCTCCCGGCGCGGACCGGTCCGACGCGGACCGGTCCGACGCGGGCACGCCCGACCGGATGCCGTGGTCGGACGGGGACAAGGTCGCGGACCTGGTGCTGGCCAGGATGGGCGAGCGGCAGCGGGAGGTCCTCCTGCGGCGCATCATCGAGGCCCGGGCGGCGTCCCGGCCCGAGTAGCGGCGATCAGCGATGTGGGGCCCACCGCGGAACGCGCGGTGGGCCCCACGTGTGTACGGAGTCGGCGGACCTGGCGAAGTCGTCGCGAGCCTCCGTCCGCGGCCTGCCCGGCAGCCGGAATAGCACTTTGGAAGAAGTCGGACGGTGCTCCGGCTCCTTAGCGTGTTGCTCGCGCGGTACCGGGCGCCCCTGACGGGGGAGCGGCCCGGCACGCGCGGCGGTCCGTCCGGTCCACGTCGTCCCTCTGAAGGAGCCTTCATGAACCACCCTCCGGGTATGCCGGGTATGCCAGGAATGGGGGGTATGGCGTCTTCCGTGGACACTGCCGGAGCTGTCCTCTTCATCCTCTGGGCCGTCGCGATGTGGGCGGCCGTCGCGGTCCTGGCATACGCGAACCGGGGTGCGGTGAAGCCCTGGCTGTACAAGTCGTCGGTCGGCCTGATCGGCCTCGGCGTCGTGGGCCAGCTCGGTCACTTCCAGGAGCACGTCTCGCAGGCCGGCTACTGGGTCATGCACCCGCTGTCCCCGGCGTGGATGACTCCGTGGGCCAACAGCCTGTCCCGGGGCATGGGCCAGGTCGACATGACCAAGCCCTCCCTCGGCATGGAGATCCTGCACCTCACCGGAAACTTCATCTTCCTCGCCGGCCTCGTCGGCATCGTGCTGATCACCAAGCGGGCGACCGGTCACCTGCAGTCCCGCAAGTGGGCCAAGATGGGCGTCTGGATGCAGGGCATCCACGGCCTCGAGCACGTCGTCCTCACCCTGTCCGTCGCGCTCGGAGCGAGCCGTGCCATCGGCCTGTCGACCTGGTTCGGCACCATCCCGCCCGGGCCGGCACTGACCACGTACCGAGTGTGGTGGCACTTCGTCGCCAACCTGATCGGCACCGGCATCCTCGCGGTGTCGCTGTACCACCTGTGGCGCGAGAAGCGGGCGGTCAAGGCCGGGTACCAGGCCGACCTCACGGATGAGGGCGGTACGGCCGCGCCCGTGACCGGGCCCGCGTCCGGCCGGACCACCGAGCCCACCGAGCCCACTGCGGACGCCGAGACGTGCCCCGCGGGCTACCGGGCCCCGGAACCCGACACCGACACCGCCGAACCGGCCCTGGCCGGACGCAGCGGATAGCCGGACTCGGCCGATGGCCGGGCATCACAGGTGCCCGGCCCGCTCGGACAGCCAGTCCTGGGTGGTGAACCGGTGGCGCTGGCGGGGGATCGTGCGTTCGGGGGTGCCGGTCTCGCAGCGCCAGCACAGCCCGTGCAGCGAAGCCGCCCGCGTGCACTGGCCGTCCCTGCCCCGGCACCGGTGCTCCGGTTCCACGGAGGCGGCCGGATCGGCAGGATCAGCCGGATCTGCCGGGGGGAGGTCCGGCGCGGGGAGGCAAGCGTTGATCCGTACCTCGGCACAGTCCGCGCACTCGCCCTCGTTGCCGGGGCGGTGCGGGCGGTCGCACGAGGGGCAGCAGGCCCTTGGGGGAGCCGCAGGGCGGGCTCCCGAAGGGGCCTCGTCGAGCAGGTTGCGCGAGCGCAGGAAGCGGATCTCCGTGCAGGCCGTGCAGGCCTGGCCGGTGTGCCACACGACGCCCGACTCGCAGGCGGGGTCCGCGCAGCCCCAACGGGTCAGGGCCGCACCGAGCAGCCACCGGCCGGGGTCTTCGATGTCGGAGACCATCGTGCCGGCCAGCCTGGCCGTGAGGCGGGTCTGCAGGCGCTCGACGGTCATCCCGTCGGCGAGTTGGTGCTCGATGTCGCGGGCCGCGCGGCGCAGGACGTAGTCGCTCACGTTCTCCAGCAGGAAGCGGACCGGTGCGAGCACGGTGTGCGTCCTCCGACTGAAGTCCACCGGCGCGCCGACGGCAGCCGCCGAAGGCCTCTTGGAGGCCGGAGCCGCCGGTTTGACGGGGGCCTGGGATGAACCATCCGCGCGGAGCGCGCCGCTGTCGAGCGGAGCCTCGGGCGCTGCTCCGAGCGCGGCGTCGCGCGTCGCGCCCACTACCTGTACTTCGCCTACGGCGGATGGGGTAGTTCTTTCCTTCTCTTGTCGGTCAGTACTGCGGTCTTCCTTATACGCGAGGGATCCCTCATCAGATCGACCACCCGATCCCTCATCAAGTCGACCACTTGGAACCGCCTCGGAAGACTGGTGTTCGAGGGGTGACAGGGGTCCGTACTTGTTGACCTGGAACAGGTGGCGGCCCTGGAAGCCGGCGCGCCGGGCGAGAGCCACCCACTTCCTCGTCACGAGCTCCTTGACGGCCTTGGCCGCCGATTCGGTGCTTATCGGGGATCCGGCACGGCTGCCGGTGCGGTGGCGGAGGAACGCGGCGAGGCCGCGCACGGTCAACGGGATCTTCTGGACGACCGCGAAGGCGATCAGGCCGTAGGCGCGCAGCAGCCGGGGCGGGAGGCACTCGCTGGCATAGACGGGGATCCAGACGAAGCGTTCCCGGGGCCCTGGTGTCCGTACGCGACGCCGCGCCGTCGTGCCCCGGCCGCCGGGCAGCGTCCGGCGGGTGTTCTCGGACAGTTCGACGACGCCGTCCGGGGCGGGGTTGGCGAGTTCGCGCAGCGAGCGCTCCACGGTGGCCTTGGAGAGCCCGGTGTAGCCGGCGATCTTCTCCACCGAGGCCGTGCAGCCCTCGGGGCGCATGCCCAGACCAGCGATTTTGAGGTACACGTTGAGGGTCGCGTCGGAGTAGTACTCCGACTCCAGGATCCGCATCGGCGTCTTCGCGCGGGTCCTCAGGAAGGGCGGAATCAGGGCGGAACCTGCGCTTCCGACCAGCCCGGAGAGGTGAGATTCAGACACCGACGGCCCAGGAGGGGTGACATCCAGACAGGTTTTTTCGGCGGGGGACTGGAAATTCCGTGCAGTTTGGTCCATGATTCTGGGGTCTCTAGTCATCGAGTTGCAGTCACTGATCTCTAGTCACTGAGTTGCAGTCATCTCGTGGTCATCTCTAGTCATCTCGTATTGATCTCGTAGTCATCGAGTTGCAGTGATCGAGTCGAGTCGCTATAAGCGCCGACATGCTTGAGACGGAAGTCCTGTTGCGTGGGGGTTGAGCCCACTTGCAGCAGGTGACAGCAGGTTGGTTGGTCGTGACCCCGGTGTTGGCGCACCGGGTTCGATCATTCCTAGCGAACGTATGCCGACGGATCGTCGGGTGTTTTGATCCCCCTACGCAGCGGTTGAGCCTCCGTCACAACTCCGGTCAGACCGCCGACATGTCGGTCATCTCCGTCGTTGCCGTGAAGGCGAACGTACCGTTCTGGAGCCCGTTCACGCGCACACTCCGTCGCGTTCCACTCTCACGGGACGACACGGCCTCGGCTTCGACCCAACACGGAGCGTCGAATTCCACATAGCGGTTGAACGACACGTCCATCGAGGTGGGCATCATCGTGTCGAGCGACGGGTCCAGGGCGTGCCCGGCCTGTCGGACCGACTCCAGCAGGAGCATCCCCGGGACGTGGTCCAGGGGGTGGTCGAACAGGATCGGATGCGCGGTGTCCACGCGCAACTGCCAGCGCCCGCGCTCCTGCGTGGGCGCGAGCACGATGTCCCTGCGCCGGCGGCCCGCCACGGCCTGCGAGACCGGGTCCGGGGGCATCGGCGCCGACTCGGACAGCCGCGAGGCGTCCGCGCGTCCCATGCGCAGGCGCTGGTACACCGCGGGGGAATGGTTGGTGAAGCGCGTGCTCGACACGGCCAGGAGCGAATTGTCGCGAACGGCCTCGATGTGCATGGTCATCGACGAGGGCAGCGCGCGGTGGGTGCGGATGTCGGAGAACGTCACGTGCAGGGTGATCTCGGCGGGCTTCGAGGCGACGCGCATGGCCTGCGGGTTCAGCGCGTACTGCATGCGGGACCAGCCGATGTGGTGCCCGAACGGGAGGCCGTACTCCGTGTGCGAGAGCAGCATGCCGCTCTGGCGGATCGTTTCGCACAGGAGCATCGGGTCGTGCATGCCGTGTTCCGGCGTGTAGAAGCTGTGACTGCGAGGCCACTGGGCGCTGACCGTGAACGCGTCTTTCCCCGTCCTGGTCCACCCGGTCAGGAACACCTCGGACACGGCAGCTCTGTGTACGTACTCCCGAGCAACGGTACTGGTCAGGTCCGGCTGCGCTATGAGACGACGTTCTGGTGTTGTGAGCATGCCTCTCCCCTGTCGGCGTGCGTATGTGTGAAGACCCGGCGGACTACCAGACACGCGGGCCGACCTGTAAAATAAGGGCGTTCGTTTTTTTTGTCGAGAGGGAGCGGGGCACCTGATGAACGAGCCGCGCCAGCAACGGGCCGTAAAGACCCGGGAATCCATCATCTACGCGGCCGCCACGATCTTCGATGAGAGCGGGTACAGCGGCGCGAGCATCAGCAGGATCATGGAGGAAGCCGGGGTCACCCAGGGCGGGATGTACTTCCATTTCAAGTCAAAGCAGGACTTGGCCAACGTGGTGATGGCCAAGCAGCAGGAGTTCGTGGCCTTCCCCATCGGTGAGCCGGGCCTGCAACGGCTGATCGACCTGACGTTCTTCATGGCGCACGCCTTGCAGACCAATGTGCTGGTACGGGCCAGTGTCCGGCTCGCCGTCGAGCAGGGTGAGTTCGGGAAGCCCGACGCCACGGCCTACCACGAGTGGGTGGAGCAGCTCAGCTTCTTCCTGTTCGCGGCGCGCGAGCGCGGCGAACTCCTTGACGACGCCGATGAGCGTGAGTTCGCCACCCTGCTGACCGGGGCCTTCACCGGAGTACAGATCTACTCCAACATCGCCACGGGCCGGGTGGACCTCAACGACCGCCTGATCGCCATGTGGAAGTACACGCTGCCCGCGCTGGCCCCCGCACACGTGCGGGCGAGCCTGGTGCTGCGGCCGTACGCCCAGTCGCAGGCCGCGTGACCCTGCGCACGGTGGCGCTCGGCGCCACCGGCCCGGCAGATCGGCGGTGCCGACTGAACTTACCCGGGTCCGGGCCGAGTTGCGGTCGGCTTCGCAGGGGCCCGCGAACGGCGCTGTGGCGCCGTCTACGGCCCCCGCCGCCCCGCACCGGGGGAATCCCCGGCGGGGACGGGCACGCATGCGTCTGCCCGCCGTCCTCCCAGTGAGCAGGGGCTCCAGGGAAGGCGGCGGGCAGACGGTTGTGCCGGGCACCCGGCAGCGTGCTGGTAGTCACGGTGCCGGGGCCCTCTGGGTGCGTTCAGGCGGGGCTGCAGGTGCTCCGCGCTGAACGCGGCCGCACCACGTCGACGGGGGACGACCGGTGATGCGGCAGCTTGGGTCAGGCCGAAGGGCGGGGCTCGGGAACGGTCGCCGTGGCGTCCGTCGCACCGTCGGCCGAAACGCCTACCAGGGCGAGATGCCAGAGCCGTTTGAGCTGGCCCACGGCACTCTCGTACGCGCGCTCCGTCCCCATCCTGAGGCGGAGGTACGCCTCAGCGCCGCCGAGCAGGTACTCGACCAGCGCCGTGACGTCCGCCGGCAGGGCGTCGTCGCGAAGTTGGCCATTTTCGTATGCCCGGTCCAGGAGTTGACGGACCGTCGGAAGCCACAGGTCCGACCAGGAAGCGCTGCCCGGACGCTCGCGGGAGAGCCGGATAGCGGAGCGTACGGCGGTCTCCTCCTCCATCAGCCGGGTCAGCTCCAGGCTGAGGTCGACGACCCCGCGCAGCGCAGGGACCGGCTCTGCGGCCATCTGCTCCAGCGCCGCGACGGTCATCGCCCGTCCCTCTTCGAACACCGCGTCGGCGAGTTCGTTCTTGGACGAGAAGTGGAAGGTGACGGCGCCGATGGAGATGTTGGCGACTTTGCTGATCCGCGCAAGCGATGTGCCGTCGTACCCGTCGCGGTCGAACTCCGCCGCGGCTGCCCGGACCAGGGCGGAACGCGTGCGCACCGCCCGCTCCTGCTTCACCATGCTGTCTCCCTTGGAGCACTCGCTGCCGGGCGCAAGAGGGGCGTGGTTCCGTGCTGTAGGTGCACTGATCCGGATTTTTTTTCTGAGTCTGTCTTCACGTTAGGGAACCATCCTTCGATGCCTGCGGGGCACCGCGCAAGGCGGAGTTGCCGAAGATGTCCGCGGAATCGAGTGGGTCTCGAATGTCGCTCTGGCAAGGGGATCGACGGCTTCTGCGCCGTCCGTGCGGCCCCCGCCGCGATCCCCGTCGGTGGGGCCGCGGCTGTGCTGCGGTGAACGCCGGGCACGGGTGCCCGACTTGGCAAAGTGGTTCAACAACTCTCCTGAGTCGGAAAAAAAACAGGACGTTCGCTATTGTTTCATGGTGATCGCCGGCCGTCGGCAGACACTAGGAGGGAACCCGCCATGGTCATGCACGCCTTGATGAGCTCGAAGGTCTCGATGCCGGCGTTCACCGAGCGGGTCTTCGAGTGCCTGCCGCGGATGGACCAGCGCCGCTGGGCCCAGATGTACGTGCAGAGCCTGCTGACGACGCCGGGCAAGAAGTCCGTACGCCGGCTCGCCGCCGCGGTCACGGACTCGCCGACCGCGTCCCAGTCGCTGCACCAGTTCGTCAACGCGAGTCCCTGGGACTGGGCACCGGTCCGCAGCGAGCTCGCCCGCTGGACCGAGCAGGAGGTGACCCCGCGCGCCTGGCTCCTCGACCTCGCGGTACTGCGCAAGCGCGGCGAGCACTCCTGTGGCGTCCACCGCCGCTTCGTCCCCTCGACCGGACGCTCCGTCACCTGTCAGGTGGGCGTCGGCGGATTCCTGGCCACCTCCGACGGGGCCGTTCCCGTCGACTGGAGGCTGCTGCTGCCCGGCTCCTGGACCAAGGACCCCGAGCGCCGCCAGCGCACCCGGATCCCCGAGGACGCCGGCCAGCGCTCGCTCGAACAGCACGCCCTCGACGTCGTGGACACCATGGCGGGTGCCAGTCGCACGGCGCCGGTGCCGGTGGTGGCCGACCTGGGGGAATCGGCCGGCGCCGCCAGGCTCGTACGGGGACTCTCCCAGCGCGGCCGCGACTTCGTCGTCTCCGTCCCCGGCAGCCTGCAGGTCCTGGCGGGCCGCCACCTGCGGCTGCACCGGACCGAGGCGGGGGAGGGCAACAGCACGCTGATCTCCGCCCGCAGCCTCTTCGAGTTCGACGCGGCCGGCCTGACCCGGATCGAGACGGTCGGCCCGTGGGGCGGTGGGCCGGGGCGCCACCACACCGTCATGTCGAGCTTCGTCCGGCTGCCGGATCACGCGTCCAACGGGATGCAGGTTCAGCGCACCTACCGGCTGTTCGCCATCCGCTCCGAGCGCGGGCGCCAGCCCGTCAAGCTGTGGCTGACCAACCTCACCCACGCCCGGACGGACGAGGTCCTGGCGCTGACGGGTCTGCTGGACCGCAGCGCCGAGACCGTGCGCGAGCTGGAGGAGGACTTCGGCCTCCTCGACTTCGAGGGCCGCTCGTTCCCGGGCTGGCACCACCACATGACGCTGGTGTCGGCCGCCTACGCGTACCGCAGCCTCGGCCGCCCGGGCGGTGGCGGTGGGGAACCGCAACCGCTGCTGCAGGCGGCCTGAGCTTCCCGCCGCTTTCCGGGGTGCCGTCCTGGCCCCGGGAGGCGGCTCCCCTTTTGTCACGTCGGTCCTTTCACGAAACTCGTTGCCTGCATAGAGTGAGCGGATGCTGAGACATACGTACGAGGGACAGGACTGCAACCTGGCCCGGACCCTGGAAGTGGTCGGGGAGCGCTGGACGTTGTTGATCGTCCGTTCGGCTCTGCTCGGTATCAAACGCTTCGACGGTTTTCTCGGCAACCTCGACATTGCTCGCAACGTCCTGACCAACCGGCTCACCCGGCTGGTCGAACACGGGATCATGGAGCGGGTCCCCTACCAGGACCGGCCCGTGCGCTACGAGTACCAACTCACCCCCGCCGGGCGGGACCTCACCAGGGGAGTCATCGCCCTGATGCAGTGGGGGGACCGCCACCTGCACTACGAGCAGGGGCCGCCGCGTCGCGCCGACCACATCGGCTGCGAGGGCGGCGTTCACGTCGAGCTGCACTGCGACCGGTGCGGCCGCCAGGTCCACGACGAGGAAGTGGACGTGCGCTCCATCCGCTGACCTCTCCCCGCTGACCTCTCCCCGCCGGCCGGCTGCCCCGCTGCCCCGCGTACGCGCCAGAACTTGCCTCAGTGCGCTCGAACGGCTCTGGAGCCGCCGGGTGAGCACGGACGGAGATGAGGCGCCGGCGCCCGGGCGCGCACGATGTGCCCTCCGGCCGCCGCCAGAGCGGCCCGCACGAGGAGGCGTCCGTGCCCGCACTGGGAGCACTGCGCAGGCTGGCCATGGCCCCGTCCCTGGACGACGTGAGCTTCGAGGGGCGCGGTTTCTCCGTCGAGCCGACCGCGCGGACCCGCAAGCTGGAGGCAGTACCGCAGGCCGTCGTCACCGGCTTCGAGTGGGGCATCGAGGACCGCACGCTGGCGACGACCGAACGCCGGCTCTCGCTCGTCGACCCGGAGGTCCAGGGCTTCGCGTACGAGGGCGCCACCATGGCCTGCGCCATCCGTGACGTGATGGGCCCGGGCAAGGGCCACCGCACCCGCGACCTGCTGCAGGGCGGCGGCAAGCGGCACATCTTCCTCAACTACATCGGCATCGGCTTCGCCATGGCCAAGCTGCCGCGCCCGATGTGGAAGAAGCTCGTACCGGACCTGACCGAGCCCGAGTACTACCCGGCCATGAGCTGGCTGTGCGTCGACGGATACGGCTTCGACCGCGCCTACTTCGACACCGAACGCTGGGTCGGCGGACAGCGGCTGGACACCCCGTACGCGTGGGACGGCGACGCGGACTACTTCCAGCGCGCCTTCGACCAGGGCGTCGGGCGGGCGCTGTGGTTCATCCACGGTGGCCACGTCGCGCACGTCTCGGCCGCCGTGCGCGCCTTCGCCTCGGCCCGCCAGGGCGACCTGTGGAGCGGCGTCGGCCTGGCCGCCACCTTCGCCGGGGGCACCACCGCCGCCGACCGCGAGGCGCTGCGCGCCGAGGCGGGGGAGGAGTGGGACCACCTGGCGCAGGGCTCGGTGTTCGCGGCCAAGGCCCGTCACCACGCCGGTTTCGTACCCGAGCACAGCTGGGCCGCGGTCGAGGCGTTCACGGGCCTGGGCGTGGAGTCCGTCGCGCTGCTCGCCGACGAGACCGCCGCGAGCGAGCCCCAGGCCGGCGTCGGACCCGCCTACGAGGTGTGGCGCAGGAACGTGCGCGAGCGGGTGCGCGCGTCGGCGGGCACGCTCGTCTGACGTTTCGTCGGCGCCGGATCGTTCACACCGGATTGTTCACGCCGGATTGAGCACGCGGGAAGTAGAGCCCCTCCTGGACCCCTGGATAGATTCCCGTTTGCTGGGGGGTTTCAGGGTTCTACGAGGGGCGGTTTTCTTCGGTGTCCACAGTATTTGGTGCGCTACGGCGGAGGCTTCTCACGCCTCCCGTTTCCGAGACGACGATGGAGGTGCGCGGGTTCCACGTAAAGAACCCGCAAGCCAAGGCGCGTCTGGAGAACATCGGCGAGGTATTCCTTCAGGGGTATGCCTACGCGGTGGAGGCCGGCTCTCCCGCGGAAGCCGAGGAAATGCTGGAGACCGTCCCCCGGGACATGCGCGGATTCGCGTACGAGGGCGCGGGCATGGGCGCGGCGGTGTACGACTCGCTGCCGGGACACAGTGGCCGGCTGGACGGCCTGCTCCAGGGCAAAGGCCGCCACCACGACTACATGATCTACGTCGGTGTGGGCTGGGCCATGGCCCGGCTGCCGAAGCTCCTGTGGCCGGACATCCGCAAGACGGACCCGCTGCTGCGCTGGCTCGCCCTGGACGGCTACGGCTTCCACCAGGCGTACTTCAAGACCGACTCCTACGTGCGCACGCCCGCCGCGGAACACCCGTTCAGCTGGCACGGCGGACACAACCACTACACCCCGAACGCCATTGACCAGGGCATCGGCCGCGCGCTGTGGTTCGTCGGCGGTACCGACCCGGATGTCGTGACCGACCTGATCGCCTCCTACCCGAAGGCCCGGCACAGCGACCTGTACGCGGGCGCCGGCCTCGCCTGCGCCTACGCCGGCAGTGTCGACGAGGACGAGCTGGCCCGCTTCGTCGAGGGCGCCGGGGAGCACCGCTGGGCGCTGGCCCAGGGCTCCGCGTTCGCCATCGAGGCACGCATCAAGGCCGACACGGTCATCGACCACACCCACCTCGCCGCCCGTGTCGTCTGCGACACCACCGCGGAGCGGGCGGCCTCGGTGTGCGTCGGGCTGCGGCCCGACACCCGGGGCCAGGGTGAATCTCCCGCATACGAGTCCTGGCGGCGTGGTGTCGCCGAGGAGCTTGCTTCTCTCTCTCTTACCCGGAAAGGTGCCGATCAGTGACGGCGAAAAAGAACTGGGCGCTTAGGAATGCGCCGGGAATTGTTGCTCTTGCCGTAATGGTCGGCACTTTCTACGGGGTTCAGCTGCCCGAGTCCTCGGCGGCCGAGACCGCGAAGCTTGCGAAGAACTTCGGCTTCAAGTCGCTGTCGATCGCCATGCCTTCCGGATTCCCGAAGCAGGAAGTCCGCAAGGTCAACAAGGCTTATCGGCACATCGAGGGATGGATCTCCTCGGTCGGCGCCGGCATCGCCGTCAACGACATCGACGGCGACGGCCTGCCCAACGACCTCTGCGTGAACGACCCGCGCATCGACCAGGCCGTGCTGACCCCGTCGCCGACGCGCAAGGACGGGGCCTACGCGCCGTTCGCCCTCGACCCGAAGCCGCTGCCGACCAGCACGACGTCGGCGCCGATGGGCTGCATGCCCGGCGACTACAACGAGGACGGCGCGACCGACGTCCTCGTCTACTACTGGGGCCGCACCCCGGTCATCTTCATGAACAAGAACGTGAAGGGGCAGCCGCTGTCGGCCGCCAGCTTCACGCCCACCGAGCTGATCCCGGGCACGACCGGTACGAAGTACAGCGGGCCGCTGTGGAACTCCAACGCCGCCGCGTACGCCGACTTCGACGGTGACGGCCACGACGACATCTTCATCGGCAACTACTTCCCCGACAGCCCCGTCCTGGACGACACCGTGGACGGCGGCGTCGTGATGAACGAGTCGCTCTCACACGCCCAGAACGGCGGCGGCGGCCACTTCTTCCGCTGGACCGAGAAGGGCTACGAGAAGACCGAGGGCTCCATCCCGCAGGGCCTGAGCAAGGGCTGGACGCTCGGCGCCAGCGCGGTCGACCTCGACGGCGACCGCCTGCCGGAGATCTTCCTCGCGCACGACTTCGGCACCTCGCCGATGCTCTACAACAAGTCGGTCCCCGGCAAGATCGAGTTCGCCGAGGTCAAGTCGGTCCACACCGGCACCGTGCCCAAGTCGAAGGAGATGGGGCGCAGCTCGTTCAAGGGCATGGGCGTCGACTTCGGCGACCTGGACAACGACGGGCTGTACGACCTGTTCGTCAGCAACATCACCACCTCCTTCGGCATCCAGGAGTCGAACTTCGCCTTCATCAACCAGGCGAAGAACCAGTCCGAGCTCCAGGGCAAGCTCAAGGAGGGCGAGGCCCCGTACGAGGACAAGTCCGCCGACCTGGGCGTGGCCTGGTCCGGCTGGGGCTGGGACCCCAAGATGGCCGACTTCGACAACGACGGCAACCTGGAGATCACCCAGGCGCTCGGCTTCGTCAAGGGCAAGACCAACCGCTGGCCCCAGCTCCAGGAGCTGGCCACCGCGAACGACGCCCTGACCTCGAACCCGATCTGGTGGCCGAACGTCCGCCACGGTGACGACCTGGCCGGCAGCCAGCACATGCGCTTCTTCGCCAAGGACGAGGGGACCGGCCGCTACGTAGACCTGGCCAAGGCCCTCGGCATCGCCGAGCCCATCCCGACCCGCGGCATGGCCCCGGCCGACGTCGACGGCGACGGCCTGGTCGACCTGGCCGTCGCCCGCCAGTGGGGTGAGCCGGTCTTCCTCCACAACGTCAGCGACAGCACGGGTTCGTACCTGACGCTCAAGCTCAACCGCGAGTCCGGCTCGCCCGCGATCGGCGCCGAGGTCTGCGTCGAACTGCCGGACGGCAGCATGCGGGTCGCCCGCGTCGACGGCGGCGGCGGCCACTCCGGCAAGCGCAGCAACGACGTCCACATCGGCCTCGGCAAGGGAGTCAAGGACCCGCTGCCGGTGAAGCTCACCTGGCGCGACCGCACCGGTGCCGTCCACGAGCAGAAGCTGACGCTGAAGCCCGGACAGCACACCGTCGAGCTCGGTACCCAGGCGAAGGAGAAGTGACCATGTCCGCAACCCTGACGGCTGTCCCGGCCCCCGCCGGCCCACGCCACAACCCGAAGGTCGTCACCGCGCTCCGCCGGTTCGCGATCTCCATCTCCGTCCTCAACATCCTCGGTTACACGGTGCTCGGCTTCGAGCAGCCCTGGACCTGGCCGTTCATCGCACTGCTCACCTCGTACACCCTGGAGATCATCCTCGAGGTGATCGGCGCCCGCTCCGAGGGGCGCGACCCGCGCTTCCGCGGCGGCGGCCTCAAGGGCATGGTCGAGTTCCTCTTCCCGGCCCACATCACCGCCCTCGCGGTGAACATGCTGACCTACGTCAACGACCGCGTCTGGGTCATGGTCTTCGGCGTCATCGTCGCCGTCGGCACCAAGTGGGTGCTGCGCGCCCCGGTCAAGGGCCGCATGCGGCACTTCATGAACCCGTCGAACTTCGGCATCGCAGTCATCCTGGTGCTCTTCCCGTGGGCCTCGATCGCGCCCCCGTACCACTTCACCGAGTACCTCGACGGCGGCCTCGACTGGCTCGTCCCGGCGGTCATCATCGCGCTGGGCACCCTGCTCAACGCCAAGCTCACCGAGCGCATGTGGCTGATCCTGGCCTGGGTCGGCGGCTACGCCCTCCAGGCGGTCGTCCGCGGTCTGATCTTCGACACCTCCATCCCCGCGGCCCTCGCGATGATGACCGGCGTGGCGTTCGTGCTCTTCACGAACTACATGATCACGGACCCGGGTACGACGCCCTCCTCCAAGTGGGGCCAAATCGCCTTCGGCGGCGGCGTCGCCACCATGTACGGCGTCCTGACCGCCCTGCACGTCGTGTACGGCATCTTCTTCGCCACCGCGATCGTCTGCGCCATCCGCGGCGCCTTCCTGTGGAGCGCCGACGTCGTCGCCAAGCGGCGCGCCGCCGAGGCCGCCGACAAGGCCGCCGCGGTGAAGGCCGAGGCCGTCACCGCCGTGCTGCCGGCCCAGCGGTCCTGCGACTGCACCGGCGAGTGCGCCTGCCCCGCCCCGGCCCCGGCCGCGGCCGTCGCGTGCCCCAACGGCTGCGCCGAGGCCTGCGCCTGCCCCGCCCCGGTCTCCGAGAAGACCGCCCAGGAAAAGATCGCGGTGGCCGCATGACACGCATAGCCATCGTCGGCATGGCCTGCCGCTATCCCGACGCCGCGACCCCGGGCGAGCTCTGGGACAACGCCGTCGCCGGCCGCCGGGCCTTCCGCCGGCTGCCCAGCGAGCGGATGAACCTGGACGACTACTGGGACTCCGACCCGGCCACCCCGGACACCTTCTACGCCCGCAACGCCGCGGTGCTGGAGGGCTACGAGTTCGACCGGATCGCCCACAAGATCGCGGGCAGCACCTTCCGCTCCACCGACCTCACCCACTGGCTCGCCCTGGACACCGCCGGGCGCGCGCTGGCCGACGCCGGCTTCCCGGCCGGCGAGGGCCTGCCCAAGGAGCGCACCGGCGTCATCGTCGGCAACACCCTCACGGGTGAGTTCGCCCGCGCCAACGTGATGCGGCTGCGCTGGCCGTACGTACGGCGCGTGATGGCCGAGGCCCTCGCGGCCCAGGAGGACTGGGACGAGACCCGGGTCGCCGAGTTCCTCGGCGACGTCGAGGCCTCGTACAAGGAGCCATTCCCGGCCATCGACGAGGACACCCTCGCCGGCGGCCTCTCCAACACCATCGCGGGCCGGATCTGCAACCACTTCGACCTCAACGGCGGCGGCTACACCGTCGACGGCGCGTGCTCCTCCTCGCTCCTGTCGGTCACCACGGCGGGCACCTCGCTCATCAACGGCGACATCGACGTCGCCGTCGCGGGCGGCGTGGACCTGTCGATCGACCCGTTCGAGATCATCGGCTTCGCCAAGACGGGCGCCCTCGCCAAGGGCGAGATGAAGCTCTACGACCGGGGCTCCAACGGGTTCTGGCCCGGCGAGGGCTGCGGAATGATCGTCATGATGCGCGAGGAGGACGCCCTCGCGGGCGGCCACCGCATCTACGCGACCATCGCGGGCTGGGGCGTGTCCTCGGACGGCCAGGGCGGCATCACGCGGCCCGAGGTCAGCGGCTACCAGCTGGCCCTGCGCCGCGCCTACGAGCGCGCCGGGTTCGGCATCGAGACGGTCCGCCTCTTCGAGGGCCACGGCACCGGCACCGCCGTCGGCGACGCCACCGAGCTCACCGCCCTCATGGGCGCGCGTGCCGCGGCGGACCCGAAGGCGCCCATCGCCGCCATCACCTCCATCAAGGGCATGATCGGCCACACCAAGGCCGCCGCCGGAGTCGCGGGCCTGATCAAGGCGGCCATGGCCGTCGACAACCAGACCCTGCCGCCGGCCATCGGCACCGTCGACCCGCACGAGCTGCTCACGGACGACGGCGCGAACCTCAAGGCGCTGCGCAAGGCCGAGGCGTGGCCCGAGGGCGCGCCCCGCCGCGTGGGCATCACCGCCATGGGATTCGGCGGCATCAACACGCACGTGGTCCTGGACGAGCCCGCCGTACGGCGCCGGCCGGCCCCGAGCCGCCGCTCCGCCGCACTGGCGAACTCGCCCCAGGACAGCGAGCTGCTGCTGCTCGAGGGCGACACCCCGCGCGCACTGCTCGCGCGCATCTCCGAGGTCGCCGGCTTCGTCGCCACGGTCTCCTACGGCCAGGTCTCCGACCTCGCCGCGACCCTCCAGCGGGAACTGCGCGGCCTGCCCCACCGCGCGGCGATCGTCGCGTCCTCGCCCGAGGACGCCGAGCGCCGGCTGCAGCACCTGGCCGACCTGCTGGAGTCGGGGGAGACCTCGCACACCTCGGCGGACGGCCGCAGCTTCCTGGGCAAGGCGACCGGACGGGGCCGCATCGGCTTCCTGTTCCCGGGCCAGGGCTCCGGCAAGGGCACCGGCGGGGGCGCGCTGCGCCGCCGCTTCCCCGAGGCCGCCGAGGTCTTCGACCGGGCCGGCCTGCCCACCTCGGGCGACATGGTCGCCACCGATGTGGCCCAGCCCCGTATCGCCACCGGCTCCGCCGCGGGCCTGCGCGTCCTGGACTCGCTGCGCCTGGAGGCGTCCGTCGCCGTCGGGCACAGCCTCGGTGAGCTCTCCGCCCTGCACTGGGCCGGCGCCATCGACGAGGGCACGCTGCTGGACGCGGCCCGGGTACGCGGCAAGGCCATGGCCGAGCACAGCGACTCGGGCACCATGGCCTCCCTGGGCGCCGACCCGGACCAGACCGAGCGGCTCATCGCGGGCCTGTCGGTCGTCATCGCGGGCTACAACGGGCCCCGGCAGACGGTCGTCGCCGGTCCCGTCGAGGACATCGAGGAGATCCAGCGCCGCGCCGAGCGGGCGGACGTGAGCTGCACACGGCTCGCCGTCTCGCACGCCTTCCACTCGCCGCTGGTCGCTCCGGCCGCGCAGGTGTTCGGAAACTGGCTCGCCGGCGCCGCCTTCGGTCCCGTCTCCGGGAAGGTCGTCTCGACCGTCACCGGCACGGAACTGGAGCGCGACACCGACGTGGTGGAGCTGCTCAGCCGCCAGATCACCGACCCGGTCCGCTTCACCCAGGCGGTGGAAGCGGCCGCGGACGAGGTCGACCTGTTCATCGAGGTGGGCCCCGGCCGGGTGCTCAGCGCCCTCGCACAGGCGACGACCGGGGTCACGGCCCTCTCGCTGAACACGGACGACGAGTCGCTGCGGCCGCTGCTGCAGGTGGCCGCCGCCGCGTTCGTCGCGGGCGCGCCGGTCCGGCTCGACCGGCTCTTCCAGGACCGCCTGATCAAGCCGCTGGAGGTCGGACAGGAGTTCAGCTTCCTGACCAGCCCCTGCGAGCAGCCCCCGGGCGCGCACCGGACGGCCGCGAGCCAGCCGAAGCCCGCCGTCGCGGTGGCCGCGCCGGCGAGTACGCCGAACAAGGCGGCCCCGTCGGACAAGGCCGCCAACGCCATCAAGGCGGCCAAGGCGGCGAAGGTCGCCAAGGCGGCGCAGGACCGGGCCGCCGAGGCGGCCCCCGCCCAGGACGGCGCGGCCGCCCTGGAGGTGCTGCGCACCCTCGTCGCCGAGCGCGCCGAGCTCCCGGCCGACCTCGTCGACCCGGGCAGCCGGCTCCTGGACGACCTGCACATGAGCTCCATCACCGTGGGCCAGATCGTGAACCAGGCCGCGTCCCGTCTCGGGATCGCCGCGGCGCAGGTCCCGACCAACTTCGCGACGGCCACCCTGGCCGAACTCGCGGAGGCCCTCGACACCCTGGCCACCACGGGCGGGGCCGCACCGTCCGAGGAGGCCGCCCTGGTCGCCGGCGCGGCCAGCTGGGCCCGTCCCTTCGCGGTGGACCTCGACGAGGTCGCCCGGCCGCGCACCGCGCCCGCCGAGGCCAACGGCACCTGGGAGCTCTTCGCCCCCGACGGCGGGGACCTCGCCGAGCGCCTCCAGCAGGAACTCGAACAGGCCGGCGTCGGCGCGGGTGTCCTGGCCGTCCTGGCCAGGAACTGCTCCCAGGAGCAGGCCACGCAGGTGCTGGACGCCGCCAAGAGCGCCCTCGCGGGTCACCGCGACCGCCGCTTCGTCCTGGTCCAGGACGGCCGCGGCGCGGCCGGTCTGGCCAAGACCCTGTACCTGGAGGCCTCGCACCTGCGGACCACCATCGTCCACACCCCGGTGACGGACGACGCGGTCGAGCGGGTGCTGGCCGAGGTGGCCGCCACCACGCGGTTCGCCGAGGTCCACTACGACGAGGCCGGCGTGCGCCGCGTCCCGACCCTGCGGGCCCTGCCCGTGGAGCAGGAGCGCGACGAGGCCCCGCTGACCGCCGAAGACGTCCTGCTCGTCACGGGCGGCGGCAAGGGGATCTCGGCCGAGTGCGCCCTCGCCGTGGCCCTCAAGACCGGTACGAAGCTGGCCGTTCTCGGCCGCTCCGAGCCGGGCGACGACAAGGAACTGGCCGCCAACCTCAAGCGCATGGCCGACGCCGGCGTCGAAGTGCACTACGCACGGGCCGACGTCACCGACGCGGGCCAGGTGCGCGGCGCGGTCGCCGAACTCGAAGGAGCGCTCGGCAAGATCACCGGTCTGCTGCACGGCGCCGGCCGCAACGAGCCGAACGGCCTGGTCCACCTCGATGCCGACGACTTCCGGCGCACCTTCGCCCCGAAGGTCGACGGTCTGCGGACCGTCCTGGACACCGTGGGAGCCGGCAACCTCAAGCTGCTGGTCGCCTTCGGCTCCATCATCGGCCGGGCCGGCCTGCGCGGCGAGGCCCACTACGCCACCGCCAACGAGTGGCTGGCCGACCTGACCGAGGACGTCGCCCGCACCCACCCGCAGGTCCGCGCGCGGTGCATGGAGTGGTCGGTGTGGTCCGGCGTCGGCATGGGCGAGAAGCTCTCCGTCGTCGAGTCGCTCTCCCGCGAGGGCATCACCCCGGTCTCCCCGGACCAGGGCGTGGAGATCCTGCTGCGCCTGATCTCCGACCCCGACGCACCCGTGGTGACCGTCATCAGCGGCCGTACGGAAGGCATCGACACGGTCCGCCGTGACCTGCCGGCCCTGCCCATGCTGCGCTTCACCAGCAACCCGCTGGTGCGCTACCACGGCGTCGAACTCGTCACCGAGGTCGAACTGAACGCGGGCACGGACCCGTACCTGGCCGACCACCTCCTCGACGGCAACCTGCTGCTTCCCGCAGTGATCGGCATGGAGGCCATGGTCCAGGTCGGTTCCGCGGTCACCGGCCGCGCCACCACCCCGGTCATCGAGGGCGCCAAGTTCCTGCGGCCCATCGTGGTGCCGCCGAACGGCAGCAACCGCATCCGCATCGCCGCCACCGTGACCGGCGCCGACACCGTGGACGTGGCCATCCACTCCGAGGACACCGGCTTCGTCGCCGAGCACTTCCGTGCCCGGCTGGTCTACAGCTCGGCCCCGATCCCGGACGGTGCGCCGCTCCAGGTGCCCGCCGACACCCCGGTGGTCCCGCTGGACCCGGCCAAGGACCTGTACGGAAGCGTCCTCTTCCAGGGCGCCCGGTTCCAGCGGCTGAGCCGCTTCCACCGGGCCGCCGCCCGGCACGTGGACGCCGACGTGTCCGTCCAGCAGAAGCCGCAGGACTGGTTCGCCGGCTTCCTGCCCGGTGAACTCCTGCTCGCCGACCCGGGCATGCGCGACGCGCTGATGCACGGCAACCAGGTGTGCGTCCCCGACGCCACTCTGCTGCCGTCCGGCGTGGAGCGCATTCACCCGCTCGGCAACGGCAGTCACGTCCCGGACCGGCTCCGGTACTCCGCGATCGAGCGCAGCCACGTCGGCGACACGTACGTGTACGACATCGCCGTCCGCGCCGAGGACGGCACCGTCGTCGAGCGCTGGGAGGGCCTGACCCTGCACGCGGTGCGCAAGACGGACGGGTCCGGCCCCTGGGTCGCCCCGCTGCTAGGCCCCTACCTGGAGCGCACCCTGGAGGACGTCCTGGGCGCCCGCATCGCCGTCGCGGTCGAACCGCACGGCGAGGCGCCGGCCGGTTCGGTCGCGCAGCGCCGCAGCTTCACCGCGGACGCCGCGGCCCGCGCCCTGGGCTCCCCCGTGACGGTCAGTCACCGTCCCGACGGGCGCCCGGAGCTGGAAGGCCTCCACATGTCGATGTCGGCCGCTCACGGCCTGGGGGTGACCGTCAGCGCGGTCGCCGCCGCCGAAGTGGCCTGTGACATCGAGGCGGTCAGCATGCGCTCGTCCACCGAGTGGCGCGGCCTGCTCGGCGAGCACACGCCGGTGGCCGACCTCGTCGCCAAGGAGACGGGCGAGGCCCCCGACACCGCAGCCACCCGCGTGTGGAGCGCGGTGGAGTGCCTGAAGAAGGCCGGGATCATGGCGGGCGCACCGCTGACGATGCTTCCGAGCCGCAAGGACGCCTGGGTGGTATTCGCCGCCGGGGACCTGCGGATCGCGACCTTCGTCACCGCGCTGCGCGACGCCCTGGAGCCCGCCGTCTTCGCCTTCCTGACCCACGAAGCAGATCTCATCGAAGGGCGGTCCTAGATCATGGCTGAAGACTACTTCGAGTACCTGCACACGGTCGGTTTCGAGGAGACCAACCTCGTAGGCAACGTGTACTACGTCAACTACCTGCGCTGGCAGGGCCGTTGCCGTGAACTGTTCCTGCAGAAGAAGGCGCCGGACGTGCTGGCCGAGGTGCAGGACGACCTCAAGCTGTTCACGCTCAAGGTGGACTGCGAGTTCTTCGCCGAGATCACGGCCTTCGACGAACTGTCGATCCGTATGCGGCTGTCCGAACTCGGGCAGACCCAGCTGGAGTTCACGTTCGACTACGTGAAGATCACCAGTGGCGTCGAGGTCCTCATCGCCCGCGGCCGCCAGCGCATCGCCTGCATGCGCGGACCGAACACCAACACGGTCCCGTCGCTGATCCCCGAGGGCCTGGCACGGGCCCTGGAGCCGTACTCGACCCAGAACCGGGTCATGTCCGGGCGAGCCGCGTGACCGTCATGACCGCCGTACCGCCGCAGGGTGTCGCCGTCGGCGACCCCTCGCGGCTGCGGCGGGCCTTCGGGCACTTCGCCACCGGGGTGACCGTGGTGACGGTGGGCGGTGCCTCCCCGCGGGGCATGACCGCCAACTCCTTCACCTCGGTCTCCCTGGAGCCGCCCCTGCTCCTCGTGAGCGTCGGCAAGGAGGCGCTCATGCACCGCTACCTCGCCGAGGCCGCCACCTTCTCGGTGTCGGTGCTCGGCGCCGGCCAGGAGGGCGTGGCCCGGCACTTCGCCGACCGTTCGCGCCCCATGGGGGCCGGCCAGTTCGACGCCGTCGACTGGCTGCCCGGCCGTGTCTCCGACGCGCCCCTGATCGCGGGGGCGGCCGCGCACTTCGAGTGCGCGAAGTGGAGTGCGTACGACGCCGGCGACCACACCCTCTACCTGGGGGAGCTGATCGCCGTGGACGAGATCCCGGACCGCGAGCCGCTGGTCTTCCACCGCGGCTCGTTCCGGGACCTCGTCCCGGCGCAGCGCGGGGGGGCCTGATGGCGGTGCACCCACCAGGTCCCGCCTTCTGGCAGCTGCCCGGGCTGCTGCGCAAGCTGGCCGTGGACCGGCTCGCCATGATGCGCGACGCCGCGGAGCTCTCCGATGCCGTCCGCGTGTCGATGGGGCCGAAGAAGATGTACATCTTCAACCGCCCCGACTACGCCAAGCACGTCCTGGCCGACAACGCGGCCAACTACCACAAGGGCATCGGCCTCGTGGAGTCCCGCAAGGTGCTCGGCGACGGCCTGCTCACCAGCGAGGGCGACCTGTGGAAGGCGCAGCGCCGCAACGTGCAGCCCGCGTTCAAGCCGGGCCGCATCGCCGCGCAGGCGGGCATCGTGGCCGAGGAGGCCGGACGTCTGCTGGACCTGCTCCGGCTCCGGGCCGGCGGGGGAGCGGTCGACGTGCTCCACGAGGTCACCGGACTCACCCTCGGGGTGCTGGGCCGGACCCTCATGGACACGTCGCTGGACGGGCACGACGGGATCGCGCACGCCTTCGAGGCCGTACAGGACCAGGCCATGTTCGACATGGTCAGCCAGGGCCTCATGCCGACCTGGCTGCCCTTCGCGACCCAGCGCAACTTCCGCCGGGCCCGCGCCGACCTGACGGCCACCGTGGACGTGCTCGTCGCGGACCGCAGCGCCCGGATGTCCGACGGCGACGACACCGACGACGCCTTCTCCCGGATGATCCTGGCCGCCCGCAAGGAGAGCGACCCGGCCCTCGGCCGCAAGCGCCTCCAGGACGAGATCGTCACCCTGCTCCTCGCCGGGCACGAGACGACGGCGAGCACGCTGGGCTGGACCCTGCTGCTGCTCGCGCGCAACCCGCACGTACGCGACCTGGTGCGCGACGAGGCCCGTGCGGTCCTGGCCGGCGGGCGGCTGCCCGACGCCGAGGACCTGCACAAGCTCTCGTACACGACGCAGGTCGTGCAGGAGGCCATGCGGCTGTACCCGCCGGTGTGGATCCTGCCGCGCATCGCCCAGCAGGGCGACGAGGTCGGCGGGTTCACCGTGCCGGCCAAGGCCGACGTGCTGGTGTGCCCGTACACCCTGCACCGCCACCCGGACTTCTGGGAGGACCCGGAGCGCTTCGACCCGACGCGCTTCGAGGTGTCGCGGGTCGCCAACCGGCCGCGCTACGCCTACATCCCCTTCGGGGCCGGACCTCGGTTCTGCATCGGAAGCAACCTCGGGATGATGGAGGCGGTCTTCGTGACGGCCCTGGTCACCCGTGACCTCGACCTCGACGTGGTGCCGGGGCACGAGGGCGTCGCCGAGCCGATGATGTCGCTGCGCATGCGCGGCGGGCTGCCGATGACGATCCGCTCGGCGGACTGACAAGCAGACACGAAGAAGGGGCCGGCCACGGTGGTTACCGTGGCCGGCCCCTTCTTCGTGTCTGCTTCCCGTCAGCTCGCGGCGGCCTTGCGCTCCATGGCGTTGAGGCGCAGGTCGAGCAGGGCCATCAGGACGGGGGGCTCCAGGGCGTCCACCGGACGCAGAGTGACCTCGGCGGGCAGGAGCAGCGTGTCGGCGTGCGCGGTGACCGGACCGTACCGGCCCACCGAGACGGTGTCCTGGTCGCCGGTGCCCGACGGCAGGTGCTCGTAGCTGTACGGAACCGAGTGCACGAGCAGGTACCAGGTGCCCGGCGGGATGTCGCGGAGCTCGAAGGAGCCGGGGCCGTCCAGCACGGAGCAGCGGACGGGCTGCCCCTGCGGCACGGGGGTCGGGAAGAGACCCAGGAAGCAGAAGCCGGGGTCGCGGTCCTCGGGGAAGACGATCCGGCCGCGCAGCACGCTGCGCGAGGTGACGCCCTTGCCCGCGGCGTCGGTCTCGATGGCCGGCGCGTATCCGCCCAATTCCCGGAACATGCTCGGAGAAACGCCGACACAGGACTTGAAGCGCGAGCTGAAGGTGCCCACGCTGCTGTATCCGACCTGGCTGCTGATATCGGCGACGCTGAATTTGGTGTCCACCAGGAGGCGCTTCGCCTCCTGAAGCCGCAAAGCAGACAGAAAGCGCCCCGGCGACGTTCCGGTCACATCCCTGAATACACGGGTGAAGTGGAATTTGCTGAACATTGCGGTACGCGCCATGTCGTCAATGGTTAGGTCCTGGCCCAGGTTGACGTGCATATCGTTGATCACCCGGTGGACAGCGCTCTCAATGGCGGTGGAGGTCACCGTTTCTCCCTGTCGTTGAGTAATGGCGTTGCGATGTCCCGGTTACTTCCGGGATTCCGGAGCGGGCTGATGCGTGCCCGCCCCGGAGACGTCCGTCAGCCGGCGGCTGGCCAGCTCTTCCGCGAACCTGCGCCACGCGTGGGAGCACTGGAGAGCGAGCTCCGCCACGGTGGCCGTGGAGTGCGGGGGGACGGATCCCAGCTGCCGGCGCCAGGCGTCGTCCAGGACGAAGTGGGTGTGGAGCCAGCGCAGGAACTGCCGTCCCGACTCCGAGTGCCGCAGTGACGGATCACTCGTGAGTCCGCGCAGCAGGTCCAGGGAGGTCCTGGTCCGTCCCGCGCCGACGCCCGGAGGGCCGGCTCTTCGGGCGGGTACGGCCGCGGTCGTGGCGTCCGGGGAGTCCGGCGCGTGTGCCCGCTCGGGCGTGACCCGGGCGCTCGCACCGGTGGCGTCCGACGGGACGCCGCGGCGCGGAGCGGGAATCGGCGCCTCGCCGCGCAGCAGGCGTTGACGCACGTCGTGAGCGGTGCCGAGGGACAGGCCGGTTTCCCTGACGATGGCCCGTAGGGGCAGGTCGGGCCGGCTGGTCATCAGCTCGGCGGCATGGATGCGCTCGGCGGTGCGGTCCAGGGGGTGGGCCTTGCCGTCGGCGCCGATCCGGGTGTTCGACTGACGGACGTCCTCGGTTGAACTCCGGCGGATGGCCGCGACGGTCTTCGCGTCGAGTCCCGTGTGGGTGGCCACGGCCCGGTCGGACAGGTCGGCGTGCGAGCGCAGGATGCGCTCCGCGGCCGCCTTGCGTTCCGGTGTGGACAGGGGCAGCCCGTGGGCGACGTTCGCGGAGACCGACCGCAGGAAAGAGTCCGCCTCGGGGCCGTCGAAGTAGTGGACCTCGACGCTGTCCTCGCCGCGCAGGACGGCGGCCGCCACCCGGTGCGAACCGTCGACGATCCGCATCGTGGGCCGGTGGACGAGTATCGGAGGCAAAGACGCGTGTATTTCGGCGAGCCGCTGCACGTGACTCGTGTCCACGCCGGCCAGCCGGGGCGAATCCGCCGACCGAAGGGCATCGATGCGGACCCGGTGGGTGAGATTCGTGGGCAGCTCCAGACTTCTGTCCGTGCCTTCCAACTTCTCCCCCCCGTTCAACTCAAGGCATGCACTGTGGCGAGCCGTTCCGGTTGCCGCTTAGGGGCCGAGTGACGGCGGGAAACCTGGATGTCCGAACGACAATAACCGGACGACCCTTTTTTTTGTGAGCGGGAGAGCGGCCTAGCCGCGACTTCGCCTAGTTTCATGACGCAACTCAGTGTTCGGTGAACCGGGCTTCGGTTGGTTGTTTGAAACGACCGTGCAGATCTACCTTCAAGTCACGCCAGCAGGAAAAGCCCACCGAACCGAAGGAGGACGAGATGCAGGCAGTGCAGGAAAGAGCCGAGCGCAGGGTCGAGATCGGACCCGACGCCGCTCTCACGCTCGAGGCCTACGCGGACACGATCGTCCCCGGTGAGAAGCGCTGGCCCGGAGACCGGGCCGTGGCCGGGGTCTCCACCGGTGGCGGCGCGGTCGCCGCCGGCGCCCTGGAGCTGCTTCGCTGGGACGCCACCGGCGTCCACGACGGTCTCGAGGACCTCGCGAACCTGGTCAACGACCACACCCGGGCCTACGCCGCGCTGCGGGAGATGGTCCTGGACGAGACGGTGCCGCCCTTCGTGGCCCTCGGCTACGAGGACCGGGTGCAGCTGATCGTCGACCTCACCACTCCGGGCCACCCGGAGAAGGACTTCTGGGTCCTGCTCTCGCTCTTCTGCAACATGGCCTTCGACTCGGCCGCGCACCTGCACACCGCCCAGGCGCTCGAAGACGACCACCCCGGTCTCGTGGCGATGGGCATCAGCAAGCCCGACGCCGACGGCCTGTGGAGATTCCAGGACTTCGGCTACGGCCGCCAGCTCGCCGACCTCCACCCCGACACCACGCCCTGCGGGAGCCCAGCATGAGCAACACCATCGAGAAGACGGACGTCCTGGTCATCGGCAGCGGCTTCGGTGGCGCCATCGCGGCCTACCACCTCGCCGCGGGCGGTGCGAAGGTCACGGTGCTGGAGCGCGGACCCTGGCTGGAGAGCAAGGACTTCGAGCACGACTACAAGCTCGGCTCCTCCTACACGCGGGCCTTCGACTTCGTCGTCGGCGACGGGATGAGCGTGCTGGGCGGCAACTGCGTCGGCGGCGGCAGCGTCGTCTACTTCGCGGCCATGCCCCGCGCCCCCAAGTTCGTCTTCGACCGCAAGGGAAGCATCGGCCGCCGCATGTGGCCGAAGGCGGTGAGCCGCGAGACCCTCGACCCGTGGTACGACCGGATCGAGGAGTCCCTCTCCGTCACCAAGCAGGAGTGGAGCGACGTCTCCTACGCCGGCGGTCTGTGGGCGGCGGCGTGCAACCACTCCGGGCGCACCGCCAACCCGCTCGCCGTGGCGATCGACAACTCCAAGTGCACCAACTGCAACTTCATGATGGCCGGATGCCGCTTCGAGGCGAAGCAGTCGCTCACGGTCAACTACCTCCCGGCAGCGCTCGCCCACGGCGCGGAGATCCGCCCCCTGCACGAAGTGCAGTACCTGGCGCGGACCCCCGAGGGCGACTACCGGGTCCACTACAACATCGTCGACGACACGGACTACCGTTTGCAGAACGGGTCCGGAGTCATCGAGGCCAAGATCGTCGTGATGGCGGCCGGAGCCGCTGCCACCCCGGTCATCCTCCAGCGCAGCGAAGCCCACCTCGGCGCGATGCCGCACGCCGTCGGACGCTACTTCTCCGGCAACGGCGAGCGGCTCAACACCGCCATCCTCAACGAGGACAAGGTCGCCGAGATCCTGGGACTGTCCCGCGGGGACGGCCAACTGCCCTACGGCGCCAACGCGATCGGCAAGGGCCCCACCGTGGCCAGCTGGGACAAGCTCGACGGCTCCCTGCCCGAGTACTCCCGCTACTCCCTGGAACAGCTCTACTTCCCGCCGGGCCTGGGCACGATCCTCGCCCAGGCACCCGACGCCACCGGGCCGACCTGGTTCGGCAAGGAGAAGAAGGAGATCCTCAAGAACTGGAAGTCCTGGCTCACCATCTTCTCGATGACCGAGGACGACAACGAGGGGGTCTTCGGCCCGCCTCCGGCCACCGGAAACGCCCACCGCATCTCCCAGCAGATGCTCGGCCGCGGCAACCTCTCGTACCAGCCGACGAAGAACACCTGGCACGGCTGGAACCAGTCCGACGCCGAGGTGAAGGAGATCATGGAGAAGGACGGCCTCGCCAAGGTGATGCCGTGGACCAACGACCTCGTCGGCGCCTACACCGTGCACCCGCTGGCCTCCGTCCGCATGGGCGACGACCCCGAGACCTCCGCTCTCGACGACACCAACGAGCTGCGCGGCCACGCCGGCATCTTCGTCACCGACGGCTCCGCCGTCCCCGGCGCCCTGACCGTCAACCCGGCCATGACCATCGCTGCCGTCGCCGAGCGCGCCGTCCCCAGCATCGTGGCCGCGGCCCAGCGCAGGGGTGTCGCGGTGACCTACGGAGCTCCGGCCCCGACCGGTTTCAAGAGCGGCCGCAAGGGGGTCCTTCCCCTGCTGCCCCAGCTGGTCTCCGCCTAGCCAACCCGCCCCTCGGGGCGCGCTTTTAGCGCTGATCAGTGAGTTGCTTCAAGCAACTCTGCACGCCTCATCAGTTGCTTCAAAAAACTCTGCACGTCCACTCAGTTGCATCACACAACCCATCAGGAAAGTGAGTACGACATGTCGCTCAACGACGTACTGAAGGCCCTCGCCGCGGACATCGACGAGGTCGAGAACCTGGTCCGGAACATCGACGAGGCCGACTGGGCCAAGCCGACCCCGGCGCCCGGCTGGAGCATCGCGGACCAGATCGCCCACCTGACCTTCATCTTCCGGCTCGCCAAGACCGCGGCCGCCGACCCGGACACCTTCAAGGGCATCGCGGCCAAGGCCTCGCAGAACTTCGACGGCGCGGTCAACGCGGCCCTCCAGCAGTTCAACGGCTTCCCGCCGAAGGAGCTGCTCGCCCGCTTCCGCAGCGAGGGCGACGCCTCGGTCGAGGCCCTGGCCGCCGTCCCCGAGAACTCGGTCGTGCCGTGGCTCGTCAACCCGCTGCCGCCGCACGTCCTCGCCTGTGCCGGAATCATGGAGCTCTTCGGCCACGGACAGGACATCGCCGACGCCCTCGGCGTCCGCCGCGAGCCCACCGAGCGGCTCCGCCCGCTGGTCCAGTTCGCCGTCCTGACCCGCGACTTCGGCTACCTCGCCCACCAGCTGACCCCGCCGGCCGAGCCCTTCCGCTTCGAACTGACCTCTCCGGTCGGCGACGTGTGGACCTTCGGCCCCGAGGACGCCACCCAGAAGATCACCGGCCCCGTCCACGACTTCTGCCTCCTGGTGACCCGCCGCCGCCACCGCGACGACCTCGCCCTGGTCGCCACCGGCGAAGAGGCCGACCGCTGGCTCGACATCGCGCAGGCCTACCGCGGCCCCGCCGGTGAGGGCCGTACGCCGGGCCAGTTCGCGGACCAGTGCTGCGACTGACCGGGCTCCCGGCCACGAGCCGGGTCCCCCACCGACCGCCGGTCCCCGCACCCCGGGACCAGCCCGACGCCATCGGCCGAAGCCCACCAGGAGAGACCATGACGAGCACGCCACTGCGCAGCGTCACCGTGATCGGCTGCGGAGCGACCGGTACCTCGATCGCCCTCGCCCTGACCCGCGCCGGGGTCGACGTCGCCCTCGACGACAGCGACCCCCGGGCGCTGGACCGCGCCCTGCGCGCCGGAGCCGGCACCCTGCTCCTCCCCGGCGACCCGCCCGCCGACGTGGTGGTCGTGGCCACCGACCCGGGCAGCGCCGCCGACGTCCTCTACGAGGCGCAGGCCCGCGGACTCGGCCACGCCTACACGGATGTGGACGGCACCGACGAGTCGATGTGGCAGGAGATCCTCCTGCGGGGCTGCGACCAGTTCGCCTACGTCCCCGGCCGCCCGCCGGGCGCCCCGCGGACCGTAGAGCCCGAGGCCGTCGCGGCCGACCGCTTCGAGGGCCGCCCGTGGCTCCTGGCCCCCGGCCCCGCCACTCCGCCCGAGGCCGTGGCCGCAGTACGGGAACTCGTCGCCCTGTGCGGCGCGATCCACCGCCGGCCGCCGGCCGCCACCCCTTCCCAGAGCGTCACCTCCTGCGCCCGGCAGGTGGCCGTCGAACGCATCGCGCACCCGAGGAGCTGACCAACATGTACGCACAGTCCGGACTGCTGAGCATCATGCGCGAGGACCTGGAGGTCATCGTCGCCCGCGACCCCTCCATCGACAGCCTCTGGGAAGCCCTGCTCCACCCCGCACTGCCGGCCCTGTGGACCCACCGCGTGGCCCACCGGCTCTACCGCCGCGGCCTGCGCACCGCCGCCCGCCTCCTGTCCCGCTCCGCCCGCCGGAGCACCGGGGTCGAGATCCACCCCGGGGCCGTCCTCGGCCGCCGCGTCTTCATCGACCACGGCGCCTCCGTCGTGATCGGCCAGACCGCCCGGGTCGGCAACGACGTGACGATCTTCCAGCAGGTCACCCTCGGCGCCGTCGGCTGGTGGAGCGACAACGCCCTTCCCGCCGGCCGCCGCCGCCACCCCACGATCGGCGACGGAGTGGTCCTCGGGGCCAACGCGACCGTGCTGGGACCGGTCACCGTCGGCGAGCGCGCACTGATCGGAGCGATGGCCACCGTCACCGAGGACATCGCCCCCGGCGGCCGGGTCTACGCCCCCCGCTCGGTCATCAAGCCGGCCGCGCTGCCCACCCCCGTCCGCCTCCTCGCCGAGGCCTTCTAGTGGTGACCGCCACGGTGCTCGCCGCCCACCGCCCCTTCCCCGCCGCCCGTACATCCGCCCCCGCAACCGCACACCCGCACAGGAGCCCCGCCGTGACCACCGCGACCGCACCCGCAGAGACCCGTATCGCCGCCGGCGTCGAGGAACTCATCGGCAACACCCCGCTGGTGCGCATCGCCGTCGCGGACGCCGACCCCTCGGTGCGCGTCCTGGGCAAGCTGGAGTCGGCCAACCCGTACGCCAGCGCCAAGGACCGGGCCGCCCTGTACATGATCCGGGCCGCTGAACAGCGCGGTGACCTGGTCCCCGGCGGTACAGTCATCGAAGCCACCTCGGGCAACACCGGCATCACGCTCGCCGCACTGAGCGCCGTACGCGGCTACCGCTGCATCGTCGTCCTGCCGGACAGCGCGACCAGCGAGCGGATCGGCCTGCTCGGCGCACTGGGCGCCGAGGTCGTGCACACCCCCGCCGCCGAGGGCTTCGCCGCCGCGATCGCCAAGGCCGAGGAGATCGAGGCCGCCACCCCCGGCTCCTGGTACATGCGCCAGCACGACAACTCCGACAACGTCCGTGCGCACTACGAGACCACCGGACCCGAGATCTGGGCCGACACCGGCGGCCGGGTCGACGTACTGGTCGCCGGAGTCGGCACCGGCGGCACCCTGACCGGCGCGGGCCGCTACCTGCGCGAACGCAACCCGGACCTGGAGGTCGTCGCTGTGGAGCCGGAGAACTCCCCGGTGCTCTCCCAGGGCTACGCCGGAGCGCACCGCATCCCGGGCCTCAACGGCGGCTTCGTCTCACCCACCACCGACATCTCGCTCATCGACCGCGTCCTGACCTGCCCCGACGAGGCCGCTCTCGGCTCCGCCCGGGCGCTCCTCCGCGAGCAGGGCCTCTTCGCCGGGCTCTCCTCCGGAGCCGCCGCCTACGCAGCCGCCGAGCTCGCCCGCCGTCCCGAGTACGCGGGCAAGACCATCGTCACGATCCTGCCCGACACCGGGGAGCGGTACGTGAGCATCTGGAACGAGAGGACCACCTCATGACCACCACCCTGGTTCTGCACCGCGGATCCCTGCGCGCCAACCCCTACGACCAGTGGCTGGAGGGACACGACTCGAAGATCGTCCTGCTCGGCTCGGCGCAGCAGCTGGCCCTGCACGGCGAGGAACTGCCCACCGAGGCGCCGTACGTGCACGCCGAAGCGCTGCCCGACTACGACTCCGGCTCGAACGTCGCCGAGCGGGCCGCCGAGCTGATCCGCGAGTTCGGGGTGACGGACATCGTCGCCACCCAGGAGTTCGACATCGAGCGGGCGGCGGTGCTGCGCGAGCGGTTCGGCCTGCCGGGACAGCGCCCGGACTCCGCGGTCGTCTACCGCGACAAGTGGGCGATGAAGTTCGCCGCCGTGGCGGCGGGCATCCCGGTCGCCGAGCACGCCCTGATCACCGACCCCGAAGACCTGGGCCACTTCGTCGCCGCCCACGGGCTGCCGGCGGTGGTCAAGCCCCGCCGCGGCGCCCTGTCGGTCGGCGTGGCCATCCTGCGTACGCCGGCCGAGCTGGCCGACTGGATCGCCGCAACCGAGCTCACCGACGAGGCCGGCGAGCCGGGATGGCTCGTGGAGGCGTACGTCGAGGGTTCGATGTGCCACGTCGACGGCACCGTGCTCGACGGCGAGATCGCCACCCTGTGGCCCTCCCAGTACACCTACGTGCTCGCGGACTTCCGGGACCGCAAGGGCCGGGTGGACATCGCGCTCGACACCGCCGATCCGCTGGCCCGCCGGCTGTCGGAGTTCGGCGAGAAGGTACTGGCCGCCTTCGGCGGGCCCGACCACTTCGCCTTCCACATCGAGGTGTTCGTCACCCCCGACGGCGAACTGCTGCTGTGCGAGGCCGCCTCGCGGGCCGGCGGCGCCGGCGTACGCGACGTTCAGCGCGCCCTGTTCGGCTTCGACCCGATGGAGTACCCGGTACGCCGCCAGCTCGGGCTTCCGGTGGAACGCGAGCCGCGCCGCGACCCGTCGCGCATCGCCGGACAACTGCTCTTCACCAAGCGCCCCGGGATCCTCAGCGCCCTGCCCGACCCGGCGAAGATGCCCCCCGGCGTGCTCAAGTACCAGACCTTCGCGCAGGTCGGGGACCGCGTGGAGGACGCCGCGCACTCCGGCGACTTCCTGGCGGCCTTCATCGTCACCGGCACCGACCGCGCCGACTGCGAAGCGCGGATCCGCGAGGTGGAGCACTGGTTCACGGCCGGTCTCGCCATCGGCTGACACTTCGACACCGCTGCCCGCGGCTCCGGAGCCGCGGCGGCCGGGCCGGCGGTGCTCGGCCGCGGCATCCTGCACAAGGTCCCCGCCCCCGGCACCTCCCAACGCTGCTCCGTGTGCGGCTTCACCACGCCCGGCAACCGGGAGAGCCAGGCCGTGTTCGTGTGCAAGAACCCGGACTGCGGCTGGTCGGGCAACGCCGACCACAACGCAGCCTGCAACGTCTTGCACGTGTACCGGATGGGCCTCGCGCTCATCCCGGCTGCCGGAAGGGCAGTCGTCAGGCGCGATCTTGGGGGAGCGCCTGGTCAACGTGTACGGGACGACCGAGATCGGCCACGCCCTGCTCGCCAACAGGGCGGGCTCCGCGCGCGAGTTCACCCTCGGCCGGGTCCTCGCCCCCTACCGGGCCCGGGTGGTCGGCGAGGACGGCCGCGAACTCCCGCCCGGCACCGAGGGGCGCCTGCAGCTGCCCGGCCCCACCATCGGCCCCGGCGTCGCCCGCGGCAGCGACACGCCCCTGCGGCTCGCCCCGCACGCGTGGTACTCCACGAGCGACGCGGCCACCGTCGACGAGGACGGCTTCGTCACCGTCCACGGCCGCCTCGACGACGTGGAGATCGTCGCGGGGCTCCATGTGCACCCGGCCGAGACCGAGGACACGCTCATGGCTCACCCGGCCGTAAAGGAGGCCTTCACCGTGCCCGGGGAACTGCTCGCCGCCGCGCGCTCGGCGCTGACCTGGTACAAGGTGCCCCACGAGGTGACCGTCGTACCCTCCCTGCCCCGCAACCCCACGGGGAAGCTGCTGCGCCGCGGCCTGCGGGCCCTTGCCGCCGGGCATCCGTAGGCGCCTGCCCCGGCGCGGGGCCCGGCCCTGATCCGAGGCCGCGAGCCCGTCCGGTGCCCCGCAATCCAGGAGATGCCCGTCCCCGGAGCGAGGTGTGAAGCTGCCGGGGCACGCCCTGTGGGCGTACCGAACGGGATAGGGAGAAGTGCGCATGAGCACCGATGTGGCCACGGTCGAGACGACGGTCGGAACGATCTGGACGGAGATCCTCGGGGAGCTGTCCGAGGACCAGAAGGACGCGACGTTCTTCGAGGCGGGCGGCGAGTCGATCTCGGCCACCCGCATCGTGTCGCGCGTCGAGGAGGAGCTCGGCGTCGAGATCGAGGTCGGCGACATCTTCGAGGAGGACCCGAACCTGGAGTCCCTCATCCGCATCGTCAAGGCCCGCGCCGCAGGTTAGGCCCGAGGCACGCGAGCGAAGCGGAGAAGGTGAACAGGTGATGGCAGCTCTGCGGCGGGTCGGGCCCGATACCCCCCTCGACGACGTGGTGGAGATCCTGGAGCGGGACGGCGGGGTGATCGTCGAGGACCTCGCCGACGCCGACACCCTGAAGGGACTGTGGGAGGACCTCGCCCTCGACCTGGAGGCCCGCGACTACAGCGGCGACTGGTACAACGGCACCCGCACCCGCCGGGTCTCGTCGATCTTCGCTCGTACCGCCCGGCTCACCCCGGTGGTCACGCACCCGCTGTTCCTCGGTGCGGCACGCAGGATCATGCAGCAGCCCGTGCACGTGTGGATCGGCCGGTCGCGCACCGAGCTCGTCCCGACGGTGCAGATCAGCGGCACGCAGGCGATCCAGATCCACAAGGGCCAGGGCAAGCAGCCCCTGCACCGCGACGACGCGCTGCACCTGCGGCGCCACCCCGGCCCCACCAGCCGGGTCCAGCTGATGCTGGCCATGAGCGACTTCACCGCCGCCAACGGCGGCACGATGGTGATCCCGGGCAGCCACCACTGGGACGACGAGCGCGCCCCGCGCACCGAAGAGGCCCACCCGACGGAGATGCGGGCCGGCTCCGGCCTGATCTGGCTGGGCGGCGTCTACCACGGAGGCGGCAGCAACTCGACGGACACCCCGCGGACCGGCCTGACCATCGCCATCGACCTGGGCAACCTGCGCCAGGAAGAGAACCAGTACCTCGCCGTGCCGAGGGAAGCCGTACTGGCCTACCCCGAGGAGGTGCGGCGGCTGCTGGGCTACGACCGCTGCCCGCCGGGCCTGGGCTGGTACGAGATGGACGATCCGTACCTCGTCCTGGAGAGCGGCGGCCCGGCGTACGCACCGACCGATCCACAGACCACGTCACCTCGGGAGAACACATGACGCAGCGCTGCCCCGTCGCACACACCCTGGACACCACCGGCCAGGACATCCACACCGAAGCCGCCGCGCTGCGCGCGCAGGGTCCCGTCCAGGTGGAGCTCCCCGGCGGGGTCCTGGCCTGGTCGATCAACGACTACGCGACCGTGCGCAAGGTCCTGACCGACCCCATGGTCACCAAGAGCGCCCGCAACCACTGGCCGGACTTCATCGAGGGCCGGATCCGTCCGGACTGGGAGATGATCAGCTGGATCGCGATGGACAACATGGTCACCGCGTTCGGCAAGGACCACATCCGGTTGCGCCGGCTGGTCGGCAAGGCGTTCACCCCGCGCCGCACCGAGGCGGTCCGTCCGCTCATCGTCGGCCTCACCAACCACCTCCTGGGCTCGCTGGACTCCGTGGAGCCGGGCGAGACCGTGGACCTGCGCGAGCGTTTCGCGTACCCGCTGCCCGCCATGCTCGTGGCCGAGCTGATCGGCATGGGCGAGGAGCAGCGCACGGCGACCGCGAAGGTCATCGACATGATGGTGGACACCACCGTCACCCCCGAGCAGGCCCAGGCCGTGCTGGCGAACTGGCGCGGAGCCATGGAGGAGCTGGTCGCGCAGAAGCGCGCCAACCCCGGTGAGGACATCACGAGCGACCTGATCGCCGCCCGCGACGAGGACGGCACGCGCCTGTCCGAGTCGGAGCTGTGCGACACGATCTTCGCGATCCTCGGAGCCGGCTCCGAGACCACCATCAACTTCTTCGACAACGCGATCACCGCGCTGCTCAGCAACCCCGAGCAGCTCGCGCTCGTCCTCTCGGGCGAGGCCTCCTGGGACGACGTGATCGACGAGACGCTGCGCGTCGAGTCGCCGCTGGCCCACCTGCCGCTCCGGTACGCCGTCGAGGACATCGAACTGGACGGGGTGACGATCCCCAAGGGCGACCCGATCCTCGTCAACTACAGCGGTGTCGGCCGCGACCCGAAGCTGCACGGCGACAGCGCCGAGGAGTTCGACATCACCCGCGCCGACAAGGAGCACCTGTCCTTCGGTTTCGGCCCGCACTACTGCCTGGGCGCGGGCATCGCCCGCCTGGTGGCGACGGTGGGCCTGTCCACCCTCTTCGCGCGCTTCCCCGGGCTCAACCTCGCCGTGCCGGCCGAGGAGCTCCAGCCGCTCCCGACCTTCATCATGAACGGTCACCGCGCGCTGCCGGTGCGCCTGACGGCGGACGTCCTGTCCGGCGCCGGCGCCCGCTGACCGAGCACGGGGCCACCACGCAGAGCGGCGGCCCCCCGCTTGAGGGTGGCGCCCCGATGAGGTC
>NZ_JBWJVM010000020.1:0-107453 GCF_056428985.1 Streptomyces sp. CA189 | reverse complement strand
GGACCCCTCTGGGGCTCCGCCCCAGACCCCGCGCCTCAAACGCCGGCGGGGCTGGATTTTGGCCGGCGCCGGATCGCACGTGTGCGCAGCACAGCGTGTCAGCACAGCGTGTGCTGGATTGCCCGGAGGCAACTCCAGCCATCCCCAGCCCCGCCGGCGATTGAGGCGCGGGGGCCCGGGGGCTGGCCCCCGGCAACGGCGCCGCACACGGCAACGGGTCCGGGGCAAAGCCCCGGGGAACGGGCGAAGGGCGGGTAGGGGACCTCGCCCCCGCAGGGCCCAACCACCCGCACACGCCCACCGGCCCCGCCCCAGGCGCCAGTGGCTGCAACGCCGCCAGGCCACCGCCGGACGGAGTCCGGCGCAGCGACGCGAAGCCGGTAAGGCCCGCCAGGGCCGCACCGCGCGAGCGGCGCATCGAAAAGGTGAGCGGCGCGTCAAGGAGGGGCCATGGCCCTTCAGGGGCGGCCCTGGAGTTTGGCCGAGGCGGTTCGGGTGGGGGGGAGTTCGGTGTAGAGGCGGCGGCCGGGGCATTCGGTGGCGAAGCCGTCGCGGTGGCCCGAGATGACGTTCAGGCGGACGTTGCTGCCCTTCGCGTAGAGGTTGCCGCCGCCCGAGCGGAGGGTGGTCTTCGCGCGGGGGTCCGCTCCGAAGAGCCCCAGTTTCCAGGCCGTGAGGCGGGCCACCGCGTCGACCGCCGGCTTGGGGGGAGATGTGGAGGCGAAGGTGCCGATGACCGCGACGCCCATGCTGTCCGTGTTGAAACCCATGGTGTGCGCGCCGAGCACCGCCTTGGCGACTCCGCCCGCCCGGCCCTCGTAGACGGTGCCGCACTTGTCGACGGCGAAGTTGTAGCCGATGTCCCGCCAGCCGCTGCTGACCACGTGGTAGCGGTACAGGCTGCGCAGGACCGCCGGGGCGTCCTTGCAGGCGTAGTTGTTGCCCGAGGCGGTGTGGTGGACGAAGGCGGCCTTGACCGTCTTCGTGTAGACGAAGCCCTTCTCGCGCAGGCTCTCGTCCGCGCCCCATCCCATCCGGGTGACGATCTTCGGGCGCGGGCCGATGTACGGGGCGGCCGCGAGCGCCTCGTCGGCGAGGACCGCGTCGGCGGTGGAGTCGGCCTTGTTGAGGGCGGGGATCTCCTGGGCGCCCAGGGGTGCCATCGGGACGTTGGCGGAGGAGGACTCCGCCATCTCCATCGTCATGCCGGGGAGGAGGGCCAGCTCCCCCTTGTCGTCGTCGTCGATGGGCGTGGAGGTGCCGGGGCCGGTTTCCTCGTGGGCGTTCTTGGCGTCCGACTGGGGACGGGACGAGTCGCCCGGGTCCACCAGTTCGATGCGCATGCCCGTCGGGAGCCCGCTGCTCACCACGCGGCCGCCCGGTTCCGCCTGGACGCGGACCTCGATGCCGTCGGACTGGCCGACCCACAGGGGGGCGGTGCTGCCGCGGACCCGGCCGGAGCCGCGTTCCGCGGTGTCGGGGTCGGCGGCGTGTTCGCCGTTGTGGGTGTCGACGTCCTGCCATTCGGACCAGGCGGAGGTATCCACGGAGCGGGCGCGGACCTGGACGCGGCCGTCGAGCTGGGTGCTCGCGTCGTCCCAGACGACGCCGACCAGCGAGAAGGTCTTGACCTCGCGCGCCGACAGGCCCCGGGTCTCGGGCAGCCGGGGCGCGGTGCTCATGCCGGGGACCCCGGGGGTGCGGTCCGCCGCGGGTCCCACGGGGACGAGCGGCAGGGACTGGGTGGATCCGGCGGGGGCCGCGGGGGCTGCCGAGCCCGTGACCGCTGCCGGGTGTGCGAGGGCCGTGGAGGGGAGCGCGAGCGGCAGGGCCAGTGCGGCAGCCGTCGCGACGCCGATGGAGGAAGCAAGGAATGCACGCATGGAAAGGATGCTGGGGACTGACGGGGGCGGGCGCCATCCGAGAACTGACGTGCCGTCCGGGCCGGGCGCCGATACCCCTCCTCCGTACGGGGGATCGTGCTGCGGCCGTACGGAGGAGCGGCGCGGGCCGCCCCGCGTAGGCTCTGGTCCGTGAACGCCACTGACCGCACCCCTGCCGACCTGCTGCGATCCGCGCTCGCCGCCGATCCCGGCCGCCCGCTCGTCACCTTCTACGACGACGCCACGGGCGAGCGCGTCGAATTGTCCGTCGCCACCTTCGCCAATTGGGTGGCCAAGACCGCCAATCTCCTCCAGGGCGACCTGGGCGCCGAGCCCGGCGACCGGCTCGCCCTGCTGCTCCCCGCGCACTGGCAGAGCGCCGTGTGGCTGCTCGCCTGCGCCTCGGTCGGGGTCGTGGTGGAGGTGGGCGGGGATCCGGGCGGCGCCGATCTGGTGGTGAGCGGGCCGGACACGCTGGAGGAGGCCGCCGCGTGCTCCGGCGAGCGGGTGGCGCTCGCGCTGCGGCCGCTGGGCGGGCGCTTCCCGCAGCCGCCGGCCGGGTTCGCCGACTACGCCGTGGAGGTGCCGGGGCAGGGCGACCGCTTCGCCCCCTTCCAGCCCGTGGACGCGGACGGCCCGGGCCTGGTGGTCGGCGGCGAGGAGCTCTCGTACGCGCGGATCTGCGAGCGGGCCCGCGAGGACGCGGTGAAGCTCGGCTTCGGCGAGGGGGCCCGGGTGCTGTCCCGGCAGGGCTACGACACCTGGGAGGGGCTCTCGGCCGGGCTCTACGCGGCCCTGGCCACGGGCGGCTCCGTGGTGCTGTGCCGCAACGCCGAGGGGCTGGCGGACGGGGCGCTGGCCCAGCGGATCGAGAGCGAGCGGGTCACCCACACGGCCTGACCCGGCCCGACCCCGGCGTCACCCACACCGCCCAATGCCGGATCTGGGCGATTTGTCACCCACATGGCCCTATACACGGTCGTGCCCCCGGGCCGCATCGAACACCCGGGGGCAGGATCGGCACAGGCCGTACTCACCCGTACGGCCCGTACCGGTTCGGGTGAGGGGACGGAACGCGAGTGACGGACAGCGCGGGCATACCGGGCGGCACCGATGCGGCCGGAGGCGAGAAGCCTCCGAACGGCCGCAGGCGGCGCCGCCTGCTGCGCTGGATCGGGCTCGGGACCGGCCTGCTGGCCGTCGTCGGGGCGGGCACGGGCTGGTGGATCTACTCCAAGCTCGACGGGAACATCGCCGAGGACACCTCCGCCGCCGCCGAGCTGCGGCGGTACGACAAGGAGCGCCCGGCCCACCTGGCGGGCGGCGCCCAGAACATCCTGCTGATCGGCTCGGACTCCCGCACCGGCGCGGGCAACGCCCCGTACGGGCAGGACGAGGGCACGCAGCGCTCGGACACCACGATCCTGCTGCACCTGCCGGCGGACCGGAAGAGTGCGACGGCGGTGTCGATACCGCGGGATCTGATGACGGAGATACCCGCGTGCCTGAAGCTGGACGGAAACCGCACCAGGGAGCAGTTGGCCCAGTTCAACTGGGCCTTCGAGTGGGGCGGGACCGCCTGCACGATCCGTACGGTCGAGGCGATGACCGGGATCCGGGTCGATCACCACATGGTGCTGGACTTCAGCGGCTTCAAGAAGATGGTGGACGCCATCGGCGGGGTGGAGGTCTGCCTGAAACGGCCGGTGGACGACACCGAGGCCAAGCTGAAGCTGCCGGCGGGCCGGCAGACCTTGCAGGGAGAGGAGGCGCTGGGCTTCGTACGGGCCCGCTACAGCCTGGGCAACGGCAGTGACACCGAGCGGATGGAGCGCCAGCAGCTCTTCCTCGGGTCGCTCGTGAAGAAGGTGCAGAGCAACGGGGTGCTGCTCAATCCGGCGCGGCTGTACCCGCTGCTGGACGCGGCGACCTCCTCGGTGACCACCGACCCGGGGCTGGCCTCGCTGCGCGGGCTCTACGAACTCGTCCGGGGCGTACGCGACATCCCGACCGACCAGATCAAGTTCCTCACGGTGCCGCGCCGGCCGTACGCCGCGGACGCCAACCGGGACGAGCTGCGCCAGCCGGACGCGACCCAGCTCTTCCAGCGGCTGCGGGCGGACCAGCCGCTCACCATCGCCCCGCCCGCGGCCAAGGCCACGCCCGCTCCGGTCTCCCGGCCCGCGGACGGGGACGGGGACGGGGACCGGGAGGAGGCTTCGGCCGACCACAAGGCGGACGGCACCGAGGACGGCACCGAGGACGGGGCCACGAGCGGCACCGGGGACGCCCCGGGAACCGCGGAGCCCTCCACTCCCGTCCCCACGTTCACCGGCACCACGGCCGGTGTGGCCGACTGCCGGTAAAGCAATCCCAAAAGCCGGTGCCCGGGCCGAGCTTGTTGGGGCGATTGCCCCGTTGTAAGTGCGTGGAATTCATCACCAGCATGGTTTGCGGCGAACCTGTCCGGATAAGGTGAGCGATCCGGCGCCCGGCCAGTACAGAGGCCGTGTGCCAGCAGCCGGATCGTTGACCGTGCGCCTGGGGGAGGCGCGTCGCGAAGCACCGACGGAGGATTCGAGCAAACCGTGGATGCGCAAAGCCGTGGCCGGGCCGACGAGATCGACCCCGCAGACCAGTGGGTACTCAACCCCCGCACCGGCAACTACGAGCTGCGACTGGAAGATTCCGCTGCGCAAGCGCCGTCGCAGCGGTCCGTCCCCCTCGCGGCACCCCGCAGAGCCCCCGTTCCTCCCCGCTCCCCCGCGGCCCCGTCCCCCGCGGTCCCCGGACCGCGCCGCGGTGACGGCCCTCCCCCCGGCGGCCGACGCGGCGGGCGTTCGCGCAAGGTCGGCGGCGGGGGCCGCAAGCGGGCCCTGACGATCACCGGCGGGACCCTGGCGGTGCTGCTGATCGGCGGCTCGGTGGCGGGATACCTCTATTACCAGCACCTGAACGGCAACATCGTGGTCACCGACGTCGGCGACGCGGGCACGAGCGGCGGGTTCAGGAAGGACCAGGCGATCAACATCCTGGTCATCGGCACGGACAAGCGCAGCGGCGCGGGCAACGAGGGGTACGGGGACGCCGGCAGCGTCGGCCACGCCGATACGACGATCCTCTTCCACGTGTCGAAGGACCGCTCCAACGCCACGGCGCTGTCCATCCCGCGCGACCTGATCACCAACGTGCCGGTCTGCCCCACGAAGCAGCCGGACGGCTCGACGAAGGACATCCCCGCCGAGCGCGGGGCCCGCTTCAACAACAGCCTCGGGCAGTCGGGCCGCGACCCGGGCTGCACGATGCGCACGGTCAAGGAGCTCACCGGGATCCAGGTCGACCACTTCATGATGGCCGACTTCAACGCGGTGAAGAACCTGAGCACGGCGGTCGGCGGGGTGCCGGTCTGCGTGGCCAAGGACGTCAACGACAAGGACTCCAAGCTCAAGCTGACGGCGGGCGAGCACCGGCTGCAGGGCGAGCAGGCGCTGGCCTTCGTACGGACCCGGCACGCCTTCGGCAACGAGAGCGATCTCGACCGCATCAAGACCCAGCAGCAGTTCCTCGGTTCGATGATGCGCGAGATGAAGTCCAAGGAAACACTGACGAGTCCGAAGAAGTTCCTCTCCCTCGCGGAAGCCGCCACGAAGTCGCTGAGTGTGGATTCGGGGATAGGCTCGATCGGAAAACTCACCGATCTCGCCGGCGAGTTGAAGAACATCGACCTCAAGAACATCACCTTCACCACACTTCCGGTGCTCGACAACCCGGCGGAGAAGGTCAAGGCCACCGTGGTGGTCAACCAGGCGCAGGCCGAACCCCTGTTGCAGATGATCCGGGGGGACGTCTCCCTCACCGAGGTCGAGAAGAAGGAACAGGCCGCGAAGGACGCGGCGGCGGCCGACGCGAAGGCAAAGCTGGACGCCCTCCTACAGGGCACCCGTGCGGCGGCCAAGGACGTCCGGGTGGACGTCTACAACGGCGGCGGCCCCGCCGGATCCGCGTCCGGCACGCTGAACTGGCTGCAGAACACCCAGGGCGTGCCCAAGTCCAGCAACCTGGGCAACGCGCCCGCCAAGGTGGATGCCACGCAGCTGGAGTACGCGCCCAACCAGGCCGATCAGGCCCGGGCGTTGGCGGACATGATGGGGCTTCCGGCGACGGCGCTGAAGATGGGCACGGCCGACGCCGCGCCCAAGACCCCGATGAAGCTGACGCTCGGCGCGGACTTCAAGGGGGCCGGGGTCTCCATGACGGCGCCTCAGCAGGCACCCGAAGGCGTCCAGCGCGTCGAGGCGGACAAGTCCGTCTGCGCCAAGTGACCGACAAGGGGGCCGTCCGGCTCTCCGCGGTCACGAAATGACGTGCCGGATCACGTCGGACCGGCACAATACCGACACAGAGTGATCGTTATGGGGGACGCGTGAGGCACAGCAGCGTGCAAGGGGAGGGGGCGCCGGGCCGGGCCGGCAACGGCATATCCGGCCCCGGCACCCGTCCGGCGGCCAACGGCGTCGTACCCCCGCCGAGATCCGGCTCCGGCCACCGCCGCGGTGGCGGCAAGCGCCCGACCCGGCGGGGGCGCCGCCGGGTACTGCGCTGGACGGCCTGCATCGTGGCGCTGCTCATACTCGGGACGGCGGCGGCCGGTTACCTCTACTACCGCCACCTCGACGGCAACATCCGCAGCGGCCAGCGCCTGAGCGGCGACAGCGGTGTGGCCAGGGGCGAGGCCGACGCCGCGGGACGGCGCCCGATCAACATCCTGATGCTCGGCTCCGACGTCCGCGACGAGGAGAACGCGAAACTCGGCGGGGGCTGGGACAACATCGGCGACCCCGCGCGGGCCGACGTGCAGATGCTGATCCACGTATCGGCCGACCGGAAGAACGCCTCGGTGACCTCCGTTCCGCGCGACACCATCGTGGACATACCGGAGTGCACGGACCCCGAGAAGGGCGAGAAGTACAAGGCCACCAAGACGACGATCGACCAGAGCTTCGCGCGCGGGGGTCCCGGCTGCACCCTGGCAACCTGGGAGAAGCTGACCAAGGTCTACATCGACCACTGGATGACGATCGACTTCGCCGGTGTCGTGAGCATGGCCGACGCGATCGGCGGCGTCGACGTCTGCGTCAACCAGAACGTCTTCGACCAGTCGGAGCCGGGGTCGGGCACGGGCGGTTCCGGCCTCAAGCTGAAGGCGGGCACCACCAGGGTCCAGGGCGAGCAGGCGCTCCAGTGGCTGCGCACCCGGCACGCCTTCGGCAGTGACATGGCCCGGGCCAAGGCGCAGCACATGTACATGAACTCGATGATGCGCGGTCTCAAGAGCCAGAACGCCTTCACCGACCTCCCCCGCCTCACGGGCCTGGCGGAGGCGGCGACGAAGTCGCTGAAGGTGTCGGAGGAGATCGGGTCGGTCAAGAAGCTCCTCGACCTCGGTCTGCTGCTCAAGGACGTGCCGGTCAACCGCATCACGACGGCCACGATCCCGGTGCTGCAAGCCCCCAGCGACAAGAACCGGCTGGTCGTCAACCCCACGGACGCCGAGAAGGTGTGGGAGCTGCTCCGCAAGGACGTCGCCATGGACAAGAACGGCGACCCGGCGCCGGCCGAGAGCGGCGGGCCGGGTGCGAGCGGATCGACCGCATCGCCCTCGGCTCCCGTCGCGTCCTCCGAGCCGGCCCCGCAGCAGTCCTCCGCGCCGCCGGTCTCCAGCCCGGCGAAGATCGCCGTACAGGTGGTCAACGGCACGGGTGTCGGGGCGCCGCCGGTGGGCAAGCGGGCCACGGCCATCGCGGGCCAGCTGGTCTCCAAGGGGTTCGCGCTGGCCAAGGCGGACGGCGCGCTCACCCCGGAGAAGGCGACGGTCGTCCGCTACGCCACCGACGCCCAGGCCGCCGACGCGCAGAGCGTGGCCGCCGCCCTGGGAATCCCGGGCACCTCCGTGCAGAAGTCGGCCGCGGCATCCAAGATCACGGTCCTGGTGGGCGCGGACTGGCGCGAGGGCACCGTCTACCCGCAGCAGGCGCCGCCCGAGGCCGGCTCGGTCCCGGAGACGGCCGACGTGCTCAACGGCACGGACACCAGCTGCATGGACGTGTACGGGCCGTACCGCTGGTGAGCTGACACGCTGGAACAACGAAAGGGGTGACCCGGTCCGACGAGGACCGGGTCACCCCTTTTCGTGTGTACGTGTGCGTGGGCGGGGCTCAGAGCTCGGCGGGGTCCCGGTTCACCGACGGGCGGCGGCTCGCGATGACCTTGGCGGCGAGCGAACGCGGGCTGGTCAGGAAGCCGTAGCCCCAGCACACGTGCATGGTCGCCAGGGCCACGGGGATCCGCAGCCGGGCATTCAGCGACAGCCCCTTGCCGGCCGGGACGGAGCCGACGGTGATCGCCGCGAGGTAGCCCGCCGGGAGGACGAAGGCCCACGGGGTGACGGCCGCTCCGACGACCACACCGGCGGCGATCGCGCAGACGGCGGCCGGTGCGGCGAGGTAGCGCAGGTTGATGGAGCCCGCGTGGTAGCGCGCCACCACGTGGCGCCAGCGCCCGTAGTCCTTGTACTGCTTGGCGAGCGCCCGTACCGAGGGCCGCGGACGGTACTGGACCTTCAGCTCCGGCGAGAACCAGATCAGCCCGCCGGCCTCGCGGATGCGGAAGTTCAGTTCCCAGTCCTGGGCGCGGACGAACTCCACGTTGTACCCGCCGGCGGCCTCCAGGGCCTCCCGCCGGAACACCCCCAGGTAGACGGTGTCGGCCGGGCCCGCCTTGCCGCCGGTGTGGAAGGCGGCGTTGCCGACGCCGATTCGCGAGGTCATCGCGGCGGCGACGGCGTCCTCCCAGGCGTTCTCGCCCTCGGCGTGCATGATGCCGCCGACGTTCTGCGCACCGGTCTCCTCCAGGAGGCGGACCGCGGTGGCGATGTAATCGGGGGAGAGCATGCCGTGGCCGTCCACGCGCACCACGATCGGATGGCGCGAGGCCTGGATGGCCGCGTTGAGAGCGGCGGGGGTGCGGCCGGTGGGGTTCGGTACGGTCTGGACCCGGGCGCGTTGATTGGACGCAGTTTCCCGTACCAGCTCGGCGGCGATCTCGTCGGTACGGTCCCTGGACGGCCCGAGCGCGATCACCACTTCCATCTCACCCCCGTACTGCTGTCCGAGGATGTGGTGGACCGAGTCGCGCAGATGGCGCTCTTCGTTGAGTACCGGCATGATCACCGAGACTGCGGGCTGCTGGGCGGGCATGTGGTCCTTCAAGGTCGGGTATCGGTGTCACGTTACCGCTTACGGGGGAACCGGGTGCGCGCCGGATGAGCAGTACGGACAGCGGCTGATCGTATGGACCTACTGTTCTGACGAATCTGCCGAACGTGCGAGGTGTCCCCCGTGCCCCAGCCGCACCGTCCCACCCGACCCGCCCTGCCCGCCCGGTCCGCCCGGCCGTCGCAGCGCGCGCCGCGGCCCGGCGGTCCGGCCGTCCCCCCCGGCGGGATCCGGCCGGCGGGCGGGAACCGGCCGGCGGACAGACCCCGCTGGGGGGTCCGGCTCGCCGCGGGACTGTCGGTGCTCGTCCTGGGCTCGGGGGCCCTCGGGCACGCCGTGATGACCGGGCTGGACACCGGGATCCAGCGCGTGGACCCCTTCAAGGACATGAAGAACCGCCCGCAGGCCGGGCACGGGGTGAACTTCCTGCTCGTCGGCACCGACGGGCGCGACAAGATCACCGCCGAGGAGAAGCGCGAGTACCGCCTGGGCGGCGCGCCCTGCCACTGCACCGACACCGTCATGCTGGTCCACCTCTCGGCGGACCGGTCGCGGGCCAGCGTGGTCAGCCTCCCCCGCGACAGCTTCGTGGAGCTGCCCGCGCACGTGGACGGCTCCAGCGGCAAACCGCACAGGGCCCATCCCGTGAAGCTCAACGCCGCCTATGCCGAGGGCGGGCCGCAGCTGACCGTGCGCACCGTCGAGAGCATGACCCGCGTGAAGATCGACCACTACCTGGAGGTCGACTTCACCAGCTTCATGAAGACGGTCGACGCCATGGGCGGCGTGGAGATCTGCACCGCCAAGACCATGCACGACCCCAACACCGGCCTCGACCTGCTCCCCGGCACCCACCGGCTCAGCGGCGGCCAGGCCCTGCAGTACGTGCGCTCGCGCCATGTCGACGGGGCCTCGGACCTGGGCCGGATGCAGCGCCAGCAGCGGTTCATCGCCGCCCTGATCAAGCAGGCCACCGGGGGCGGGGTGCTGCTCAACCCCGTCAAGTTCAAGCAGGTCAGCTCCACCCTTCTGGGCTCGGTCCGGGCCGACAAGGGCTTCGGCTCGGAGCAGATGCTGGCGCTCGGGCAGGCGATGCGCGATTTCACCCCGTCCTCCTCGGAGTTCGCCTCCGTGCCCGTCGGCAACCCCTCGTTCCCGGTCAAGGGCATCGGCTCCACCGTGAAGTGGGACGAGGCGAAGGCCGCGAAGCTCTTCCAGGCGCTGCGCGACGACCGCCCGCTGACCCCGGCCCCCGCCCCCGGCCGGCCGGTGCGCCGGCAGCCGGCGGTGCCGGTGGACGTGCCCCCGCGGCAGGTCCGGGTCCAGGTGGAGAACGGCACCCGGATCGACGGGCTGGGCACCCGGGTGGACTCGGCGCTGCGCGCCACCGGCTTCGACACCACCCGGGCTCCGGGGAACGGCGCGAGCCGGGAGGTCAAGCGCACGGTGATCACGTACGACCCGCGCTGGGACCGGTCGGCCCGTTCGGTGTCCACCGCGCTGCCGGGCAGTGAGCTGCGGGCCGTGCGGGGGCAGGGGCGGACCATCGTGGTGATCGCGGGCGCCGACTTCCGCAAGGTGGTGGCGGTCCGCGCGGAGGACCCCTATCAGGGCCAATTCGGTGTGGTCACCGGTGACCAGGTGGTCTGCGGCGGCTCCTGACGGACTGGGCCGTCTCTTTCGGCCTAGGGCCTGTCGTCAAAGTGTCGTCGCCCGAAGGGCGGCCACGCGGCGTCTGGTGCGTGCTCTCGGCGTGCCGGGCGGAAGCCCGCGTACTGGACGTACTCGGGCTTTCGCCCGGTGCGGCGAGAGCGCGTGCCAGGCGTCGCGTGGCAGACGGCACTTTGACGACAGGCCCTAGGCGTCGGCGTCCAGCCCCTGCGCGGACCGCTCCTCCCGCAGGTCGCGGATGGCCTGGCGGCGGGCGAGCCGGTGGGTGCGGCGGATCTGGGCCTCCTGGTAGCGCCGCTCGTCCCGCTCGGTCTCCCGGATCACCTGCGGGACCTGGCGGGGCTTGCCCTCGGCGTCGACCGCGGTGAAGACGAGGTAGGCGCTGCCGACCTGGGTGGCGGGGGTGGACTCGTTCCACCGCTCCGCGAGGACCCGTACGCCGATCTCCATGGAGGAGCGACCGGTCCAGTTGCACTGGGCCTTGACGTGGACGAGGTCGCCGACGCGGACCGGGGCGAGGAAGGCCATCTCGTCCATGGAGGCGGTGACCGCCGGGCCGCCGGAGTGGCGGCCGGCCACGGCGCCGGCCGCGTCGTCCACCAGCTTCATGATCACACCGCCGTGCACCGTGCCGAGGAGGTTGGTGTCATTGGCGGTCATGATGTGGCTCAAGGTGGTGCGGGAAGCCGAGATCGGCTTCCCCGCCGGGTCGCCCGGTATGTCTGTCATGGGAACAGCTTAAGTGCGCTGCCCCGGCATCAGCTCTGCAACAGCACCGGTACGAAGGGCCACCCGGGCTGTTCCGCGCCCCTCCCGGCCAGGCATTCTTGGGCACATGAGTGACAGGGACGGGTGGAGCGGCGAGCAGGACCAGCGCGGCCGCCGCGATGACGGGTACGGCCGCGGCAGCGGCCAGGCGGAGCCGGAAGGCGCACGGCGGATGAGGCACGTCCAGCGGCCCGGCCCCCAGGCGTCCCGGCAGCCCCAGCAGCCCCCGCGCCGTCCGGCCCAGCCGCCGGCCGGGGCCCCTTACGTGCCTCCGCAGCAGGACGGCTCGTACAGCGGCGGCTACGACAGCGGCTACAACACCGGCCAGGTGTACGGAGGCGGCTCCCAGCCGCCCGCCGGGCCGCGCGGGCGCGGACCGGGCGGCCCCGGCGGACCGGGCGGCCCCGGCGGACCGGCCCGGCCGGCGGGACCGGCCCCGGACTGGCGCAAGCGGATCAAGATCGGCTCGATCGTGCTGGTCTCGGGCCTGCTCGTGACGGGCATCGGCACGTACTTCTGGGCCGACTCCAACGTGCGCCGCGAGGTCGACCTCTCCAAGGTCATCGAGCGCCCGAAGGAGGGCGACTGCACGACCTACCTGATCGTGGGCTCCGACAGCCGTGAGGGCATGTCCGCCGAGGACAAGAAGAAGCTCCACACCGGCTCCGCCGAGGGCAAGCGCACCGACTCGATGATGATCCTCGCCAAGTGCTCCAGCGGGAACACGATGATCTCCCTGCCGCGCGACTCCGACGTGGAGATCCCGTCCTTCGTCGGCTCGGAGTCGGGCAAGAAGTTCGCGGGCACGGGCAAGCGGACCAAGCTGAACGCGGCGTACGCGGAGGACGGCCCGGAGCTGCTGGTGCGGACGGTGGAGTTCAACACCGGCCTGCGCATCGACCACTACGCGGAGATCGGCTTCGCCGGCTTCGCCAACATCGTGGACGCGCTGGGCGGGGTGGAGCTGAACATCGAGAAGGGGTTCAAGGACGAGAAGTCGGGGGCCGACTTCAAGGAGGGCACCCAGACGCTGAACGGCGAGCAGTCGCTGGCCTACGTACGGACCCGCTACGCCTTCGCCGAGTCGGACCTGCAGCGGACCAAGAACCAGCAGAAGTTCCTGTCGGCGCTGGCCAGCCAGGCGGCGACCCCGACGACGATCCTGAACCCGTTCTCGCTGTACCCGGTGCTGGGCGCGGGTCTGGACACGCTGATCGTGGACAAGGACATGGGCCTGTACGACATGGGGTCGATGTTCTTCGCGATGAAGGGCATCAGCGGCGGTGACGGCGTGTCCATGAACATGCCGATCTCCGGTCAGCGCGGCGGCAACCTCGTCTGGGACAAGGCGAAGGTGCAGCAGCTGGTCCAGCAGATCCAGAAGGACGAGAAGGTCACCGTCCGCGGGAACTGATCACGCCGGAGGGCGCCCGGGACCGGGCGCCCTGATCCGGAAGACGGGTCCGGCGCCGTTTCCTTCGGCCTAGGCGTCGGAGGAGAAGCGGATCGCCGCGTCGGGCAGCCGCGCCCCGCACCAGATCCGGGCCCCGGCGCGGAGCTCGTTGTCGGCCCCCACGACGGCTCCGTCGCCGATGACGGCGGCGTCCAGTACGGTCCGTGCGCCCACCGAGGCGCCGGCGCCGATCAGGCTCGCGGACACCTGCGCGTCGGGGCCGACGACCGCGTCCGCCAGCACGATGGAGCCCTGGACGACCGCACCCGCCTCGACGCGGGCTCCGGCGCCCACGACGGTGCCCCCCGACAGCTTGGCCCCGGCCGCGACCTGGGCCCCGGGCAGGACGAGGGACTCGCCGCGGCGTCCGGGGACGGCCGGGGAGGGGACGACGCCGCGGACCAGGTCGGCGGAGGCCTGGATGATCGCCTCCGGCTTGCCGAGGTCCATCCAGTACGTGTTCTCGGTGACCCCGTGCAGGGTGGCGCCGGAGGCGAGCAGGCCCGGGAAGGTCTCGCGCTCCACGGAGACGGACCGGCCTGCCGGGATGGTGTCGATCACGCTGCGCCGGAAGACGTAGCAGCCGGCGTTGATCTGGTCGGTGATGATCTCCTCGGGCGTCTGCGGCTTCTCGGTGAAGGCCAGCACCCGCCCGTGGGCGTCAGTGGGGACCAGGCCGAAGGCGCGCGGGTCGTCGACCCGGACCAGGTGCAGGGAGACGTCGGCGTCGGCCGCCTTGTGGGATTCGACGAGCCCGGCGATGTCCAGGCCGGTGAGGATGTCCCCGTTGAAGACGAGCACGGAGGAGTCCGGGCCGCCGGTGAGCAGCCGCGCCGCGTTGCGGATGGCGCCGCCGGTGCCCAGCGGCTCGTCCTCGACCACGTACTCCAGGTGGACGCCGAAGGCGGACCCGTCCCCGAAGTAGGGCTCGAAGACCTCGGCGAGGTAGCAGGTGGCCATCACGATGTGCGTGACGCCGGCGGCGGCGGCGCGGGCTATCTGGTGGGCGAGGAAGGGGACGCCTGCCGTGTGGACCATCGGCTTCGGCGTGTTCACCGTGACGGGGCGCAGCCGCGTCCCCTGTCCGCCGACCAGCAGGATCGCTTCCGTCATTTGCGTTCTCCCCAACCGGTTCCGGCGTACGAAGGTCCAAATTTAGCCCATCCGGGTGCGGCCCAAGGGCCGGATCCGGGTGTCGTTACCCACCTCCGACGTGGTCGGGTGTCCGCCCGGCGTGAGCGCCCTGCACCCGTACAGGTTTAGGGCCCGGCGTGTCACGAAATGACCGGGCAGCGCACAGCGGCACGGCCGGTTTCCCGTTCTCTCAACCGTGATCCCTTGACCCTGTGGTCGCTGGCTCGGGAGCATAAACGCGGCACTCCGCCGTACGGGAGAGGGGAACCGGAAGCCATGAAGGTGACCAAGCTGATCAGCACCTGTGACGTCAAGGACTGCCCGACGATCTACGCCACCGACCGGGGCACGTTCCTTGTGCAGGGGGAGACGCGGACCGACCACGGGCTGAAGATTCCCGCTCACGAGACCCTCGTGGAGATCCCCGTCGAGCTGATCAAGAAAGCCATTTCCGATGGCCTCATCTAGCACCCTCGCCGAACTCTTCGAGAGGTTCCAACACGAAGCGTTCCGCCTGGAGACCCTCGACGACTACAGCCGCTCGGGGAACGTGGACGCCTACCGCGCGTTCCAGGCCGGCCGGGCGCAGCCGGAGGGCTACAACGCCGAGTGGATCGACGAGATCCGGGGCCTCACCCACCAGGGCAAGCGGGTGTACCGCGTGCACGTCCTCAAGCGCCCGCTCACGGAGTACCTCCGCTTCGAGCTGGGCTGGGGCTACCGGACGAACATGGCCGGCGGGGAAGAGTTCTTCATCCTCGACATGACGGAAACACCCAACCCCCTTGAAGGCGTTCCGGACTTCTGGCTGTTCGACTCAAAAGACGCAGCCGTCATGCGATACGACGACGCCGGGGCATTCCTGCGGGCCGAGCTTCGCCCGCAGGATGAAGCCGCCGTCTATGCCTCTTACCGGGAAACGGCCCTCACCCATGCGGAGCCCTTCACCGACTGGTGGGCCAAATACGGCGAGTGAACAAAGCACAGCTTGGGGCCGCGCTGCGGGCACTGCGGGAGGCATCCGGAAAGGAAGCCGAAGCGGTAGCCCGTAGCGCCCTCATGTCTCCGTCCAAGCTCTCCAAGATTGAGAACGCCAACCTCCTGCCGAGCGCCACGGACGTAGAACGCATCCTGACCGCCCTCGGAGTGTCCGACGCCATCAAGGCCGAGTACACGGAAGCAGCCCGCGCAGCGACCACAGAGGCGACCGCGTGGCGTCTCCTCAAGCGAGCCGGCATCCACAAGGGCCAGCAGGCCGCGAAGGCCCTCGAAGCCCAGATGACCACGCTGCGGCTGTTCCAGCCCGCCCTGGTACCCGGGCTGCTCCAGACACCCGAGTACATCCGCGCCGTCCTCCAGCGGCACGAACTGAGCGAGGACGCACTCACCCGCACGCTCAGCGGAAGGCTTGAGCGTCAGGCCGTGATGTTCGACAGCACGAAGGAGCTCCACTTCGTCATCACCGAGCCCGTGCTCCGGTGGAGGATCGTCCCGCCCGAGATGATGGCGGCACAGCTTGACCGCATCGTGTCCAAGTCTCGGCTGGCTCATGTAGACATCCGAGTCGTACCACTATCAGCCCCACAGACGGACATCGCCAACCATGCGTTCGTCATTCGAGACGATCGGATGGTGACCGTTGAAACGGTTCACGCTGAGATAGTCGTCACCGATCCACAGGATGTAGGGATGTACGTCTGCAAGTTCGAAGGATTTCAGCAGGCGGCCTTGTCCGGCGACGGAATGCGGAGCCTGGTCGAGAGAATCCGGGACGGATTCTTGACGGAACAGGAAACAGGCTAGGAAATGCCCTTCGTCCCTGGTCACTATTGCTGCCGACGCAGCGAGGGTGACGTGAAGGGGTGCCACATGGCAAGGACGAAGGCGAAAGCACCGGAGTTCGACCGGGACGCGTGGGAGTACCTGACCTACGCACCAGGACACGAGTGCTCCGCCTGCAACCGGACCATCAAGTCCTTGGAGCTCGTCCTCCGAGGGACCCTCGACCGCACGTCGGGTGCGCCCGTCACCGTCTACCGGCACAACGAGTGCCCGGCCGTCGCAGTGGCCGCGTGATGAACATGCGGACGTGGCGGGACGCCCGTACGCGGGCCACGGACGCCGCCGAGGCCATACAGGCAGGGTTGGCCGCTCTCGGCGTTCCCGAGTCCGCGTGGAGCGGCATACGGCCCACCGTGACCTACAACGGCCACGCGTACGTGCACCTGGGGATGCTCCCGGCCGACGTGGTGGAGCAGATGGCCGAAGGCATGAGGGTCACCGAGACTTCCGTCCGCTGACGGGCGGGGGACGGCCGGCTCCGGTCGGCCGTCAGCAGATCAGGAAGGCAACAGCGATGACCGACCTGTACGGACTCACCATCACGGGCGCCGAGTTCTCGAAGGCATGCGGCGGCAACACCCACCCCGACGGCGAGGCATGCGTGACGCTCGCCAGGATCGGCCCGGACGCGTGGGCCATGGGTGACAGCAAGCGGCCGGACGCCGAGCCGCTGCGCTTCACCACGGCGGAGCTGGACGCGGCGGGCATCGACCCCGCGCGCTTCGACCTCTCCGCCTGACCCTGAGCACCACCTGACTGACGGCCCCGCCCACACACCGACGGGCGGGGCCGTCGGCATCCCGGAATCGGAGCGGCAGTGCACCACCACGGTTACGCCTGGGTCGGAGCGAAGAAGGCGTTCGACGACGAAGCTCTCCGACGGCCGCCGCATTCCGACCCGCCCCCTCCCCCGGTAGCGGGGGACGTGGGTGCGCAGCGGCTTGTCGAACGGTATCGGGAGGTGGTCGCGGAGTTCACCGTGACCGGGCTTCCGCCGTTGCAGACCGCTCACTGGCTCATGAAACCTGCGTCCGTCGTCCGGGGCACGTGGCATGAGCCGGCGGAGGCCGGGGAATGGCTCGGCACACAGCTTGCCGAGTTCGCCCCCCGCTTCGCCATGAAGGCGGAGCGGGAGGCGACCCGGCAGCGGCTCCTGGTGATGGCCGCGGTGGACCGGCTGGCATGGGGCGGGGACGTCTCACTCGGGCACTACCTCAGCGGCTCGGTCTTCCACTCGGTCGCCCTGGTGACCTGCTCACCGAACCGGTCCAGCCCCGAACTCCCCTGCCCGCTCCGCTGAGACGTGCGCTTACGGGGCGCGGCCTTCCTCCTCGGCCGGCCATTCGTCCCAGCCGGGTTTCAGGAGGTCGAGTGCGTCCGGAGGCCTCGGGATGTCCGGTGCGCACTCCGTGCACGCGTAGACGTTGAAGCCGGGTCCCGATCCGGCGTGCACCTCGGAGACGACCACGGGGTCCGTGGTGAGCCGTTCGCAGCGCACGCACATCCGGATGGGTTGGCGCGTGGCCATCAGGCCACCCCTCGCGCGCCGACGAGGTGCGTGTCGAGATCGATGCCGAAGTCGGCGGCGAGCACCATGGCCAGGCGACGCTGACGCTGCCGGGCCCGTTCCTCGTGGTCCCGCAGATACGGCCGGACCAGCGGCGTCTCGTCCCCGTCCAGCGGGCCGCCGATGCCGTACGGCGAGCGCGGGGTGGGCGGCCAGGGGCGCGGGTACTGCGTACTGCGCACCAGGGAGGGCGCCGGCCCCACTGGCGTCGCCGGGCGACGGAACCAGAGCTTCGCCCACTGGGCGAGGGCGCGGATAAGGTCTGCCATGTCGGTCTCCCTTTCAGAGATCGGCCATGCCCCGGGACGGTTACCGCCGTCGCCGGGGTCCTTTCGTACCGAGCGTACCCCCAACTGCGTCCCTCTGCACCCCACTGCGTCCCACCGCGTCCGGACGCGTTCCTACGATGCCTGCCGCACACGACCGCGTCACCGTAGAGGGATGAGCGATGGTTTCCCGCAGTACGAGTACGTGAAGCTGGCGGACGCGATTGCCGCCGAGATCGCCTCCGGCAAGCTGCCGAAGGGTGCGGCGTTGCCCGGCGAGCGGGCCATGACCGAGTTGTACGGCGTGAGCATCGGAACCGCGCGCCGCGCAGTGGCCGAGCTCCGCAAGCGCGGGCTCGTCGCCACGCTTCCCGCGAAGGGGACGTACGTCCTCGGGTGAACGCGAACAGCCCCCGGCCGAAGCTGGGGGCTGTGAGGTTTGCGCAGGTCAGACCGCGCCTACGGCAGGTTGCGGGCCATGACGATCCGCTGGATCTGGTTCGTGCCTTCGTAGATCTGGGTGATCTTCGCGTCGCGCATCATGCGCTCCACCGGGTAGTCACGGGTGTAGCCGTAGCCGCCGAGGAGCTGGACCGCGTCCGTGGTGACCTCCATGGCCACGTCCGAGGCGAAGCACTTGGCCGCGGCGCCGAAGAAGGTGAGGTCCTCGTGCGGGCCGCCGCCGGAGACGCGCTCCGAGCGGGCCGCGGCCGAGTAGGTCAGCTGGCGGGCGGCCTCGATCTTCATGGCCATGTCCGCGAGCATGAACTGCACGCCCTGGAAGTCGCCGATCGGCTTGCCGAACTGCTTGCGCTCCTGGACGTAGCCCTTGGCGTAGTCCAGGGCGCCCTGGGCGATGCCCAGCGCCTGGGCGGCGATGGTGATGCGGGTGTGGTCGAGCGTCTTCATCGCGGTGGCGAATCCGGTGCCCTCGGCGCCGATCATGCGGTCGGCGGGGATGCGGACGTTGTCGAGGTAGACCTCGCGCGTCGGGGAGCCCTTGATGCCGAGCTTCTTCTCCGGGGCGCCGAAGGAGACGCCCTCGTCGGACTTCTCGACGACGAAGGCGCTGATGCCCTTGGAGCGCTTCTCCGGGTCGGTGACGGCCATGACCGTGTAGTACTCGGAGACGCCGGCGTTGGTGATCCAGCGCTTGACGCCGTTGAGCACCCAGAAGTCCCCGTCGCGCACGGCGCGGGTCTTCATGCCCGCGGCGTCCGAGCCCGCGTCGGGCTCGGAGAGGGCGTACGAGAACATCGCGTCGCCCTTGGCCAGCGGGCCGAGGTACTTGGCCTTGAGCTCCTCGGATCCGGAGAGGATCACCGGGAGGGAGCCGAGCTTGTTGACCGCCGGGATGAGGGAGGAGGACGCGCAGACGCGGGCCACCTCCTCGATCACGATCACCGTGGCGAGCGCGTCGGCGCCCGCGCCGCCGTAGGTCTCGGGCACGTGGACGGCGTGCAGGTCGCTGGCGACGAGGGCGTCCAGGGCCTCCTGCGGAAAGCGGGACTCCTCGTCGACCGCGGCGGCGAAGGGCATGATCTTCGCCTCGGCGAGCGCGCGGACGGACTCGCGGAGCATGTCGTGCTCCTCGGCCGGGCGGTACAGGTCGAAGTCGGCAGAACCCGCCAAGATCTCTCACTCCCCAGGTGGTGCGTGGTGTTAACTACCGTTAAGTAGCCCAAGCTTAGTGTCCGGCCGCCAACCGCGACACGGCCGTCGCACGTGAGTTGCGTGACAGCGGGGCCGGTACGGGCGCCGGGCGGGCGACGGCGGGGTGGCTGCGGAGTGTCGGCCCGGTGGCGGACTCCGGAATGCATCCCCGGCCACCGGCCCGACTATGCTCGGTTGCCGCGAACGGCCCCGCACCTCCAGGAGCACTCATGGCCCCCCTCAAGATCACTGTGATCGGCACCGGATACCTCGGCGCCACGCACGCCGCGGCTATGGCGGAGCTGGGGTTCGAGGTGCTCGGGCTGGACGTGGTGCCGGAGAAGATCGCCATGCTGGCCGCCGGGCGTGTGCCCATGTACGAGCCGGGGCTGGAGGAACTGCTGGCCGCGCACGTGGCCGGACTGCCGGGCTCCACGGGCCGGCTGCGCTTCACCACCTCCTGGGAGGAGGTCGGCGCCTTCGGCGACGTCCACTTCGTCTGTGTGAACACCCCGCAGAAGCACGGCGAGTACGCCTGCGACATGAGCTACGTCGACTCCGCCGTGGAATCGCTCGCCCCGCACCTGACCCGGCCCGCCCTGGTCGTCGGCAAGTCCACCGTGCCCGTCGGCTCCGCCGAGCGCCTCGCCGCGAAGCTGACCGCGCTCGCCCCGGCCGGCGAGGAGATCGAGCTCGCCTGGAACCCGGAGTTCCTGCGCGAGGGCTACGCCGTGCAGGACACCCTGCACCCGGACCGGATCGTCATCGGGGTCGACGGCGAACGTGGCGAACGCGCCGAGAAGGTCCTGCGGGAGGTCTACGCGACCCCCATGGGCGAGGGCACCCCGCTGGTCGTCACCGACTTCCCCACCGCCGAACTCGTCAAGACCGCCGCCAACTCCTTCCTCGCCACGAAGATCTCCTTCATCAACGCCATGGCCGAGGTCTGCGAGGCCGCCGGCGGCGACGTGGTGAAGCTGGCCGAGGCCATCGGCCACGACGAGCGCATCGGGAAGAAGTTCCTGCGCGCCGGCATCGGTTTCGGCGGCGGCTGCCTGCCCAAGGACATCCGCGCGTTCATGGCGCGGGCCGGCGAGCTCGGTGCCGACCAGGCCCTGACCTTCCTGCGCGAGGTCGACTCCATCAACATGCGCCGCCGCGGCCACATGGTCGAGCTGGCCCGCGACGCCGTCGGCGGCTCCTTCCTCGGCAAGCGCGTCGCCGTACTCGGCGCCACCTTCAAGCCGGACTCCGACGACGTCCGCGACTCCCCCGCGCTGAACGTGGCCGGCCAGATCCACCTCCAGGGCGGCCAGGTCACCGTCTACGACCCCAAGGGCATCGACAACGCCCGCCGCGTCTTCCCCACCCTCGGGTACGCCGACACCGCCCTGGACGCCGCCCGCGGCGCCGAGGTGGTCCTGCACCTCACCGAGTGGCGGGAATTCCGCGACCTGGACCCCGCCGCCCTCGGCGAGGTGGTCACCGACCGGCTCCTCCTCGACGGCCGCAACGCCCTCGACCCCGACCGGTGGCGCGCCGCCGGCTGGACCTACCGCGCCATGGGCCGCCCCCGCGCCTGACCCTCCGCAGCCCTTGATCCGCTTCGTTCCGGAATGAGCGGTTTCGCATCTCGTCACCGGATCGTTGGCGAGACCACCCGGGGCCGCGCGCAATGGATCGCTAGACTCACGGCCGATGACCAGTACGAGCACGACCATCGACTCCGCACTCCGGGGGCGCGCCGGCCGCCTGGCCATGGCGGGCTTCTGGCTGGCCACCCGGACCCTGATGGTGGTCCTCCTGGTGGTGAACCTGCACGGCACCTCATCGGTCCGCGTGGAGATCACCCAGACCTACAACAACTGGTACGACGTCCTCGTCACGGGGACCATGCCGCACGACGACGTCATGTGGCAGTACCCGCCGGCCGCGGCGGCGATCTTCCTCTCGCCCGACCTGCTGCCCTTCCTCAGCTACTTCCAGGCCTTCGTCGCGCTGACCGTGATCTGCGACGCGCTGATCACCGTCGGCCTGGTCCGCGCCGCCCGCCGCTCCGACGGCAGCCTGGCCGGCGCCGTGCTGTGGCTGACCACGCTGCCGCTGCTGCTGTCGCTGCCCTTCGGGCGCTACGACCTCCAGGTCACCCTGCTCGCCGTCGGCTCGCTGCTGTGCCTGCGCTTCCGCCGCAAGCTCGGCGGGGTCCTCGCCGGAGTCGGCGCCCTGGTCAAGGTCTGGCCGCTGCTCACGCTGATCGGCACCCCGCGCGGCCGCACCACCCGCGACGCCGTCCTGTCGGCCGTGGCGGCCGGGGCCGTACTGCTCGCCGTGCTCGCGCTGTTCTTCCGCGACACCCTCGGCTTCCTGGGCAACCAGGGCAACCGCGGCATTCAGGTCGAGTCCCTCGGCGGCTCGGCCCTGATGCTCGGCAAGCTCGTCGGCGCCTGGTCCGGGAAGGTCGAGGTCCGCTACGGCGCCTACGAGTACCTCGGCCCGTACGTCTCCAGCGTCGCCCTGCTCTCCGTCGGCCTCACGGTCGTCGGGTTCGCCTGGCTGCTGCTGTGGCGGGTGAAGGCCCGGCGCTGGACGACCGCGACCCCGCTGGACGCCGCGCTGTGCGCCATCCTCGTCTTCACCATCACCAGCCGCGTGCTCAGCCCGCAGTACCTCATCTGGCTGGTCGGCCTCGCGGCCGTCTGCCTGACCTGCAAGCACACCACGCAGCGGCCGGTGGCCTGGCTGATCGTGGCCTCCACCGCGCTCAGCACGGCGATCTACCCGCTGACCTACGGCTCGGAGATCCTCCCGGGCACCGGCTTCGGCACGTTCCTGCTGGTGCTCCGCAACGGCCTGCTGGGCTGGGCCGCGATCTGGTCCTGCCTGCTCCTGTGGCGGGCGAGCGTGAGCCCCGTACCCGCGACCGGGGCCGGGGCCGGGCACGACGCCGGGACCGCGACGGCCCCGGCGCCCAAGGCCGGCTCCGAGGTGCCGGCCCGCGTCTAGGCCGTCCAGCTCCCGCTCAGGGCGCCCTACGGTGCTGCGCCGCGCGGGCCGTGAACTCCGCGTCGCGCAGCACCCGCTGGGCGTTCCCCCAGGTCAGCAGCGCCAGGTCGGTCTCCGGCCAGCCCCGCTCCAGCAGTTCCGCGATCAGCCGCGGATAGCCCGAGGGGTCCGTCAGGCCGGCCGGCCGGGGGATGCCCGGCTCGGCGCCGAAGCCGGCGCCCAGGCCCACGCAGTGGGGACCCGCGACGGCTCGTACGTGGTCCACGTGGTCCGCCACCGCGTGCAGGGAGTCCCCGGTGAGCGCGGTGTCGAAGCTGACCATCGCCAGGCCGTTCGCCGCGCGCAGCGCGAGCAGCACCTCGTCGGTCACGTTGCCCGGGTGCGGATTGAGGGCGGCCGCCCCGGTGTGCGAGATGATCACCGGCGCCTTGGAGGCCGCGGCGAGCTGGCAGGCGGGTGCGGGCGGGCAGCCGGTGAGGTCCACCAGCATCGCCAGCCGGTTCATCTCCTTGACCACCTCGTGGCCGAAGGCGGTCAGCCCCTCAGTCGCCCAGGGGGCCCCGGCCGGCGCGAGGATCCGTACGCCCAGCGCGTGGAAGGCGCGCAGCGCGCCCAGCGAGTCGGTGAGGGTGCGGCCGGGCACGGGTCCGAGGAAGGAGGCGATGCGGCCCCGGTTGCGGGCGTCCGCCAGGTCGTCGGCGGTCAGTGCGAGGCACAGGTCGTCGGGGTATCGGCGCATCAGGGCCAGCGCCACGTCGATCTGTTCGAGGGTGTCGGACACCACCTGGTCGGTGTCCGCGGCCTCGCGCGGCGTGAGCAGCGACCAGAACTGGGCGCCCACTCCCCCGGCGCGCAGCCGCGGGATGTCGGTGTCGACGCCCGTGTCCGAGGTGTCGATGTCGTGGTACGGACTCTCGCGCAGGGTCCAGGCGAGGGTGTTGCAGCCATCCGCGACGGGATGGACGCAAAGCAGTGCGGCGGCCCGGTCCAGGGCGCCCGGGAGCAAGGTGCCCGGGAGCAAGGTGCCCGGGGGATCCTCGGCTCCTAGGGAGCCGGGGCCCACGGGGGTCACCGGGTTCGTGTGCGGTTCGTCCTGCAGGTCGGCCATGGCGTGCGCTCCGGTCTCGGCGGCTGTGTCGTTGCGAAAAGCAGCGGGAGAGAAGCAGGGAAGATGTTGCCACCGTGACATGTGGGACGCCGGAGGCGCCCGGCGGATGTGGCGTTCGGGTGTAACCGGCAGGTGTTCGCTGGTCACAGCCGTGCGCCGGATCCGCCGGGCGGGCCGGTCAGGACGTGGCGGGGCTCCTCGGCCTCACACCTGGAGCACCGCGTTGGACGGGCCCCGGGAGGCCGACTGCTCGCGCGCCACCGCTTCGGCGTCGCGCAGCGTCCGTACCGCGTTCGACCAGGTCAGCTTGGCCAGGTCGGCCTTGGACCAGCGGCGTGCCAGCAGCTCGGCGACCAGGTTGGGGTACCCGGCCACGTCGTCCAGCCCGGCCGGGGTGAAGGCGGTGCCGTCGTAGTCCCCGCCGATGCCGATGTGGTCGACGCCGGCCACCTCGCGCATGTGGTCCAGGTGGTCGGCGACCGTGGCGGCCGTGGCCACCGGGCGCGGGCGCGCCTCCTCGAAGGCCCGGTGCAGGGCCATCGCCCCGGGGGTGGTGTCGAGGTGGTGGTAGCCGTGCGCGCGCAGGTTCTCGTCGGCCGCCAGGGTCCACTCGACGGCCGCCGGGAGGATGAACTTGGGCACGAAGGTGGCCATCGCGACCCCGCCGTTGGCCGGCAGCAGCGCCAGCACGTCGTCGGGGATGTTGCGCACGTGGTCACAGACCGCCCGGGCGGAGGAGTGCGAGAAGACCACCGGCGCAGCCGTGACCGCGAGCGCGTCGCGCATCGTGGTCGCGGCGACGTGCGAGAGGTCGACGAGCATGCCGATCCGGTTCATCTCCCGGACGACCTCGCGGCCGAACTCGCTCAGGCCGCCGTGCCGGGGCTCGTCGGTCGCCGAATCCGCCCAGTCGATGGTGTCGTTGTGCGTGAGCGTCATGTACCGCACGCCGAGCTGGTGCAGGGCGCGCAGGGTGGCGAGCGAGTTGTTGATGGAGTGCCCGCCCTCGGCGCCCATCAGCGAGGCGATCCGGCCCTCGGCGCGCGCCGCCTCCATGTCGTCGGCCGTCAGGGCCCGCACCAGGTCGCGCGGGTAACGGTCGATCAGCTGGGCGACGACGTCGATCTGCTCCAGGGTGGCGCTGACCGCGTCGTCGCCCGCGTAGTCGGAGCGCACGTAGACCGACCAGAACTGCGCGCCGACCCCGCCGGCCCGCAGCCGGGGGATGTCGGTGTGCAGGTGGCCCTTCTGGTCGCGGCCGATGTCGCGCCGGTCCAGGTCGTAGCGCACGGTCTCGCGCAGGGCCCAGGGCAGGTCGTTGTGTCCGTCGACGACCGGGTGTTCGGCGAGCAGTTCGCGCGCCGCGTCCAGGTGCCGGGCGGCGCCCGCCCCGCCCGCAGCGGCCGCCTCGCCCGCCGTGCTCACTTCCCGAATCCGAACGACTCCTGGCCCGCGACCTTGTTGCGCAGCCGCTTGCCCTTCTCGGTGGCCTGGTCGTTGAGGTCCTGGAGGAAGTCGGTCATGCGGGCCCGCAGCTCCGGGTCGTGCGCGGCCAGCATCCGTACGGCGAGCAGCCCGGCGTTGCGGGCACCGGCGATCGAGACGGTGGCGACGGGGATTCCGGCCGGCATCTGGACGATCGACATCAGGGAGTCCATGCCGTCGAGGTACTTCAGCGGGACGGGTACGCCGATGACCGGCAGCGGGGTGACGGAGGCGAGCATGCCGGGCAGGTGGGCGGCGCCGCCCGCGCCCGCGATGATCGCCTTGAGGCCGCGGCCGTCGGCCCGCTCCCCGTACGCGATCATCTCGCGCGGCATCCGGTGGGCGGAGACCACGTCGACCTCGTAGGGGATCTCGAACTCGTCGAGGGCCTGGGCGGCGGCCTCCATGACGGGCCAGTCGGAGTCCGAGCCCATGACGATGCCGATGACGGGAGCTGCTGCGGGGGACGTGCTCATCCCAATCTCCTTGCGTGGGTAATTCCCGGAGTCTGCCGGGTTGGCAAACGCATCCACGGCCCTGAGCCGCGTCGCGGTGGTCTACCGCTCCGTGATGCCTTCACCTGGGGTTGTATTCGGGTGGTGACCGCCCCTAGCGTCCAGGACGTGGGGAATTCTTCTGTGAAGCGGGCGTTCAAGTACCGCTTCCATCCGAACGACACGCAGGCAGCGGAGCTGTCGAGGACGTTCGGGTGCGTGCGGAGGGTCTACAACCTGGCCCTCGCCGCCCGGACCGAGGCGTGGGCAACGCGCCAGGAGCGTGTGGACTTCGGGCAGACGTCGGCGATGCTCACGGCGTGGAAGAAGACCTCTGATCTGGCCTATCTGGCCGAGGTGTCCTCCGTACCGCTCCAGCAGACACTGAGGCACCTGCACGCGGCGTTCGTCCGCTTCTGGCAGAAGCGAGCACGTTATCCGCACTTCAAATCGAAACGGAGGGCCCGGCAGACCGCCGAGTACACGCGCAGCGCCTTCCGTTACGCGGACGGTCGGCTGACGCTCGCGAAAATGGCCGCCCCGCTGGAGATCGTATGGTCCCGGCCCCTGCCGACGGGGGCGATGCCTTCGACGGTGACGGTCTCCCGTGACCGTGCACATCGCTGGTTCGTGTCCCTCCTGTGCGAGGACGCCCCGGCATCGATGCCGGACACGGCGCACGCGATCGGAATCGATGTCGGGCTGACGGCCCTGGTCACGCTCTCCACCGGAGAGAAGGTCCGGAACATGCTCAAGAACCGCAAGCTCGCACGCGCCATCACGAACGCGGCGTGGGGCGAACTGCGGCGGATGCCGGAGTACAAGGCGGCCTGGTACGGGCGCGAGCTGATCGCCGTCGATCGCTGGTTCCCCAGCACCAAGCTGTGCTCGACCTGTGGGACCGTCGCCGACGCGATGCCCCTGAACGTCCGTGAGTGGACATGCGAGAGCTGCGGAACGACCCATGACCGGGACGGGAACGCGGCGATCAACCTTCTGGCCGCCGGGCTGGCGGTCACTGCCTGTGGAGCGGACGTCGTGCCTCAACGGGAGTACTCCTCTCGGCCGGGGCGGTCCGTGGTGAAGCAGGAAGCCCCACGCGCGAGGGTGGGAACCCCCTCCCGCTAGGGAGGGGGCAGGTCAATCGGTGATCGTTCCTCTGAGGTAGCCGGCTGCGTGACGTGCGCGCTCCAGCACATCGTCCAGGTCGTCGCCGTAGGTGTTGACGTGGCCGACCTTGCGGCCGTGTTTCACGTCCTTGCCGTACATGTGGATCTTCAGCTGGGGGTCGTGGGCCATGCAGTGGAGGTACGCCGCGTACATGTCGGGGTAGTCCCCGCCGAGCACGTTGGCCATGACCGTCCACTTGGCGCGGGGGCGCGGGTCGCCGAGGGGGAGGTCCAGGACGGCCCGTACGTGGTTGGCGAACTGGGAGGTGATGGCACCGTCCTGGGTCCAGTGGCCGCTGTTGTGCGGGCGCATCGCCAGTTCGTTGACCAGGATCCGGCCGTCGGTGGTCTCGAAGAGCTCCACGGCCAGGTGGCCGGTCACGTCGAGCTCCTTGGCGATGCGCAGGGCCAGGGCCTGGGCCTCGCCGGCCAGGGCCTCCGAGAGGTTCGGGGCCGGGGCGATGACCGTGTCGCAGACCCCGTCCACCTGGACGGACTCCACGACGGGGTAGGCCACGGCCTGGCCGTGCGGGGAGCGGACGATGTTGGCCGCGAGCTCGCGGACGTAGTCCACCTTCTCCTCGGCCAGGACCGGGACGCCCGCCTTGAACGGGGCCTCGGCGTCCGCCTGCGTACGGACGAACCACACGCCCTTTCCGTCGTACCCGCCGCGCACCGTCTTGAGGATGACGGGGAACCCGCCGACCTCTTCGGCGAAGGCCGCCGCGTCCGCCGGATCGCTCACGATCCGGTGGCGGGGGCTGGGCGCGCCGATCTCGTCGAGCTTGGCGCGCATCACCCCCTTGTCCGCGGCGTGCACCAACGCGTCGGGCCCCGGGCGGACGGGGATGCCGTCGGCTTCCAGGGCCCGCAGGTGCGCGATGGGCACGTGCTCGTGGTCGAAGGTGATCACGTCACAGCCGCGCGCGAAGGCGCGCAGGGTCTCCAGATCGCGATAGTCGCCGATGACGACGTCGCTCACGACCTGGGCCGCCGAGTCCTGTGGGGTGTCACTGAGGATCTTGAATCTGATGCCGAGGGGGATACCCGCCTCGTGGGTCATGCGGGCGAGCTGTCCGCCGCCGACCATGCCGACTACCGGGAACGTCACTCCTCCAGGGTATCCGGCGGTATTCCGCCATCTGGACGCGCATGGGGGTGTCCGTGGCCTGTACGCGGCTGTCGCGGGTGGCGGGTGTGCCGTGTGTCGCACGGTGTCCGAAGGCGCAGACGTACCCGTGGGGCGACACTTAGCATGGGCGCGCGCAGATAAAACGTGTGACGCCTCATACGGGGGCCCCGAAGACAGGACTGAGCCTCATATGAGCAAGTCGGAGAACGGATCCGTCCTCGGCCGCGTGCGCGGGCTCGCGCGCGAGATCGCCAGGTTCGGGGCCGTCGGCGGGCTGGGGGTCCTGGTCAACCTGGGTGTCTTCAACCTGATCCGGCACGTCACCGATCTGCAGATGGTGCGCGCGGGCGTGATAGCCACCCTGGTGGCCATCGTCACGAACTACCTGGGCTTCCGCTACTTCGCCTACCGGGACCGGGCCGACCGGACCGGGGCGGGACGGACCCGTGAGCTCGGGCTGTTCGTCGCGTTCAGCGCGATCGGGCTCGTGATCGAGAACGGCATCCTGTTCACGGCCACGTACGGCTTCCACTGGGACGGGCCGCTCGCCTCGAACTTCTTCAAGTTCACCGGCATCGGCATCGCCACCGTGTTCCGCTTCTGGTCCTACCGGACCTGGGTCTTCAAGGCCCTGCCCGCGCCGCCCGCGGCCTCGCTGGTCGTCGAGCAGCGTGATGGCCAGGCCCCGGCGGACATACAGGCCCCGGCGGCCCGGACCCCGGAGACCGCCGCGAACTGAGGCCTCCCGCCTCTGCCCGCCGCCCCGCCTCCGGCCGCCCTCAGCGGACCGTCTGCTCCGGCTCGGAGCGGTCCGGTGCGGTGCGGCTGAGGAACAGCGCGAACACCGGCGGCCGGGTCTGGAGCAGCTCCAGGCGGCCGCCGTCGGCTTCCGCGAGGTCCCGGGCCACGGCGAGGCCGATGCCGGTGGAGTTCCGGCCGCTGATGGCCCGCTCGAAGATCCGGTTGCCCAGGTCGGGCGGGACCCCCGGTCCCTCGTCCGTGACCTCCAGTACGGCCTGGTTGCCGATCACGCGGGTGCGCAGGGCCACGGTGCCGCCGCCGTGCATGAGGGAGTTCTCCACCAGGGTCGCCAGGACCTGCGAGACCGCGCCCGGGGTGCCCACGGCGCGGATGCCGGTCTTCCCGGAGCGGACGACGGCCCGGCCGGCGCTGCGGTAGGCGGGGCGCCACTCCTCCAGCTGCTGTTTGACGACCTCGTCCAGGTCGAAGGGGACGGCCGAGCCCGTGCGCGGGTCCCTGGAGTTCGTCAGGAGCCGCTGGACCACGTCCGTGAGCCGCTCCACCTGGGTGAGGGCGATCGTCGCCTCCTCCCGTACGGTCTCCAGGTCGTCGGTGACGGTGATCTCCTCCAGCCGCATCGACAGGGCGGTGAGCGGGGTGCGCAGCTGGTGCGAGGCGTCGGCGGCCAGGCGCCGCTCGGCGGTGAGCATGCGGCCGATCCGCTCGGCGCTGGAGTCCAGTACGTCCGCGACCCGGTCCAGCTCGGGGACCCCGTACCGCTTGTGGCGGGGGCGCGGGTCGCCGGAACCGAGGCGCTCGGCGGTCTCGGCGAGGTCGGTCAGCGGGGAGGCCAGCCGGTTGGCCTGGCGTACGGCGAGCAGGACGGCCGCCACGACGGCGAGCAGGGCGACGGCGCCGACCACGGCCAGGGTCCGGCCGACCTCGCGGGTGACGATGGAGCGGGGCTCCTCGACGACCACGACCTCGCCCTGCTCCCCGAGGGCGGTGCCCCGGATGACGCTGTCGGTGATGGGCTTCCCGATCTCGACCGGCTCCCGGCCGGGGATCGTGATCCGGGCGAACCGGCCGGGGTCGAGCTGTTCGGCGAGCGCACCGGCGTCGACCGGCTTCTTCTCCAGGACGTCGCTCTCGACGATGCCCACCAGCCGCAGCGCCTCGGACTCGATGCGGTCCTGGGCGCTGCTGGTGATGGTGCGGGTCTCGACGATGACGAGGGAGACCCCGAAGACGGCGATGACGACGAGCACCACGGCGAGCGTGGAATTGATCAGGCGGCGGCGCATGGATCAGAGAATGCCCTAGTTGTACGGTCCCGGGGTTATGTGGTCCCGGGTGGTTTCAGCTCTTCTCGAAGCGGAAGCCGACTCCGCGGACGGTGGCGATGTAGCGGGGGTTCGCCGCGTCGTCGCCGAGCTTCTTGCGCAGCCAGGAGATGTGCATGTCGAGGGTCTTGGTGGAGGACCACCAGGTGGTGTCCCAGACCTCGCGCATGAGCTGGTCGCGGGTGACGACCCGGCCGGCGTCGCGGACGAGGACCCGCAGCAGGTCGAACTCCTTCGCCGTGAGCTGGAGCTCCTCCTCGCCCATCCAGGCGCGGTGCGATTCGACGTCGATGCGCACCCCGTGGGTGGCGGGGGGCTGGGCGGCCTCGGTGGAACCGCGCCGCAGCAGGGCCCGGACGCGGGCGAGCAGCTCGGCGAGGCGGAAGGGTTTGGTCACGTAGTCGTCGGCGCCGGCGTCCAGGCCCACGACCGTGTCGACCTCGTCGGCGCGGGCGGTGAGGACCAGGATCGGGAAGCCGTGGCCCTCGGCGCGCAGCCGGCGGGCGACCTCCAGACCGTCCATGCCCGGCAGGCCCAGGTCCAGGACGACGAGATCGATGCCGCCCTGCAGTCCCGCGTCCAGGGCGGTGGGGCCGTCCTCCCGGACCTCGACCTCGTACCCTTCCCGGCGCAGGGCGCGGGCCAGGGGTTCCGAGATGGATGCGTCGTCCTCGGCGAGCAGTACACGCGTCATGTGGGTGATGGTAGTCCGCGGCGGGGGAAAGAAGAGGCCTGCCTACAGACCCCTCTCTATCTGGCCTTATGAAGGACCAACGACCTTCGAATATGGTCTCCTGGTTCCACCGTGGCCTGTGATCCATCTCTCAAGTGCTTTCATATGCGCCACTGTCGTGTCGTATGGTGTCGAGACGCCTGATGCACTACCTGAGAGACTTTCGAGCCAAAACCAGCCGAAAGTCTCTATTTCTGTCCTGATCGGGCAGGCATTGTTGTCGCACCGCCCGTTCCGGGCCAGATGGCAGTGAATGACCTATGGGCCGGGCCCTTCGCGCGATGGAGCGCGACGGGCGTGGATCCCGGTTACGGATGTTCCTTCGTCTTCGCCCCCGCGGAGCGAGACCCCCCGGGCGTGGGGGCCGGGACACCCGCTGCCGGTACCGGCCACCCCTCACCGGGCGCCGTTGAGCTCACGAAGCCGCGCGTCCCGAGCAAGCAAGGATCGACCATGGCTTCCAGCCTGACGAAGGGCTCGGCGGACCCCTCCACCGAGAAGACCTTCCTCGGACACCCCAGCGGCCTCGCCTTCCTCTTCATGACGGAGATGTGGGAGCGCTACAGCTTCTACGGCATGCGCGCACTCCTCGTGCTCTTCCTGGCCACCAACGTGGCCGACGGCGGACTCGGGATGAACGACGCGACCGCGGTCGCGATCTACTCCGTCTACAACGCGATGGTCTACCTGCTCGCCCTCCCGGGCGGCTGGCTCGGCGACCGCGTGTGGGGCGCCCGCAAGGCCGTAGCCGTAGCCGGTGTCGTGATCATGACGGGTCACTTCCTGCTGGCCGTGCCGTCGTCCGTCTCGTTCTTCATCGGCCTGGCGCTCATCGCCGCCGGTTCCGGTGTGCTCAAGGCCAACATCTCCACGATGGTCGGCCAGCTGTACACCGACAAGAACGACCCCCGCCGTGACGGTGGCTTCACGATCTTCTACATGGGCATCAACCTCGGTGCCTTCGTGGCCCCGCTGACCATCGGCTACGTCGGCCAGGAGATCAACTGGCACCTCGGCTTCGCCATGGCCGGTGTCGGCATGGCCCTGGGCCTCGCCTTCTACTTCTTCGGCTTCCGCCACCTGAGCCCGGTCTCGAACCAGGTTCCGAGCCCGCTGAGCGCCGCCGAGAAGTCCTCCGTCCTCAAGAAGGGCCTGATCTGGCTCGGCGTCGCCGCCGCCGCCTACGCGATCATCGGCCTGGCCGGCATCTTCACGATCAACTACGCGCTGTGGCCGCTGACGATCGCCGGTCTGGTCCTCCCCGCCTGGGCACTCCTGCGCATCAAGCGCGACAAGGACCTCTCCGGGGTCGAGCGCTCGCGCATGTCGGCGTACGTCTGGTTCTTCGCCGCCGCCGCGATCTTCTGGGCCATCTACGACCAGACCGGCTCCACGCTGGCCCTGTTCGCCAAGGACAGCACGGACAGCACGCTGTTCGGCTTCAACTTCCCGGAGAGCTGGTTCCAGTCGCTGAACCCGCTGTTCGTGATGGCTCTCGCGCCCCTGTTCGCGATGCTGTGGGTGGCGCTGGCCCGTCGCTCCAAGGAGCCCACCACCCTCGCGAAGTTCTCCTTCGCGCTGGTCATGATCGGTGTCTCCTTCGGCGTCATGATGCTGGCCCAGGGTGTGGCCACCGGTGACACGAAGGTCAGCCCGATGTGGCTGGTCGGCGTCTACTTCATCCAGACCGTCGGCGAGCTCACCCTCTCCCCCGTCGGCCTGTCGCTGACCACCAAGCTGGCACCGCAGAAGTACGCCTCCCAGATGATGGGCGTCTTCTTCCTCGCGGTCACCGCCGGTGACTCCACGATCGCGCTGCTCCAGCTCCTCGGCGCCCCGACGGACACCCAGGGCTGGTTCGCCACCCAGGGCGTGCTCGCGATCCTCGCCGGCATCGCGATCTACATGTACCGCAAGAAGGTCCAGCCCCTCATGGGCGGCGTGCACTGACGCACTCCCCGACAGGGCGAACGGCCCGGCACACCGCGAGGTGTGCCGGGCCGTTCTGTTTCTGCGAGCGTGCGTTACCGCTGGCCGCGCAGGCGGCGCCACGGGGTGAAGGTGAAGACCGCCGCACCGAGCAGCATGACCGTGCCGGCGACCAGGGCCAGGGCCTTGATCCCGCCGTCGTCCGCGGCTCCGGTCTGGGCGAGGCCGCCGGAGGTGCCGGAGGCGCTGCCCGAGGTGCCGGAGGTGCCGGAGCCGCCGGGCTGGGCGGCGGTGTCCAGCGTGAGCGATACCGCACTGGCGGTCGCGGCGCAGGGCACCACGATCGGGGCGGCACCCGGGGCCATGACCACGTTGATCGTCAGCTTGTCCGGGGTCAGCGTGGTCTTGCCGGTCTTGCCGGGCTTGTAGCTGCCCTTCATGTCACTGAGGCTGACCGGCGCGCCACCCTTGATCGGCTCGGGGTTGCCCGGGCCGCTGACCTTGACGATGCCGCTGTCGGCGCCGCCGAGCTTGATGTCCAGCGAGGGCTGGAGCGCTCCCGCCGGAAGGTCCATGGGGCTGTTCATCACGCCCTTGGCGGTCGTGGCGGTCAGGTCGTAGCTGCCGCCGTTCTTCTTCGCGTTGATCGTCACCTTGCCCTTGAGCGGGCCTCCCTGGATGAAGCTCCCGCAGTCGAAGGTGACGTCGACGGTCTGGCCCGGGAAGTCGGTCTGGCCGCCACCGGACGGGGAGGGTGCGGGGCTGGTGGGCGGCTGGCTGGTGGGCGGCCGGCTGCTCGGCGGGGCGCTCGTCGGCGGCTGACTGCTCGGCGGCGGGCTCGTCGGCGGCTTGCTGCTCGGCGGCGGGCTCGTCGGGGGCTGCGTGGGGCCCCCGACCGTCACGTCCAGCTCCAGGGACGGCTTGGGGTTGTTGCCCGGGGTGCAGGTGGAGGTCGTACCCATCGCCTTGATCAGCAGGACGCCGGCGGTGAAGGTGACCTTGCCGGACTTCTTCGGCGTGTACGTGCCCGACAGGTCGCTGATCTTGATCGGGGTGTTGGCCGGGATGGGCTCGGGGTTGGCCGGGCCGGTGACGTCGACCGCCCCGGTCTCGGCGCCGCCCAGGACGATCTTCGCGCTCGGGGTCATCGCGCCCGCGCCGAGCTCGATGGGGCTGGAGGAGACGCCCTTCTGGAAGGACATCGTCAGCTTGTAGCCGGCGCCCTCCTTGACGGCCTTGATGTCGATCGGCGAGACCGCCGACTTGTCCCCGATGGGGGTCTTGCAGTCGTACTGGACATCGACCACGTCAGCCTGAGCGGGCGTGGCCCCCATGGCGATGCCCGCGCCGCTGAGCAGCAGCGCGACCGCGGCCGCGCTCGCCCTCCGTTGGGTTTTCAGCGGGGACCTCCCAGGATGCCCTGGCCTTCAGGCCGGGGAGGAATCGGACCCCTGCGGAGCAGGGCAGGGAACGGGGTTCCGTCCCCAGGGCGAAAGACCGCCCACGTGATCGGGTAGGGTGCACGCTGTGCGTTGCGAGAACCAAGCGCGTACACCGTGTCGATCGAGAACCAAGACGACACAAGCACCTCCAAGCTTTGCCGTACCAAACCGGGCTGGTTCCAACCCGGCTGGTGTTGATCGTGGAAGACCTGTCGAGTCGCTGACTCGCAGGCAGCGTGAGCCAGGAATCCCCCTGCTTCAGCTGGGGGAGGGTTCAATGAAGTCCCTTCGTCGTCGGACCGTTCTCAGTCGGTGCGGACGTCTGCGGTGCTGGTTCTGATGGAGCCGGCTCCGTGGAGGGATCCGGTGTCCCCGGCGCGCTGTCCGGGGTGAACCACGGCAGTACCGCCGTGGTGGTCTGTGGGGGTTCGGCCGCCGGGGCCGAGCGGGCCATCGGTCCTCGTACGGGGCCCCGCGCGGGTCCCCGTACCGCCGGGATGCGCGGCAGCCGGGCGGTCACCGACGCCGCCGGGTCGGGCTGCGGCCGGTGGCCGCGATGGCGGCCGCCCATCGCCGAGAGACCCGCGCGCGGGCGGACCTTGTCGACGACGGCCATGCCGATCCGGAAGATCCCGGCCGGGATCACCAGCAGGAGCAGGCCCCAGAACAGCAGCACCCCGTACGGGCGGGCCACGCCCCAGGGCTGCGTGGCCAGGACCGTCTCCCCGTACTTGAGGGAGAGGGTGTAGTCCCCGTGGGCGCCGGCGGTCAGGGTGGCGTCGAGGGAGACCTCGGCCTTGCCGCCGGGCGGGATGGTGCCCTTCCAGCGGACCTCTTCCCAGGTCGGTGCGAACACCCCTTGGGCGGTGCCGATCTGGAAGACCGGGTCCTTGACCGCGGCGGAGCCGAGATTGCCCACGGTGACCGTGAACTTCCGGCCGGGCGGGGCCCCGAACCAGGTCAGCACCCCGTCCTCGCCCTTGAGCTGGACTCCGGTGAGCAGGGCGAGCCGGGCCGTGCCGCCCTCGGCGGGCAGGTCGGCCACCGGGTGGTCGGTGATCTTCAGCGGGGCCGCGACGGTGGACTGGTCCCCGTTGACGGAGGTCACGTTGACCACGCAGGGGCAGGGCTTGGGCGGGGCGACCACCGGGAGCTGGGCGGAGAAGTGCCCGTCGTCGGCGACCGAGACGGCCACGCCGTCGGCATTGGCGCAGCTGTTGGTGCCGCCGATCATGTTCTGCCCGCAGACCAGCAGCATCACCATGGTCTTGGCCCGCCAGCCCGTTCCGGTGACGGCTATCTCCGTGCCCTTGGCGGCCTCCTTGAGCGAGACGGCCACCGCGGGTTTGGCCCCGTCGTCCGCGGCGGCCGGGGCCGCTGGGAACAGCGTCAGCGCGCACACCACCAGCCCCGCCAGCCCCGCGCATCCCGCCGCGACCAGGGCCCTGACCTTGCCGCCGTATCTCCCACCGGCCTTGGCGCTCACCTGGGTGCTCCCGTCAACTCGTGTTCCGGCGCTGGGGCTTCTTCGGGTACGGCGCTCCCGTGCGGCGACGGCCCTGGCCCGTCGCCGGACCGGATCCGCCGCTTGCGTTCGAGGAGCAGCGCGGCCGCCGCGACGGCGCCGAGGCCCAGCAGCCCGAGGCCGGTCGAGCCCGCGATCCCCCACGGCACGAACCAGGCCGAGGCGCTCCCCGTGGCGCGGGCGCCGCCGGGGGCCGTGACGGCGAGGGTCAGGGCGACCCGGTCGAACACGGGCGCGCCGGGCCAGGGTTCGGTCAGCTCCACGCGCTGGCCGGGCAGCACCTCGACCGGCAGGGTGCGGGTGCTGCGGCCCGCGACCTTGCCGAAGGTGCCCTCTGCGGTGATGGAGAGTTCGGGGGTGAGCGCCACGTTGCCCCGGTTGACCAGGGTGTACGCGACCCGCGCGGCCGCGCCCTTGCCCCGTACGGCGACGTCCTCGACCGTGAGCGCCGCCAGTGCCGGGCCGCCGACGCGCAGGTGGACCCGTACGCCCACCTCGCGGCCGGACTCGGTGGCGACGACGGCGGCCGGGTGGTCACCGGGCGGGGCGCCGGGCGGCACGGTGACGGTGAAGGGGACCACCGCGCGGGTGCGCGCCGGGACCTTGACCGTCGTGCTCGTGCCGAAGCTGATCCAGAGCCCCGCGCCGGTGACGTGGCCTTCCGAGCCGCCTCCGGCGGCGGGTTCGGCGGAGCGCACGGCGAAGGCCCCGTCCGCCGTGTTGTAGACGTCGGCGCCGCGCAGGGTGATGGTGCGCTCCCGGTCGCTGGTGTTGGCCAGGGCGAGGCGGTCCTCCAGCACCGTGCCGGAGGGACCCGCGACGTAGAAGTACGGGCGTGCGGAGTACGGGCGGGCCCCGGCCTTCGCCGCCGCCGGCGCGCTCCCGGCGACGGGCTCGGCGGTCCAGCCGGGGTCGTCGGCGGCGGCCGGGGCCGCCACCGCGCAGGAGAGCACGGCGGCGGCCACGGCGGCGAGGAGGATCCCGCCGGACCTTCGGGGCGAGTGGAGCACGGGCATGACCGGGTGCGCTCCGTTCAGGACCGGGCCCGCTGGCCGCGCCGGGTCAGCCAGAGCACGCCGGCGGCGCCGGAGAGGATCACGGTGGCGCCTAGGGTTCCGAGGGCGATGGCGGAGTCCTCGGGGCCGGTCTGCGGGAGGCTTTCCCCGGTGGAGCCGGTCGATCCGGTGGCGCTGCCGCCGCCGGGGGCCGTCACGTCGAGTTCGAGTGACGGCTTGGGGCTGTTGCCCGGGGTGCAGGTGGTGGTCGTGCCCATCGCCTTGATCGTGAGCACGCCCGCGGTGAGCGTGACCTTGCCGGACTTCTTGGGCGTGTACGTGCCCGAGAGGTCGCTGATCTTGATGGGGGTGTTGGCCGGAACGGCCTCGGGGTTGGGCGGACCGGAGACCGGTACCGACACCTTCTCCGCGCCGTCGACCACGATCACGGCACTGGGCGTCATCGCGCCCTTGCCGAGCTCGATGGGGCTGGAGGAGACGCCCTTCTGGAAGGACATCGTCAGCTTGTACCCGCTGCCCTCCTTGACTCCCTTGATCTCGATCGGCGAGACCGCCGATTTGTCCCCGATGGGGGTCTTGCAGTCGTACTGGACGTCGACGACGGCCGCATGGGCTGCGGGGGCGGCCAGCAGTACCGCCGCCCCCGCCAGCGCGGAGGCCAGCGCGAGCACGGTGGAGCGTTTCCGGTCGGACACCTTCGTCTTCCCCTCGAACCTTGGGCCACAAGTTACTGACGGCACATCAGATTGGTGGCTCAAGGTAGCCCCGGTGCCTTACGGAGGGAAGACAAAGGACAGCGCCGTATCAACAGCCCGTCCATAGGCTGCCCAGAGGCCGTCCAGGGGCCGTCCAGAGACCGCGGTCCGCACCCGGGGGCGGCCTGCGGCGTCCGGATTCCGGCTGTTTCAGGCCGTCTTGCGGCCCTTCTGCCAGACGGCCGAGACCAGCGGAACGCCCGGCCGGTAGGCGAGGTGGACGTGGCTCGGGGCGTCGAGCAGGGCCAGGTCGGCACGGGCGCCGGGGGTGACGGTGCCGATGTCGGTGCGGCGCAGGGCGCGGGCGCCGCCGGCGGTGGCGGACCACAGGGCCTCGTCCGGGGTCATCCCCATGTCGCGGACGGCGAGGGCGATGCAGAACGGCATCGAACTCGTGTAGGAGGAGCCCGGGTTGCAGTCGGTCGACAGGGCCACGGTGACCCCCGCGTCGAGGAGCCGGCGGGCGTCGGGCCACTGCGCGCGCGTGGAGAACTCCGCACCGGGCAGCAGGGTGGCGACGGTGGTGCCGGCCGCCTGGGCGAGGGCGTCCACGTCGGCGTCGGTGAGGTGGGTGCAGTGGTCGGCGGAGGCGGCTTCCAGCTCCACGGCGAGCTGCACGCCGGGGCCGTGGGAGAGCTGGTTGGCGTGGACGCGCGGGATCAGCCCGGCGGCGGCGCCGGCGGTGAGGATCGCGCGGGCCTGGTCGCCGTCGAAGGCGCCCTTCTCGCAGAACACGTCCACCCAGCGGGCGTACGGGGCGCAGGCGGTCAGCATCTCGCCGGTGACGAGGTCCACGTAGCCGGCCGGGTCGTCGGCGTAGTCGGGGGAGACGATGTGCGCGCCGAGGTAGGTGACCTCCTCGGTGTGCGCGGCGGCGATGCGGAGGGCTCGTGCCTCGTCCTGGACCGTGAGGCCGTAGCCGGACTTGGTCTCGAAGGTGGTGGTGCCCTGGCGGCGGGCCTCGTGGAGGTGGCGCAGCAGGTTCGCTTCGAGCTCGGCGTCGGAGGCGGCGCGGGTGGCGGCGACGGTGGTGCGGATGCCTCCGGCGGAGTAGCTGCGGCCGGACATGCGGGCGTTGAACTCTGCGGTGCGGTCGCCCGCGAAGACGAGGTGGGAGTGGGAGTCGACGAAGCCGGGGATGAGCGCCCGGCCCTGCGCGTCGAACGCCTCGTCGGCGGACGGGGCCTTGTCGGCGGGGCCGACCCAGGCGATGGTGTCGTTCTCGATGACGACCGTCGCGTTTGCGATGAGGCCGAGGGGGGTGCCGTCGCCCAGGGCGGGGTCGTTGGTGACGAGGCTGCCGATGTTGGTGATGGCTGTGGTGGTCATGATCCCTCGGGTCGTCGAGTGGTTTGTTCCCCCACCCCGCCCCTTCCCGAAACCGGGGGCTCCGCCCCCGGTTTCGGGAAGGGGCGGGGTGGGGGAGGGCCCGCCGCAGGCGGAGTGGTCAGCCGCGGAGGGCCGCGATGGTGGCGGCGAGGGCGGACGGGACGTCCTCGACCAGGCTGTGGGCTCCGTCGCGGACGATGTGGCGGCCGCCCACCACCGTGTGGCGCACATCGGCGGCGGAAGCCGCGAAGACGGCCGTCTCCGCGCCGAGGCGGGGCAGCGCCCCGGCCGTACGGACGGAGTCCAGCGCGATCGTGGTGAAGTCCGCGAGCGCGCCCGCCTCCAGGCGGCCCGCCTCCGACCAGCCGAGGGCGGCGTGCCCGTCCTCCGTGGCGGCGGTGAGCAGGGCGTTGGCCGTCCAGTGGCCCCGGGTCCGGCTGCTCAGCCGCTCGTTCAGCTCCATCGCCCGCGCCTCTTCGAGCAGGTCGATCACCGCATGGCTGTCGCTGCCCAGCGAGAGCGGACTGCCCGCGCGCTGGAGGCGCACGGCCGGGCCGATGCCGTCGGCGAGGTCGCGTTCGGTGGTGGGGCACATGCAGGTGCCGGTGGCGGTGGAGCCCAGGAGGGCGATGTCCGCGTCGGTGAGGTGCGTGTTGTGCACCCCCGTGGTGCGCGGGCCGAGCACCCCGTGGTCGGCGAGCAGCCGGGTCGGCGTGCAGCCGTGGGCCGCCAGGCAGGCGTCGTTCTCGGCGGTCTGCTCCGAGAGGTGGACGTGGAGCGGGGCCCGGCGCTCCTCGGCCCAGCGGGCCACGGTGGCCAGTTGCCCGGCCGGTACCGCGCGGACCGAGTGGATCGCGGCGCCGATCAGGGCGTGTTCGCGGGGCTTGAGGGCCGAGACCCGCTCCGCCCAGGCGTCGGCCGTGGAGTCGGAGAAGCGGAGCTGGTGGGGCTCGGGCGCCTGTCCGAAGCCGGACGAGAGGTACGCCGTGTCGAGGAGGGTGATCCGGATGCCGGCCTCGGCGGCGGCCGCGATCAGGGCCTCGCCCATGGCGTTGGGATCGGCGTACGGGGCTCCGCCCGGGGCGTGGTGGACGTAGTGGAACTCGCCCACCGCCGTGATGCCGGCCAGCGCCATCTCGGCGTAGACGGCGCGGGCGAGCGCGAAGTAGCTGTCGGGGGTGAGGTTCTGGGCGACCTTGTACATGAAGTCGCGCCAGGTCCAGAAGGTGCCGCTGCCGACCTGCACGGTGGAGCGCAGGGCCCGGTGGAAGGCGTGGCTGTGCGCGTTGGCGAGGCCCGGGACCGTCAGGCCGCGCAGGACCTCCGCTCCCGGGGGCGGGGTCTCGGTCCCGGTCCGCAGGGCGGCGATCCGCCCGTCGTCCATTCCTACGTCCAGGGCGACGCCCGGCTCGACATGGGTGCCGAGCCAGGCGTGCTCCAGCCAGTACGTCTTCAGCGGCACGCGAGGCCTTCCAGTACGTCGGCGAGGGCGAGGACGCCTGCCACGCAGTCGTCCTCGGCGGCGAACTCCCGCGGGGAGTGCGAGACCCCGGTGGGGTTGCGTACGAACAGCATGGCGGTCGGGAGGGCCGCCGAGAGGATTCCGGCGTCGTGTCCCGCGCCCGTGCCGAGCACGGGGACGGACCCGCCGAGGATCCGGTTCATCTCCTCGCGCAGGGCGTGCTCGAACTCGACGACCGGGGTGAAGGACTCCCGGACCACGTCCAGGTCGATCCCCTCCTGGTCCGCGCGCTCGCGGGCGGCCTTCTCGATCGCGGTCACGACCGTGTCGAGGGTGGCCTGGTCGGCGGCGCGGGAGTCGAGCCAGCCGCGTACGAGGGAGGGGATGGCGTTGACCCCGTTGGGCTCGACGGCGATCTTCCCGAAGGTGGCCACGGCCCCGGCGAGGGCCGCCTCGGCGCGGGCCGCGAGCACGGTCTGCGCGTAGGTGAGCATCGGGTCGCGGCGGTCGGCCAGCCGGGTGGTGCCGGCATGGTTGGCCTCGCCGCGGAAGTCGAAGCGCCAGCGGCCGTGCGGCCAGATCGCGGAGGCGATGCCGACCCGGTCCCCGGACAGGTCGAGGGCCCGGCCCTGTTCCACGTGCAGTTCGACGAAGGCGCCGATGCGGGCGAGGCGTTCGGGATCGGCCCCGATGGCGGCCGGGTCGTATCCGGCCGCCTCCATGGCCTGCGGGAGGCTGACGCCGTCCGCGTCGCGGAGCTCGTACGCCTTCTCCTTGGTCAGCTGCCCGGCGCTGAGGCGGGAGCCGACGCAGGCGAGGCCGAAGCGGGCCCCTTCCTCGTCACCGAAGTTGGTGATGGCAAGTGGCCTGGCGAACTCCGCTCCCCTCCTGCGGAGTTCGTCCAGGGCCGCGAAGGAGGACACCACCCCGAGGGGGCCGTCGAAGGCCCCGCCGTCGGGGACGGAGTCCAGGTGCGAGCCGGTGACCACGGCGTCCCCCGCGAGGGGGTCGCCGAGCCAGGCCCACTGGTTGCCGTTGCGGTCGGTCTCGTACGCGAGCCCGCGCGCCTCGGCCTGCGCCCGGAACCAGCTCCGGCAGTCGGCGTCCGCGCCGGTCCAGGCGTAGCGGCGGTACCCGCCGGAGTCCGCGTGGCGGCCGATGGGCCGGAGCTCGGCCCACATCTCGTGGAACGAGGCTCCGGCCGTAGCGTCCTCGCTCACGCGTCGTCGCCCTCGCGCATCGGGATGCGGACGTCGCGCTCGTCGGCGACCGTCTCGGCGATCTCGTAGCCGGCGTCGACGTGGCGGATGACGCCCATGCCCGGGTCGTTGGTCAGGACGCGGCGGATCTTCTCGCCGGCGAGCTTGGTGCCGTCGGCGACCGTGACCTGGCCCGCGTGGATGGAGCGGCCCATGCCGACGCCGCCGCCGTGGTGGATGGAGACCCAGGAGGCTCCGGAGGCCACGTTGACCATGGCGTTGAGCAGCGGCCAGTCGGCGATCGCGTCGGAGCCGTCGAGCATGGCCTCGGTCTCGCGGTACGGGGAGGCCACCGAGCCGCAGTCGAGGTGGTCACGGCCGATGACCAGCGGCGCGGCGAGCGTCCCGTCGGCGACCATCTCGTTGAAGCGCTCGCCGGCCTTGTCGCGCTCGCCGTAGCCGAGCCAGCAGATGCGGGCGGGCAGGCCCTGGAAGTGGACGCGCTCGCCGGCCATCTTGATCCAGCGGTGCAGGGACTCGTTCTCGGGGAAGAGCTCCAGCATCGCCTTGTCGGTCTTGTGGATGTCCGAGGCCTCGCCGGACAGCGCCGCCCAGCGGAAGGGGCCCTTGCCCTCGCAGAACAGCGGTCGGATGTAGGCGGGGACGAAGCCGGGGAAGGCGAAGGCGCGCTCGTAGCCGGCCAGCTGGGCCTCGCCGCGGATGGAGTTGCCGTAGTCGAAGACCTCGGCGCCCGCGTCCATGAAGCCGACCATGGCCTCGACGTGCGTGGCCATGGACTCGCGGGCGCGGGTGGTGAAGCCCGCCGGGTCCTTGGCCGCGTAGTCGGCCATGTCGTCGAAGTCGACGCCGACGGGCAGGTAGGCCAGCGGGTCGTGGGCGGAGGTCTGGTCCGTCACGATGTCGATCGGCGCGCCCTCGGCGAGCATCTGCGGGAGGAGGTCGGCGGCGTTGCCGAGCAGGCCGATGGAGAGCGGCTTGCGGGCGTCGCGCGCCTCGACGGCGAGCTGCAGCGCGTGCCGCAGGCTGTCGGCCTTGACGTCCAGGTAGCGGTGCTCGATGCGGCGGTCGATGGCGCGCGGGTCCGCGTCGATGCAGATGGCGACGCCGTCGTTCATCGTCACGGCCAGCGGCTGGGCGCCGCCCATGCCCCCGAGGCCGGCGGTGAGGGTGATGGTGCCGGCCAGCGTTCCGTTGACCCCTCCCTTGCCGATTGAATGCAGCTTGGCGGCGACGGCCGCGAACGTCTCATAAGTGCCCTGCAGGATGCCCTGGGTGCCGATGTAGATCCACGAACCGGCCGTCATCTGGCCGTACATGGTCAGGCCCAGGTTCTCCAGCCGGCGGAACTCCTCCCAGTTGGCCCAGTCGCCGACCAGGTTGGAGTTCGCGAGGAGCACGCGCGGCGCCCACTCGTGCGTCTGCATCACGCCGACCGGGCGGCCGGACTGGACGAGCATCGTCTCGTCCTGCTTGAGGGTCTGGAGGGTGCGGACCATCGCGTCGTACGAGCGCCAGTCGCGGGCGGCCTTGCCGGTGCCGCCGTAGACGACGAGCTTGTCGGGGTGCTCGGCGACCTCGGGGTCGAGGTTGTTCTGGAGCATCCGCAGCGCGGCCTCCTGCTGCCATCCCAGGGTGCTCAGCTCGGTACCTCGCGCGGCACGTACGGGGCGGGGTCCTGACATGGCGGTGCCTCCTCCGGTGTTGGTCGATCTATTCACATCCTTCCCTCCTGAATAGATTCAGTCAACAGCTGCGGGCGGACGCGCCGGATGATGGGATGGCGGACATGGCAGCCGACGCACACGCGCACCCCGCCACAGATACCGCCGAGGCCGTCGCCCGGCGACGGGACCTGGCCGTACGGGCCGTCGTGGAGCAAGGCCTGATCCACGAGGACGCCCCCCTCCTCTGCCTGCTCGACACGGCCGGCATCCGAGCCTCCGCCACCGCCCTGACCAGCGCCTTCACCCAGGCCCTCGCCCCCGGCACCCCCGTCCTGCACGCCTTCGCCGTCAAGGCGGCCCCGCTCGTCCCGGTACTGCGGCTGCTCGCCGACGCCGGGCTCGGCTGCGAGGTGGCCAGCCCCGGCGAGCTGGCCCTGGCCCGCGCGGCCGGGGTGGCGCCGGAGCGCATCGTCCTCGACTCCCCGGCGAAAACGGCCGCCGAACTGCGGGAGGCCCTCGCCCTGGGCGTCGCGGTGAACGCCGACAACCGCCAGGAGCTGGAACGGCTCGACGCCCTCGTCGCGACAGCGGTCACCGCTTCCCCGATCGGCGTACGGATCAACCCGCAGACCGGAGCCGGCAGCATCGACGCCCTGTCCACCGCCACGGCCACCTCGAAGTTCGGCATCGCGCTGCGCGATCCGGGCGCGCGCGAGTGGCTCGTACGGGCCTACCTGGACCGGCCGTGGCTCACCCGGCTGCACACGCACTCGGGCTCCCAGGGTGTGCCGCTGGCGCTCATCGCCGAAGGAGTACGGGAGCTCTACACCCTGGCCGAGGAGATCAACGAGGCGGCCGGGCGGCGACAGGTCGACACCCTGGACATCGGCGGCGGCCTGCCGGTGAACTTCACCTCGGACACGAGCACCCCCACCTACGCGGAGTACGTGAGCACGCTGCGCGCGGCCGTCCCCGGGCTCTTCTCGGGGGCCTACGGGCTGGTCACGGAGTTCGGGCGGTCCCTGACGGCCAAGCACGGGCTGGTGCTGTCACGCGTCGAGTACACGAAGACCACCGGCGGGCGGCCGATCGCGCTCACGCACGCGGGGGTCCAGGTGGCCACCCGTACGGTGTACGCCCCGGCGGCCTGGCCGCTGCGGATCCTGCCGTACTCCGCGAAGGGGGCTCCGCTGACGGGGCCGGTCGTTGCGCAGGACATCGCGGGGCCGGCGTGCTTCGCGGGCGACCTGCTGGCGGCGGCGCGGGAGCTGCCGCTGCTGGCCCCCGGGGACCTGGTCTGCGTGCCCGACACGGGGGCGTACGCCTTCACCGCGCACTACGGCTACAACAGCCTGCCGCGGCCGGCGGTGCACGGCTTCTCCGTGGCCCCCTCGGACGAGGTCCGCTTCGCCCTGGCCCGCGCGGCCCAGCCCCCGTCCGCGATCCCCGCCGAAGCGGGCGCAGCCACCCCCGACGCCCTCCTCTGACACCCCGAGGGCCGCGCCCCCAAGCCCCCGCTGCGCGGGCCGAAGTCCCCTACCCGCCCTTCCACCGTTCCCAGGGCCAGCCCTGACCCGCGCCTCAAACGCCGGCGGGGCTGAATGCGAGGTACCGGTCTGCGCCCGAACCCCTGGGGCTCCGCCCCAGACCCCGGTCCTCAAACGCCGGACGGCTGAAAGGAACAACCCCGGGCGGCTGAAAGGACCCAAGACCGGGCGGCCGAAAAGGCCCAACGTCGGGCGGCTGGAGAAACCCACCCTCCGGCGGCGGCGCGGTCGGCGGCGGCCCGGGACGGGGACGGGGGCGGGGTGGGGTGTCGGCCGGGACGTAAAGCGTGATTTGTGGCGCAGGTACACCCACCCACTGTCGAAGCTGCGCACAAGGCGCCTAAATCATTCAGTCCAGGCCGACACCCCACCCCGCCCCCGGCACCGGCCCCCACGCGGCACCCTCAGGGGGTGGACAGGAGGGTCGCCTGCAGGGCCGGGGTCAGGGCCTCGATCACCGCCTCCGGCGGGAGCGCCGCCATCGGAGGGAGGCGCAGCAAGTAGCGGGTCAGGGCCAGGCCCAGCAGGTGGGTGGAGACCAGACCCGCCACCCGCAACCCCCGCTCGGGCCCGAGCACCGCAGCCAGCGCCGGCGCGACCTGGGAGGCGAAGACCTCCCGCATGCGCGCCGCCGCCGCCTCATTGGTCACCGCGGAGCGCAACAGCACGAGCAGCGCATCGTCCGCCGGATCACCTTCCCACCGCTCCACGAAGTGCCGTACGAGCACCCGCGCCAACTCCCCCGCCGGGACCCCCGACAGATCCGGGAGCCGCAGGTCCACCGCCAGCGCCGCGTCGAAGAGCCCCTCCTTGCTGCCGAAGTACCGCATCACCATCGACGGGTCGATCCCCGCGTCCGCCGCGACGCCGCGGATCGTCGTCCGTTCGTACCCCTGCGCGGCGAACCGCTCCCGCGCCGCCCGCAGGATCGCCGCCTTGGTCTGCCCGCCCCGGGTCTCCCCGTTCGCCCCGCCCACCACGTCTCGCGTCATGCCAACAAGCGTAGGCCAACAACCGTTGACATACCACAGCGGCCGCCGCATCCTTGAGTCAACAACCGTTGGCCAACAACCGTTGGCATCCAGGAGGAGAACACCATGTCGCTCCCCGCCACCACCCGCGTAGCCATCGTCGGCGCCGGCCCCACCGGCCTCGCCCTCGCCCTGACCCTCGCCGAGGCCGGCATCGACTTCGTGCTCCTGGACCGGCAGGCCGCGGGCGCCAACACCTCCCGCGCCGCCGTGGTCCACGCCCGCACCCTGGAGGTCCTCGACGAGCTCGACCCGGCCACCTGCGCCGAGCTGGTCCGGCGGGGCACGGCCGTCACCCGGTTCCGGATCCGCGACGGCGCCCGCCCGCTCGCCGCCGTCTCCTTCGACGGCCTGCCCACGGCCCACCCGTACGCCCTGATGGTTCCGCAGGACCAGACCGAGGCCGTGCTCCTCGGCCGGCTGCGCGCCCTCGGCCACGAGGTCCACCGCCCGTACGAGGTCACCGCCGTCACCCAGGACGCCGCCGGGGCCACCCTCACCACCGCCACCGGCGAGACCCTGCGGGCCTCCTACGCCGTCGGCGCCGACGGAATGCACAGCACGGTCCGCGAGGCCGCCGGGATCGGCTTCACCGGCAGCGCCTACGAGGAGTCCTTCGTCCTCGCCGACGTGACGATGGACTGGACCCCGGGCCCCCGGGAGGTCTCCCTCACCTTCGGCGGCGCCGGCCTCACCGTGGTGGCCCCGCTCCCCGGAGGCCGCTACCGCGTGGTCGCCACCGTCGACGAAGCCCCCGCCGAGCCCGACCTGCCCTTCGTCCAGGCCCTGCTGGACGCCGCGCCCCCGGCCAGGCCACCGTCACCGACGTCGTCTGGTCCTCGCGGTTCCGGGTCCACCACCGGGTCGCCGACCGCTACCGCGCCGGCCGCCTGCTGCTCGCGGGCGACGCCGCGCACGTGCACAGCCCGGCCGGCGGCCAGGGCATGAACACCGGCATCCAGGACGGCCACGCCCTCGGCCGCGCCCTCGCCGCAGCCGCCACCCACGCCGATGGCCACGCCCACACCGACGCCGACGCCGCCCTCGACGCCTACGGGGCCACCCGCCGCCCCGTCGCCCTGCGCGTGGTGGCGCTCACCGACCGGATGACCCGGATCGCCACCACCCGCAACCCCGCCCTGCGCGCCGTACGCAACACCCTGCTCCCGCTCCTCGCCCGCGGCCCGGCGCTGAACAGGCGCCTCGCCACCGAGCTGGCGGAGCTGAACTACCGCTGAGCCCCCTCCACCCCAGGACTATTCGACGAACAGCCCGCGCGCCGCGGCCCGCGCGTCGAAGGCCTCCAGCCGCGCCTGCGCGTCCGGCAGCGCGTCCGCCATCGCCTCCAGCAGCACCCGCCCCAGCAGCATCGGCGCACACGCCGTGTCGAAGGCCAGGCCGGTGCCCACGGGCGCCGGGATCAGCAGGTCGGAGTGGCGGGCCACCGGGGCGAAGGCCGAGTCGGCGACCGTCACCACGGTCAGCCCGGCCCCCCGCGCGTGCTCCAGGGCCTCCGCGACCTCCTTCGGATGCCGGGGCAGCGCGAAGCACAGCAGCGCCGAGGCCCCGGCGCCCGCGGCCGCGTCGATCCGGTCGGCGAGCATCGAGCCGCCCTCGTCGAGGAGCCGCACGTCGGGGTGGACCTTCGCGGCGAAGTACGCGAACCCGCGCGCCTGCGAGGACGCCGCGCGCAGCCCCAGTACGGGCAGCGGGCTCGACCCGGCCAGCAGCCGCCCCGCCTCCCGTACCGGCTCCGGGTCGGCGAGCATCGCGGAGAGCTGACGCAGGTTCTCGATCTCGCCCTGCACGGCCTGCTGGTACTCGTTGTACGCGTCCTCGTCCCCGCCACCGGCCCGCTCGGCGGGGGCCACCTCCCGCAGATGGCGGCGGAGCGCGGGATAGCCGTCGAAGCCCAGCGCCACGGCGAACCGGGTCACCGACGGCTGGCTCACCCCGGCCAGCTCGGCGAGCTCCACGCTCGACAGGAACGGCACCTCCGCCGCCCCGCGCACCATGCAGTGCGCGATGCGCCGCTGGGTCGGCGTCAGCCGGTGCCCCTCGAACAGCTTCTGCAGCCGGGCCGCAGGGCTCTCGCTCATCCCGTTCCCCTCCGTCCCGTCCGCCGGGCGGCCGGGCGGCCACCGACGGGATATTCAGTCACCGAGCACTCTGCATGCGGTTATGCAGGACGGCAACCCGCGCCCGCGATCCGAGACCTCGGCGCAGTTGTCGCACCCCGGATCAATTCGTTTGACCGGCCGGCCGCCGGGCCTTGATCCTCAAGGCTCGGCCGCCGAGATCCGCCGGTCAACACCCCTTCTCATCCAAGCGAATTGGCCCCCCATGGCGTCTTCGTCCGTCTCCGCCCCATCCCTGCCCGGACCCCACCTCTGGACCAGGAACTTCAGCTTGTTCTTCACCGCCCGCATCGTCTCGATGCTGGGCGACACGATGATGCCGGTCGCCTTGGCCGTCGCCATGCTCTCCCTCGGCTACGGGGTGAGCGGCATCGGGTACGCGCTGGGCGCGTGGATGGGATCCTTCGCCCTCTTCATCGTCTTCGGCGGGGTGATCGCGGACCGCTTCCACCCCCTGCCGCAGATGATCGGCGCCGACGCGGTCCGGTGCGTGGCGCAGGGCTCCTTCGCCGTCTACCTCTGGCTCGGCCACCCCACCCTGTGGTTCGTGATCGGCGGATCCGTCCTCGGCGGCATCGCCACCGCGATGTTCCAGCCGGGCACCGCCAGCCTCGTCCCCCAGGTCTCCACCGACCCCACCCGGGCCAACGGGGTGCTGCGGGTGAGTCAGGGGATGGCCACGATGGGCGGGCCCGCGCTCGCCGGCGTCCTCGTCGCCGCCACCTCGACGGCCTGGGTGTTCGTGATCGATGCCGCCACCTTCGCGATCAGCGGGATCTGCCTGCTGGCTCTGCGGCTCCCCCGCTTCGAAGCCGACCGCTCGCAGTCCACGCTCACGAACCTGCGGGAGGGCTGGGACGAGTTCCGCTCCAGGTCCTGGCTGTGGGCGGTGATCCTGATCTGGTGGGTGCTCGGGGTCTTCGTCTGGGGCCCGCTCACCCCGCTCGGTGCGGCCTCCATCATCGAGGAGCACGGCAAGGCCGCCTTCGGATACGCGGAGGGCGCCTTCGGAGCCGGCTGCGTCCTCGGGGGCCTGGTCGCGATCCGCCTGCGTCCGCTCAGGCCGCTCCTCGGCGGCGGCTTCGCGATGTTCCTGTTCCCGATGATGCCGCTCGCCGCAGCCCTGGTCCCGGCGCTGCCCCTGCTCATGCTCGGCTATGCGGTCAGCGGCGTGGGCTGGGCGTTCTGGGGCGTGCAGTGGTCCACCACGGTGCAGACCCAGATACCGCAGGACCGTCTCAACCGGGTGACCGCGTACGAGGTCGGCGGCTCGATCCTCGCCATTCCCCTCGGCCAGGTCCTCTCGGGCCCCGCCAGCGGCCACTTCGGCGTCCGCCCCCTCCTACTGGCCGGCGCCGCGATCAGCCTCGGCTGCGCCCTCGCCCTCATCGCCGTCCGCCCCGTCCGCCGGCTCGTGCGCCGCGATACGGGGGCTAACCCCAGTGCCGTCGCGGTCGGGGCTTCCTAGGCTGGCGGGATGGAGTCCCAAGAGCTGAAGAAGGAACTCTCCGCCACGCTCGACGCCCGGCGGGAGCTGGGAGCGGAGTACGAGGCCGCACTGGTGGACTCGTTCGTCGAGAAGGTCGACACGCAGGTCCGACGGCGCCTCGCGGAGGAGCGGCTGTCCGCGGCCCGCGGCACACCCCCGGGCACCGCACAGTCCCCGGAGGGCAACTTCGGCGAGCGCTTCGGCTTCGCGATCGTCACCCTGGTGCTGGCGATCCCGCTCTCCGCGATCGGCGCCGCCCACGCCGATCTCAGCGGCCTGGTCGTCGCCTGGCTCGGCATCCTGGGCGTCAACTACGTCCACGCGGCGAAGTTCCGCCGGCGCCGGAGCCCGGACTCCCTGGACTGATCCGCCGGGGCCGGACCGTGCGAGGGGCGCGCCGGAAAAGGAGTATGCGCGGGGACCGCCGCACCCCGGTTTCCCGGGGGCGGGACGACGGCGGTCCCCGCGCAGGACACGGGCCGGGTCAGGGCCGTCCGCGCGTCCGTGGCGTCCAACGCGGTCCGGGAGCCGCTCCGGAGGTGCGCCGACGCCGTTCGTGTCGCCGGCCGGGTTCCCGGTTTCCCGGGCTTCCCTGCCGACAACCACCACTGTGCCGGAGCCGTGTTAAGCGGGTGCTGCCGTCACGTGTCGGGCCCGTACCGTTTGCGCGTCGCCCGCGCACGCACCCGTACGGCCCGCACGCCCCGTACCGACTGCACGGGCCGTACGGGCCGCAGCGGCTACTTGGCGCCCTTGGCCAGGAACGCCAGCAGGTCCTGACGGCTCACCACACCGGTCGGCTTGCCCTCGACCAGCACGATCGCCGCGTCGGCCTCGCCGAGCACCGCCATCAGCTCGGAGACCGGCTCGCCCGAACCGACCTGCGGCAGCGGCGCGCTCATGTGCTTCTCCAGCGGGTCGCCGAGCGAGGCGCGCTGCGCGAACAGCGCCGCCAGCAGCTCCTTCTCGACCACCGAGCCGATGACCTCGGCCGCCATCACGTCAGGGTGACCGGCGCCCGGCTTGACGATCGGCATCTGCGAGACGCCGTACTCGCGCAGCACCTCGATGGCCTCGCCGACGGTCTCCTCGGGGTGCATGTGCACCAGGGAGGGGATGCCGCCCGACTTGTCCGCGAGCACGTCCCGGATGCGGGCGGAGGGGCCCGCGTCCTCCAGGAAGCCGTGTCCGGCCATCCACTCGTCGTTGAAGATCTTGCTGATGTAGCCGCGCCCGCTGTCCGGGAGCAGGACGACCACCACGTCGTCCGGGCCGAGGCCCTCGGCCGCCCGCAGCGCGGCGACGACCGCCATGCCGCAGGAGCCGCCGACGAGCAGGCCCTCCTCCTTCGCGAGGCGGCGGGTCATCTGGAAGGAGTCCTTGTCGGACACCGCGATGATCTCGTCGGTCACGTTCGGGTCGTAGGCTGTGGGCCAGAAGTCCTCGCCGACGCCCTCGACGAGGTACGGGCGGCCCGAGCCGCCGGAGTAGACCGAGCCCTCGGGGTCCGCGCCGATGATCTTCACGCGGCCGTCGGAGGCCTCCTTGAGGTACCGGCCGGTGCCCGAGATCGTGCCGCCCGTGCCGACGCCGGCGACGAAGTGGGTGATCTTCCCGGCCGTCTGCTCCCAGAGCTCGGGACCGGTGGTCTCGTAGTGCGAGCGGGAGTTGTTCGGGTTGCTGTACTGGTCGGGCTTCCAGGCGCCCGGGGTCTCGCGCACGAGGCGGTCGGACACGTTGTAGTACGAGTCCGGGTGCTCGGGGTCGACGGCGGTCGGGCAGACCACGACCTCGGCGCCGTACGCGCGCATGACGTTGATCTTGTCCGCAGACACCTTGTCAGGGCAGACGAAGATGCACTTGTAACCCTTCTGCTGGGCCACGATGGCGAGTCCTACACCCGTGTTGCCGCTCGTGGGCTCCACGATGGTGCCGCCGGGCTTGAGTGCTCCGCTCTGTTCGGCGGCCTCGATCATCCGCACGGCGATCCGGTCCTTCACGGAGCCGCCGGGATTGAAGTACTCGACCTTGGCCAGGACGGTGGCCTGGAGGCCTTCGGTCACACGGTTGAGCTTCACCAGCGGGGTGTTGCCGACGAGGCTGATCATCGAGTCGTGGAATTGCACCATGTTCTCCAAGGAGGGGACTCCACGGGTTCTCCGGGAGGCACCGCCAGACTATGCGGAAAGGGATTGGCCGACCGGCAGTACGGGGCAGGTAGGTCAACAGGACGGGCACGGACGGCAGGTACCGCGCAAAGATCCGGCCGCGGGACCAAGGAGGTGGCTTGAAGGGTGTCCAGGGCGAGGACGGCCCGCCGCATCGCGGCGGGAGCGGCGTACGGCGGTGGCGGGCTCGGGCTCGTCGGGGCCGCCGCGGTGGGTCTGGTGGTGGCGGAGATGCAGTTCGCGAAGCGGACGGTCGGCACCGGCCTGCCGGATCCGCCGCGCGCGGACGGGCTGTACGGGAGCGAGTTCGGCGGCCTGGAGCTGAGTCCGGGCCCGCTGCGGTTCGGCGTGCTGGGCGATTCCACGGCCGCCGGGCTGGGGGTGCGGCGGGCCAGACAGACCCCGGGCGCCCTGCTGGCCTCGGGGCTGGCCGCGGTGGCCGAGCGGCCGGTGGAGCTGCGCAACGTGGCGCTCTCCGGTGCCATGTCGGACGACCTGGACCGCCAGACGGGGCTGCTGCTGGACGGGGACGGCCCGGCCCCCGACGTGTGCGTGATCATGATCGGCGCCAATGACGTGACCCGCCGGATGCCGCCCACCCAGTCGGTGCGGCTGCTGACCGCGGCCGTACGCCGGCTGCGGCTCGCGGGCTCCGAGGTGGTGGTCGGCACCTGCCCGGACCTCGGCACCATCGAGCCGGTGTACCAGCCGCTGCGGTGGCTGGCCCGCCGGGTCTCGCGCCAGCTCGCCGCCGCCCAGACGATCGGGGTGCTCGCGCTGGGCGCCCGTACCGTCTCGATCGGCGACCTGATGGGGACGGAGTTCGCGGCGAACCCCCGCGAGATGTTCGGCCCGGACTCCTACCACCCGTCGGCGGAGGGGTACGCGACCGCCGCCATGGCCGTCCTGCCGACCCTGTGCGCGGCCCTGGGCGTCTGGCCCGAGTCGGACCGGCTGGACGTGTCGCGCAACGAGGACATGCTCCCGGTGGCCAAGGCCGCCTCGGCGGCGGCGGGACAGGCCGGCACCGAGGTGACCGGGGCCCGCGGCCCGTGGGCCCTGCTCAAGTACCGGCGCAGGCGCCGGGTGCCGGGCGAGGACCTGACGGAGCAGACTGGAGGAGCCTCGCCGGCCGGCCCCGGGGGCGGCGCGGCGGATGCGGCCAGAGCGACCGGAGTCACATCGCAAGGGCAGTGACCTCGACGGTACGGGGCGGTAACTTCGCATGCGGTCCCGGTACGACACCACCTCCCTTGGAGCCCCGATGCCCGAAGCCGTCATCGTTTCCACCGCCCGCTCGCCGATCGGGCGCGCTTTCAAGGGATCCCTGAAGGACGTCCGCCCGGACGACCTGACCGCCACGGTCATCCAGGCCGCCCTCGCCAAGGTTCCCGGGCTGGACCCGCGCGAGATCGACGACCTGATGCTGGGCTGCGGCCTCCCGGGCGGCGAGCAGGGCCACAACCTCGGCCGGATCGTCGCGGTGCAGATGGGCATGGACCACCTGCCCGCCACCACGATCACCCGCTACTGCGCCTCCTCCCTCCAGACCTCCCGGATGGCGCTGCACGCCATCAAGGCGGGCGAGGGCGACGTCTTCATCTCCGCGGGCGTAGAGATGGTCTCCCGGTCCGTGAACGGCTCCTCCGACGGCATCCCGGGCACCCACAACCCGCTCTTCGCCGAGTCCGAGGCGCGCACCAAGGAGGTGGCCGAGTCCACCGGCTCCTCCTGGCACGACCCGCGCGAGGACGGCCGGACCCCCGACGCGTACATCGGGATGGGGCAGACCGCGGAGAACCTGGCCCGGCTCAAGGGCGTGACCCGCGCCGACATGGACGAGTTCGGCGTGCGCTCGCAGAACCTGGCCGAGGAAGCCATCAAGAACGGCTTCTGGGCCCGCGAGATCACCCCGGTCACCACCCCGGACGGCACGGTCGTCTCGCAGGACGACGGCCCGCGCGCCGGGGTCACCCTGGAGGCCGTCCAGGGCCTCAAGCCGGTCTTCCGCCCCGACGGCCTGATCACGGCCGGCAACTGCTGCCCGCTGAACGACGGCGCCGCGGCGCTGGTCGTCATGAGCGACACCAAGGCGCGCGAGCTGGGCCTGACCCCGCTGGCCCGGATCGTCTCCACCGGGGTCACCGGCCTCTCCCCCGAGATCATGGGCCTGGGCCCGGTCGAGGCCTCCAAGCAGGCGCTGAAGCGGGCGGGCCTGACCGTCGGCGACATCGACCTGTTCGAGATCAACGAGGCCTTCGCGGCCCAGGTGATCCCCTCCTACCGGGACCTGGAGATTCCGCTGGAGAAGCTGAACGTCAACGGCGGGGCCATCGCCATCGGTCACCCGTTCGGGATGACCGGCGCACGCATCACGGGCACGCTGATCAACAGCCTGCAGTTCCACGACAAGCAGTTCGGCCTCGAGACGATGTGCGTCGGCGGCGGGCAGGGCATGGCCATGGTCATCGAGCGGCTGAGCTGAGCCGGAGCGGCGGGTAGGGGTCGTCCTGAGGCACGAAGGGCGGCACCTGCCCGCCGCGGAGGCGAAGCTCAGCGCGACCGCAAGATCGAGCGGCTCAGCTAGGTCCGGAGCGGGCGGGGCCGTCGGGATTCAAGAGCCGAAGCCAGACGCCGTAAGGGATCTGCTTGATCCTGTACGCCGTACTGACATCGAATCTAATCCTGTCGCGGCCATTCTGTGACCAAATGTCCCCCAGGATGTGACCTAAGTCCTGGGGGATCATTGTTTTCGCAGGTCAGGCGCCTTTCGGGCGGGCGCATCGGGACGAAAGCCCTGTCCAATTCATGACGTAATGCACTGCTGCCCATTCCCAGGACGGGACAAGCTGATGTAGGAAGTCGGGGGATCGAATCAATCAGGAGTTAGTCAGTGAGCGCCATGTCTCTTGCCCTACTGCTGACCACGGCCGCTGCCACGGCCGTCGGCGCTGCTGCGCTGCACGCCGTCCACGGCCTGCGCAAGCAGGTCACCGCACTGCGCGGTGAGCTGACGGTGACGCACCCCCGTGGTGCCACCGTCCCGCACGCCCGCAGCGCCGTGGAGTCCCCCGCCGCCGAGATACGAGCCGCCGTCGCCGAGGCCCTCGCCGAGGAGCGCGAGCGCGAGCTCGCCGAGGCGCGTGCCTTCTGGGCCGCCCAGGAGGCGCGTGACGCCGCCGACGCCCCCTCGCTGCTGGGCGGCCTGTCCGGCCTCGGCGAGGAGGGACCCGTCTTCCTGCCCCGGCAGGCGGACATGGTCGGCCTGGAGCCGCTCCTGGGCGACGACGCCGAGGACTACCAGACCTACCCGGAGGACTCGGCCGAGCTGGCCGCCGCCCGCCGGCGCCACCCCTCGCACCCCGATTTCGTCCCCGTGCAGGCCTCGCACCCCGGCGCCGACCACGAGCGCACGGTCAACCGGCTGGAGGAGCTCGCGGAGGCCCGTACGGCCCTCGCGGACGTCCGCCCGGGCCCGCTGGGCACCCTGGACGTGTACGTCTTCACCGACGGCACCACGCTCTGCATGACCCCGGGCCACCGGGAGACCGCCGAGCGGCTCGCCGACGCCCTGCGCTCGGGCAGCGCACCGGTCCTGCTGGGCGGCTCAGGCATCTCGGGCGCCTACGCCCTGACCTTCTCCTGCGGTGACTCCGAGGACCCGGACGGCAACGTCTACATCCTCGCCGACCGCGTCATCGCATCGCTCTGAGTCAGCGCAGCGCCCCGGCTTCCGCCTGATCCACCAGTCGAACGGCCTCGTCCAGCATCTCGGACGGGGCCTTCGCCGTGTCCGCGCCCGCCGAGCCCGCCGCCGCGGCGTGCAGGGCCTCGGCGAGGTCCAGCCCGGCCACGGCCACCTGGTCGCCGACCACGAAGATCCCGGCGTCGGGCATCGTCCGCGCCGGAGCCGCCCCCGCGCCCTCCCCGGCGGCTCTGCCGTCCGCGGAGGCCGCCTCCAGCCGCTGCGCCCGCAGCGAGAGCTCCCGGGCCAGGTCCAGCGCCACCTCGGCGGCGCCCTGCTGGAGCCGGCTCTGCGGAGCCGCCCGCAGCCGGTCGGCGAAACGTTCCACGGCGGCGGTCAAGGGTGAGGTATCGAGCACCCGGCCGACCTTACGCGCCGCCCCGGCGCCATTGCCAACGGGCGAACTCTCCGGCACGGTGGCGTGAAGAGAGCAGTACGGCGATACCTCCGGAGGCGCCCATGTCCGTCGAGTTCTCCGAGCAGACCCACCGCAACATGATCGACAGAATCCCCCGGGCCACGGGTCGTGAACTCTCCGACTGGCTCCGCACCGTGGACGACGGCCCCTCCCTCGTCCGGTTCGAAGAGAAGGTCAGCTGGCTGCTCGGCGCGCACGAGCTGTCGTACGGCCAGGCCAAGGCGATCATCCACGAGTACGACCTGCGCAGGGCCGCCCGCAAGTTCGGCTGAGCCGGCCCCTGCCCCCGTCCGAAGCCCCCGACTCCGCCATCACCCGATCTGCTGACCCCCGACATGCGGGAAGGCCCCGCGAGCGTGTGCTCGCGGGGCCTTCCTCTGCTCAGCGCATGGCCACAGGGGTACTAGTCGCCCTTGAGGATGGAGATCAGGCGCAGCATCTCCATGTAGATCCACACCAGGGTCATGGTGAGGCCGAAGGCCGCCAGCCAGGACTCCTCGCGGGGGGCGCCGTAGGTCACGCCGTCCTCGACCATCTTGAAGTCCATGGCGAGGAAGGCGGCACCGAGCAGGATGCCGATGACACCGAAGAGGATGCCGAGGCCGCCGCTGCGGAAGCCGAGGCCGTCGCCGCCCGCGAAGGCGGAGAACAGCAGGTTGACGACCATCAGGAGCATGAAGCCGATGGCGGCCGCCATCACGAAGCCGACGAAGCGCCGGTTCACCCTGATCCAGCGCATCTTGTAGGCGATCAGCACGCCGGCGAAGACGCACATCGTGCCCATGACGGCCTGGACGACCGTACCGGGGCCGACGTAGGTGCTCACGGCCGAGCTGATGACGCCGAGGAAGACACCCTCGAACGCCGCGTACGCCAGGATCAGCGCCGGGACCGGCTTGGCCTTGAACGACTGGATCATCGCGAAGACGAACGCGATGAGCGCGGCGCCGATGGCGATGCCGTACGACTTGTTGATGTTGGCCGAGTCGACCGGAAGCGCGATCCAGGAGATGGCCGCCGTCAAGATGACCGTGCCGAGCGTCAGAGCCGTACGGCTCACGACGTCGTCGATGGTCATCGCGTTGCCGCGGACCGGCGCCTGCGGCATACCCGTGGCCGGGTCGGTCGCGTAGGGGTTGGTCGCGTACGGGTTGGTGGCGGTCCCGGCCTGGGCCTGGGGCTGCTGCGTGCCGAAGCCCGCGTTAGCACCGTTGTCGCGGCTGAATCCCCGTCGCGAGAAGACCGGGTTGCTGCTCCTCATCTCACTCCTCCATGGCCACCGTGCGCGGCCTTGGAATCAAGAGTAATGCGAACGCAAAGAAATCGCCCTACTGCTGGAGGAGGATCTTTCCCCACGGGTACGGGCCGCTGCGCGGGACGGGCGGGGGTACCCGTGGCGCCCCCGCCCTCCGCGTGTTCCGGCCTGAAACGGAACGTCCTCAACATCATCGTGCCCGAAGCCGGACTTGAACCGGCACGACCCGAGGGTCAGCGAGGTTTAAGCTCGCCGTGTCTGCATTCCACCATCCGGGCAGGGCGTAGCGGCCCCGTAGGAAAAGCCTTGAACGCTGCGCCGAGCCTATCCGGAACGCCCACGCCCCCACCTGGGCATCTCGCCGATGTTGTCTGATTTTATTGGTGATTGATGGGTCGTCAGGGGGCAGAAGGCGCGGTCGGCACGTTCCGGGCGTCGATCATGGCGGCCACGGGATTGACGGGATTTCGATGGCCCGCGCCACCCCGTACGCCACCCCGTGCGCCACCCCCTCGTACCGGCCTCCGCCGACCCGCCCCGGGACGCCCGCCGGGCGGCCTCCCCGCCCTTCGCCGGGGCGGCTGTCATACCAAAGGAGGAGGCGCACCCCTCCGCGGTCAGACTCCAGTGGACCGGAGAAGGGGCATCACGGCTGATCCGGAGCGGGGGTGGGCGCCGCGACCATGGAAGGGTCCCGCCAACCGCGGACCGTGAGCCCGGTCCGCACGCCCCGCCCCTGACTGGAGTCGCTCCGTGACCACCATGAACTACGCCCCGCACACCACCCAGGCCGTCGCCGCGCGCGCCACCGGCCTCTCCAAGGTGTACGGCCAGGGCGAGACCCAGGTGGTCGCTCTGGACAACGTCTCCGTGGACTTCGCGCAGGGCCAGTTCACCGCGATCATGGGCCCCTCCGGCTCCGGCAAGTCCACGCTGATGCACTGCGTGGCCGGCCTGGACACCTTCTCCGCCGGATCCGTCCGCATCGGCGAGACCGAGCTGTCCACCCTGAAGGACAAGCAGCTCACGCAGTTGCGCCGGGACAAGATCGGCTTCATCTTCCAGGCCTTCAACCTGCTGCCGACCCTGACGGCCCTGGAGAACATCACGCTCCCCATGGACATCGCCGGCCGCAAGCCCGACAAGCAGTGGCTGGACTCGGTGATCACCATGGTCGGCCTCTCCGACCGCCTCTCCCACCGCCCCACCCAGCTCTCCGGCGGCCAGCAGCAGCGCGTGGCCGTGGCCCGCGCCCTGGCCTCCCGCCCCGAGATCATCTTCGGCGACGAGCCCACCGGAAACCTCGACTCGCGCTCCGGCGCCGAGGTCCTCGGCTTCCTGCGCAACTCCGTGCGCGAGCTCGGCCAGACCGTGGTCATGGTCACCCACGACCCGGTCGCCGCCTCCTACGCGGACCGCGTCATCTTCCTCGCCGACGGCCGCATCGTCGACGAGATGATCCAGCCCACCGCGGACGGCGTGCTCGACCGCATGAAGGCCTTCGACGCCAAGGGCCGCACCAGCTGAGGGACGCGCACCCCCTCGCAGCCGTCCGCCCCCGCTGACCCCTTACACCTGGACTCCTCCACCATGTTCCGTACCGCCCTGCGCAACGTGCTCGCGCACAAGGCCCGGCTGCTGATGACGGTGCTCGCCGTCGTCCTCGGCGTCGCCTTCGTCTCCGGCACGCTCGTCTTCACCGACACCGTCGGCAAGGCGATGTCGAACCAGTCCGCCAAGAGCTTCGACGGCGTCGCCGTGTCCGTCACCTCCCACGGCCCCTCCCGCAACGACGAGGGCGTCAAGGAGGGCGAGCCGGGCATCAGCCAGCAGACCCTCGACAAGGTCAAGGCGCTCGGCGGCGTGGACGCCGCCGCCGGCCGCGTCCACGGCTTCGCCGCCGTGGGCGACCAGGACGGCAAGCTGATCGGCAACGGCTGGTCCAACACCGGCGCCAACTTCGTCCCCCTCAAGGACGGCAAGGACCCCCGCTACACCTTCACCGAGGGCAACGGCCCGGCCAAGGCCGGCGAGATCGCCCTCGACAAGGAGACGGCCAAGCGCGGCAACTACAAGGTGGGCGACAAGGTCCGGGTGGCCGACAACGGCCCGGCCCAGGAGTACACGCTCGCCGGCGTCTTCACCACCGAGGACGGCGCAGTCAACGCGGGCGGCTCGCTCGTCCTGTTCGACACCCCGACCGCCCAGCAGCTCTACCTGGAGCCCGGCTACTACGACGAGCTCGCGGTCAGCGCCAAGGCCGGCGCCTCCGCCGACCAGCTGCTCGCCGAGATCAAGCCACTCGTCAGCAAGGACGCCAAGGCCCAGACCGGCGCGCAGCTCGCCGCCGAGCAGGCCAAGGACATCGAGGCCGGCATGGGCAGCATGAACCAGATGCTGCTGACGTTCGCGCTGATCTCGCTCTTCGTGGGCATCTTCCTGATCTACAACACCTTCACCATGCTGGTCGCCCAGCGCACGAAGGAGCTGGCCCTGCTGCGCGCCGTCGGCGCCAACCGCGGCCAGGTCAAGCGCTCGGTCCTGGCCGAGGCCCTGGTCGTCGGCGTGATCTCCTCCGCGATCGGCCTCGTGGCCGGCGTCGGGCTCGCCATCGGCATGCGCTCCGCGATGAACGCCTTCGACGTCAAGATCCCGGCCGGTCCGCTGGTCGTCGCCCCCGTCACCATCGCCGCGGCGATCGGCATCGGCATCGTGGTCACGATGCTCGCCGCCTGGCTGCCCGCGCGCCGCACCGCCAAGATCTCCCCGGTCGCCGCCATGGGCAGCGCCCACCTGCCGGCCTCCTCGAAGTCCCTGGTGCTGCGCAACAGCATCGGCGGCGCCGTCACCCTGCTCGGTCTGCTGGGCATCCTCGGCGGCGCGATGACCGGCAAGGAGGGCAAGATGCTCATCGGCGCCGGCGCCTTCCTCACGATGATCGGCATCATCATCCTGCTGCCGGCCCTCTCCCGCCCGGTCATCGCGGCGGTCCGCCCGCTGCTGGAGAAGGTCTTCGGCGTCGCCGGCAAGCTGGCCGCGCAGAACGCGGTCCGCAACCCGCGCCGCACCGCCGTCACCGCCGCCTCGCTGGCCATCGGCCTGACCCTGGTCACCGCCCTGTCCGTGCTCGGCATCACGATGGGCAAGGCCGTCGACCGGATGACGACGGACAACCTCAAGGCCGACTACAAGGTCTCCATGGGCGAAGCCTTCGGCAGCATGAACCCCTCCGTGCTCCCGGCCCTGGAAAAGGCCCCGGGCGTCAAGGCCGTCTCCCCGCAGCAGGCCGGCGACTTCCGGATCGGTGACGGCGGGCAGTACCACTCCGTCTCCGGCGTCAACCCGGCCACCATCGGGCAGCTCCTCAACATCGACGTGGTCAGCGGGGAGCTCAACAGCCTCGGCAAGGGCCAGGTGGCCGTCGCCGAGAAGACCGCGAAGGAGAACGGCCTGTCGGTCGGCTCCACCCTGAAGACCACCTTCATGGACGACCAGAAGGCGGACCTGAAGGTCGGCGCGATCTTCAAGGACATGGAGGGCATGCTCTCCTCCTACGTGGTCGACTACAACCTGCTCACCCAGCACAGCGAGAAGCCGTACATCCGCGAGGTCTTCGTCAAGATGGACGGCGGCGCCTCCGCGAAGGGCGAGCAGGCCCTCGTCGACGCCCTCGGCAAGAACCCGGCGATCACCTTCGCCACCCAGCAGGACATCCGCAACGAGATGGGCGGCATGATCAACACCGCCCTGAACATCATGTACGGCCTGCTCGCCATGGCGCTGATCATCTCGGTCCTCGGCGTCGTCAACACCCTGGCGATGTCCGTGTACGAGCGGACGCAGGAGATCGGCATGCTGCGGGCCATCGGCCTGGACCGCGGCCGGGTCAAGAACATGATCCGGCTGGAAGCCATCGTGATCTCGCTCTTCGGCGCGGTCATCGGCGTGGCCCTCGGCACCTTCATCGCCTGGGCCGTGGGCGAGACCCTCAAGGGCTCGATCCCGAACTACGCCCTGGTCATCCCCTTCGACCGGATCGCGATCTTCATGCTGCTGGCCGGCATCGTCGGCGCCCTGGCGGCCATGTGGCCCGCCCGCAGCGCGGCCCGGCTGAACATGCTGACCGCCATCAAGACGGAGTGACGATCCTCGCCCCCCGTGTACACGGGGGGCGATTCCCTTCAGCTCGCGTGGGCGGGCTTCGGGGCTTCACGCATCCGCCTCCGGCCGGTGGCCGGGACTCGCACCCTGGGGGCGCTGCGCGTGCTGTTGATGTCCGAGCCACCCGTCCGGCGGGCTCGGGCCTCGATCTCCATCGAGGCGTTGTGGTCGGCGTCGTCCTCGTGCCCACAGTATCTGCAGGCGAACAGCCGGCCGCATCCCTTGCGGGATTCGGGGTCAACCCGGCCGCACACGGCGCAGGTCTGGGAGGTGTGGAACGGCGGGACGGCGACGAGTACAGCCCCGTACATGCGGGCCTTGTACTCCAGTTGTCGGCGCCGTTCACCGGGCGTGTTATCGAGGATCGACCGGTTCAGCCCCGCCTTCTGCCGGACATTCCTCCCCGGCATCTGGACGGTGCCCTTGGCAGACTTACTCATGTTTTTCACGCGCAAGTCCTCGATGCCGATCAGGCCGTGGTTTTTGGCGAGGCCGGTGGTGAGTTTGTGCGTGAAGTCCTGGCGGCGGTTGGCCCGCCGGGTGGTGAGCTTCGCGATCTGGGCGATCGTCGTACGCAGCCGACGGCTGTACTTCCCGCCCTGATGCTTCTTCGCGTAGACGAGTTGGCGTGCCTTGCGCTGCTCCAGCGTTTGAAGCCGCTTTCGTTCGTTGGCGGTGAGGGTGGGCGGCATGAGGCGGGGCGTGGTCTCGGTCGACACGAACGCGGACGCGGTGACGCCGAAATCCACCCCGCAGCTGGGCTTCCCGTTCGGCGCGTCCGGCTCGCGGCCTGTGTGGACGCCGAAGGAGACGTGCCAGCCGTTGCCGTCCCGGGAGACGGTGGCGTTGCGGATCGTCCCCCCGATGGCACGGGAGAGCCTGAACCGAAGCCAGCCGAGCTTCGGCAGACGCACCTCGGCCCACTTGCGGTTCAACTTCCGGAACTCCACCGCCTGCCCGGGAAACGGGATCGACAGGCTATGCCCGCGCTTCTTCCGGGCCGGGAACCGGGCCGGATGCCCGGGGTCCCAGAAGTTGTCGTACGCCCGGTCAAGGCTGCGCAGGATCTGCTGCCCGGCCTGCGCTGGCAAGTCACCGATCCAGTCGACATCTGCACGGGCAGTGGTCAGGTACTTGCACTGCTCGACCGACCGCACGGTGTACCGGCGCTGATCCCACATGTACGTGCGCTGCTCCAAAGCAACGTTCCACAACGCACGTGCCGTATGACCCCACCCGGTCAGGACCTGATCCTGATCCCCGGTGGGGTACGCACGATACTTGCGCCCCGCGTCCGCCTTCACACTGCCACTGTGCCGTTGATCCACCGCCGACATGACCCAGATCCGGGAAAGGCAGGTATTGCCCGGTCGCGATACGCATCCAGTTCGATCGCGCGATGAAACACCACACAAAGTGTTCACCGATGCGCACGTCAGCGGAACCCTCCCTAACAGCGACACGTTCGGCAAGGAACACGGTTGGACCTTGGGACAGGAAGCTCCAAGGTCCAACCCGCCGCAGTACGGTCCCTACGCGCCCCAGGTTCCCCGCCGCAGCGGCATCCCGGAGGCCGACCGGGTCCCGGTGCGCACCGCGAGCACCTGGTTGACCCCGAGCCGGTTGTGCTCGAAGGCGAGCGCCGAGGCGGCCATGTACAGCTGCCAGACCTTGGCCCGCCCGGGCGAGGTCAGCCGTACCGCCTCCTCCCAGTGCTCCTCCAGCCGGGCCACCCAGGCCCGCAGGGTGAGCGCGTAGTGCTCGCGCAGCGCCTCCACGTCGCGGACCTCGAAGCCGGCCCGCTCCAGCTCGCCGACGGTGGTGCCCAGGGGGGACAGCTCCCCGTCGGGGAAGACGTAGGCGTCTATGAACGCGTCGATCCGGTAGGCCTCCTCGTCCGGTTCGGGGCGCCGCGCGATCTGGTGGTTCAGCAGCCTCCCGCCCGGCCGCAGCAGTCCGTACAGGCTCCGGGCGTACGTGCGGTAGCGCTCGGCGCCGACGTGTTCGGCCATCCCGATCGAGGAAACGGCGTCGTACGGGCCGTCCTTGACGTCCCGGTAGTCCTGGACCCGGATCTCGACGAGGCCGGCCAGGCCCTCCTCCGCGACCCGCTTGCGGGCGTAGGCGGCCTGTTCGCGCGAGAGCGTGATCCCGGTGACCTTGGCCCCGTACTCCCGGGCCGCGTGCAGGGCCATCGAGCCCCAGCCGCAGCCGACGTCCAGGAGCCGGTCCCCGGGACCCAGGGCGAGTTTGCGGCAGACCAGGTCCAGCTTGTCCCGCTGGGCGTCCTCCAGGCTCCCGCCGGGGGTCCAGTAGGCGCAGGAGTACACCATCGACGGGCCGAGCACCCGCTCGTAGAACGCGTTGCCCACGTCGTAGTGGTGGCTGATGGCCCGCCGGTCGCTGACCCTGCTGTGCCGGGGTTGCCGGGGGCCGCCGCGGGGGCCGGCCTCCTCGGGCGGCGGGGCCGGCTTGGTCCACGGCCGCGCCAGACCCACGAGGCTGCGTACGGCGGCCCGCGCGCGCGGATCGCGCAGCAGCGCGGCGGGCCCGGTGCGCTCGGCGGCCGGCTCGGGCTCGCGGTCCCGCTCCCAGAGCACGCCGCCGACCCGGTCCAGCAGCTCGAACAGGTCTCCGTCGACGGTGAGGTCCCCGGCCACCCAGGCCCGGGCCAGGCCCAGCTCGCCCGGCTTCCACAGGATCCGGCGCAGGGCGTGCCGGTTGTTCAGGACCAGGATGGGACCGCCGAGCGGACCGGCCTCGCTGCCGTCCCAGGCCCGGATCCGGACGGGGAGAGGGGCCCCCAGCAGGGTTTCGGCTGAAGCGGCCAGCCGCGGCGCGGCGTCGTTCATGCAGGACCCTCCAACAAGCTCAGACAAGTTCCGATCGCACGGCATACCCGGATCCGATCCGGAATATGCCGGAGGGGCCGCCCGCACCACGGATGGCGGGCGGCCCCTCCGGGGACGCGCTGGGTCGTACTGGTCCTGCTGGTACCACTTGGTCCTGCCGGGTCCTGCCGGGTCCTACGGGGTGGTCAGGAGGCCTTGGCCTTCTCGGCCGGGGCCGAGGCGACGGCGGCCGGAGCCGGCTTGGCGGCCTCGTAGAACTCCTCGCGGGGGGTCTCCAGGGCGCCGAGGGAGACGACCTCGCGCTTGAGGAACATGCCGAGGGTCCAGTCGGCGAAGACCCGGATCTTGCGGTTCCAGGTCGGCATGGCCATGCCGTGGTAGCCACGGTGCATGTACCAGGCGAGCCGGCCCTTGAGCTTGATCTTCATCTTGCCCATGACGATCATCGCCACGCCCTTGTGGAGGCCGAGGCCCGCCACCGCGCCCTTGTTGGAGTGCGCGTACTCCTTCTGCGGGAAGCCGCGCATCCCGGAGATGACGTTGTCGCCGAGGACCTTGGCCTGGCGCAGCGCGTGCTGGGCGTTCGGCGGGCACCAGGCGTTCTCCACGCCGGCCTTGCGGGCGGCGAGGTCGGGCACCTGGGCGTTGTCGCCGGCGGTCCAGATGTAGTCCGTGCCCTTGACCTGGAGGGTCGGCTCGGCGTCCACGTGGCCGCGGGGGCCCAGCGGGAGGCCGTAGCGGGCCAGCACCGGGTTGGGCTTGACGCCGGCGGTCCACACGAGGGTGTTGGAGTCGACCTCGAGGCCGTTCTTCAGCACCACGTGGCCGTCCACGCAGGAGTCCATGGAGGTGTTCAGGTAGATCTCGATGCCGCGCGACTCGAGGTGCTCCTTGCCCCAGGTGCCGAGCTTGGGCCCGACCTCGGGAAGGATCTTGTCGGCCGCGTCGACCAGGATGAAGCGCATGTCCTCGCGCTTGATGCTGGAGTAGTACTTCGCGGCGTCGCGGGCCATGTCCTCGACCTCGCCGATCGTCTCGGCGCCGGCGAAGCCGCCGCCGACGAAGACGAAGGTGAGCGCCTTGCGGCGGACGTCCTCGTCCGTCGTGGACTCGGCCTTGTCGAGCTGCTCGAGTACGTGGTTGCGCAGGCCGATACCCTCTTCCACGCCCTTCATGCCGATGCCCTGTTCGGCGAGGCCGGGGATCGGGAAGGTGCGGGAGATGGCGCCGAGCGCGATCACCAGGTAGTCGAAGGGCAGCTCGTACGCCTCGCCGACCAGCGGCGTGACGACGGCGACCTTGCGGTCCTGGTCGATGTTCGTGACCCGGCCGGTGAGAACCTCAGCCTTGGGCAGCACGCGTCGCAGCGGTACGACGACGTGCCGAGGCGAGATGCTGCCTGCGGCCACTTCGGGGAGGAAGGGCTGGTAGGTCATGTACGAGCGCGGGTCGACGACCGTGACGGTCGCCTCGCCGTAACGCATCTTCTTCATGATGCGCTTGGCTGCGTACAGGCCTACGTACCCACCTCCTACAACGAGGATCCTGGGACGCTCCGTGGTGCTCATGGAACGAGTATCCAGCACCCCAAGGGGTGACGCTCGTGAGCCCCTTCACAAGGACCCGAAGACCCTCTGCTACACTCCGCGGCCCACGTGACCGAGGTCATGGCGCGAAATGGGAACCAGGGTGTAACGGGAGTCGTTGAACACCAGTCCCGACCTGGCCTCCAGGCCCTCAAGCGGAGTAGACCACAGCCTTCGTGGATACCTACCGCCAGCGGCTCGCGGCGGCCGCCAATCGCACGAACGCGAGCGAAAAGAAGGCCCGAGGGGCTCCCGAGTCACCCAAAAGGCTCCTCCAGAGCCCCCACAGGCACCTTTTCCTTGTGAAGAACTTCACGAAGTTCATGTGGACGACAGGACCTAAGGCCCCCGAACGGCCCCCCGGGGCCGCTTTCGACCCCCGCTGTTGACCCTCGACCTGGTCGAGGGACCAGGGTTCAGGGCGTGGAGAACGAGATGCGCAGTATCGGCGAGACGGCCCGCGACAGCGGCCTGAGCGTGAGTGCCCTGCGGTTCTACGACGGGGCCGGCGTGCTGGTTCCCGTCCGGGTGGACCCGGCGAGCGGGTACCGCTGGTACGGCCCCGAACAGGTCGAGGAGGCCCGGCTGCTGGCCCGGCTCCGGCGGACCGGAATGCCGGTGGCGGACATCCGGCTGGTGCTGGCCGGCTGGGCCGGCGCGGACACCGACCTGGTCCGCGGCCTGCTCCGGGCGCACCTGCTCCGGCTCGAACGGGGCCTGTCCGACGCCCGCGGCGAGTTCTCCGCGATCCGCGCGCTGCTCGAACGCAGGGAGAACCCCATGATCACGTCCACCGGCCCGTCCACCAGCCCGTCCAACGGCGCGTCCGCGAGCACGCCCCGTGCCACCGCCGCACCGACCGCCCGGCTCACCGTGTCCGGACCCGAGCTGGCCGCCGCGCTGGACGCGGTCCGGTTCGCCGTCGCCGCCGACCCCGAGCTGCCGATGCTCGGGGGCATCCTGTTCGACATCGAGGGCGGGGCGCTGCGCGTCGTGGCCACCGACCGGTACCGCCTGGCCGTCGCCCGCGCCGGGGTCACCGGAATCACCGGTCCCCGCCTGCAGCTCCTCGTACCCGCCCCGCTGGCCGACGCGATGCGGGCGCTGCTGAGCGACGACGGTCCGGTCCTGCTCACCGTGGACGGCGACCGCGTGGCCCTGGAGACCGAGGCGGCGGACCGCCAGGCGGCCGGCCGCTGCCTGGGCCACGAGTTCCCCGACTACCGCCGCCTCGTCAGCCTGCCCGCGGGACGCCGGATCCCCGTCGACGTGCAGGCCTTCCGCGAGGCCCTGGAAAACGGCCCGGTCCGCCCGGCCGAGCGCGAGCAGGACGGCGCGACCGGCGACGTCAGCGTGCTCAGGGTGACCGCCGAGGGTGCGGTGTCCCTCGGCGACGACGGCGACGACGACGACCCGGCCGACGTCGGCCTGAACCGCGCGTTCCTGCTGGACGCCCTCGCCGCCGGAGCCCGGAACCGGCTGATCCTGGAGCTCGGCGCCCCCAAGGCCCCCGTGGCGATCCGCCGGCCCGACGACGAGGAGGCGTTCTCGCTCCTGATGCCGGTCCGGCTGGACGGGTAGGCCCGGGCGGCCAGCGCCTTGCTGTGGTTGGCGCCGCGCGTGCACACAGCCGCGTGCACGCTGGGGTCATGAGTGAGAACGCTGACGAAGGGGCAGCCGACGAGCTGCTCGGCCGTGAGGCCGAGGCCGTACTGGCCGAAGGCGGGTCGACCGTGAGCATGGCGGAGCTGCTGGCCGACCTGTTCGGCGAACGGGGTGACGGCGCACCGACGAGGAGGCCTTCTCGTCCCTGATGCCGGTCCTGGAAACGACGGCGCCCCCGGCGGGATCCGCCGGGGGCGCCGTGTCGTGCGTTCGAGCCGGGCCGTCAGGCGATGGACCAGGCGATTCCGTCGAGGATGTCGTGCTCCGAGACCACGACCTCCGAGGCGCCGACGCGCTCCATGATCGCCAGCAGGACCAGGGCGCCCGCGCCGATCACGTCGACCCGCCCGGGGTGCATCACCGGGATGGCCGCGCGCTCGGCGTGCGTCAGCGTCAGCATCCGCTCGCTGACCTCGCGGACCGTCTCGTACGGGATCCGGGAGTGGTGGATCCGCGCCGAGTCGTACGCCTCCAGGCCCAGCGCGATCGCGGCGACCGTGGTCACCGAGCCGGCCAGGCCCACCAGGGTGCGCGCCTCGGCCAGCGGGACGGTCTCGGCGGCCAGGTCCAGCGCCGCCTCGATGTCGGCCCGTATCGCGGCGATCTGCTCCCCGGTCGGCGGGTCGGTGACGACCCCGTCCACCGTCAGGTGGCGCTCGGTCATCCGGACACAGCCCACGTCGACGGAACGGGCCGCCCCGACGTGCTCGGTGCCGACCACGAACTCCGTGGAGCCGCCGCCGATGTCCACCACCAGGAAGGGGCGCTCCAGGTCGGTGCGGCCGGTGAGCTCACCGGTGGCGCCGGTGAAGGAGAACTCGGCCTCCTGGTCCCCGCTGATCACCTCGGGCTCGACGCCCAGGATGTCCAGGACGCCCCGGACGAACTCGTCCCGGTTCTCGGCGTCCCGGGAGGCCGAGGTCGCCACGAACCGCACCCGCTCGGCGCCGAGCTCCTTGATGACCGCCGCGTACTCGCGGCAGGCCGTGAAGGTGCGCTCCAGCGCCTCCGGTGCCAGCCGGCCCGTCTTGTCGACGCCCTGGCCGAGCCGGACGACGATCATCCGGCGGTCGAGCTCGATCAGCTCGCCGGTGGCGGGATCGAGGTCCGCGACGAGGAGCCGGATGGAGTTCGTACCGCAGTCGACGGCCGCGACGCGGGTCACGCGCCCGCCTCCGCCGCCGCGTTCTCGTCGGCCTTCTTCTCGCCGCACGGGGTGACGCAGGCGCCCTTCGCCCACCACTCGGGCAGCATCGCCAGGGCCTCGTCGCCGAACGGGTTCACGCCCGGGCCGGCGGCCAGGGAGTGGCCGACCAGCACGTGCAGGCACTTCACCCGGTCCGGCATGCCGCCGGCGCTCGGGAAGCCCTGGAGCACCTCGATGGCGTCGCGGCGGGTGATGTAGTCCTCGTGCGCGGCCCGGTAGGCCGCGGCCAGCTCCGGGTCCACGGCGAGGCGGGCCTGCATCTCCTTCATCACGCCGTTGGCCTCCAGCGTGCCGATCGCACCGGCGGCGCGCGGGCAGGTCAGGTAGTACAGCGTCGGGAAGGGGGTGCCGTCGGGGAGCCGCGGGGCGGTCTCCACCACGTCCGGCTGCCCGCAGGGGCAGCGGTGCGCGATGGCGCGGAGCCCGCGCGGGGGGCGGCCGAGCTGCTGTTCGAACGCCTCGATGTCGGCGGCGGTCGGCTCGGTCCGGTCGGTCTGGGGCGGGGGCGTCTGCATGCCTGGAGGAAGTCTTTTCGTTCTCGTGGATGGGTGGGACTCAGTCGCCCGGGCGGTCGGCCTTGTCGACGCCGTCCCAGACGTTGGAGTACCAGGGCCGGTCGGTGGCGGCCTGTCCGCCGCGGCGCTGCTCTCCCGCGGCGGCTCCGGGGTCGGTCATGATGTAGCTGATCTCCCCCGGCCGGACGAAGTGCAGGTGCTTGCGCGCCTGCTGCTCGGCGTACGCGTTGTCCTGCCAGCGGGCCTTCTCGTCGCGCAGCCGTTCCAGCCGGTCCCGCGCGGAGACGGCGTCCTTCTGCTGCTTCGCGATCTCCGAGCGCTGGGACACGTACTGGCGCATCGGATACGCGAGGGCGACGACCAGGGTACAGAGGACGAGGACGAGCAGCGCGGCCCGGCCGGTGAGCCGGCTGCGGCGGACCTGCCTGCGGGACTGCGAGCGGTACACGTGCGCCGCGGTCCGCTCACCGAGCTGCTTGAGCCTGGTCGCGGTCGAGAACGTGGCGAACCGGTCCCGGTTCCCGGCCATTGATCCGCCTCCCCTATATGCGCACGACGCACTACGTCCCCGCACACGGTACGGGACCGAGTGCGGGGACGTAGGGAGGCTTGCACCCTAAAGGACTGATCAGCCCTTACTGTGTTCGATCAGTTCGCAGGGCGAAACCGCGGGAACGCGCTGCGGCCCGCGTACACCGCGGCGTCGTCGAGGATCTCCTCGATGCGCAGCAGCTGGTTGTACTTGGCGACGCGGTCCGAGCGGGCCGGGGCGCCGGTCTTGATCTGGCCGCAGTTCACGGCGACCGCGAGGTCGGCGATGGTGACGTCCTCGGTCTCACCGGAGCGGTGCGACATCATGCACTTGAAACCGTTGCGCTGGGCCATCTCGACGGCGTCCAGGGTCTCGGTCAGCGAACCGATCTGGTTCACCTTGACGAGCAGGGCGTTCGCCGAGCCCTCTTCGATGCCGCGGGCGAGACGCTCGGGGTTGGTGACGAAGAGGTCGTCGCCGACGATCTGGACCTTGGCGCCCAGGCGGTCGGTGAGGGTCTTCCAGCCGGCCCAGTCGTCCTCGAACAGCGGGTCCTCGATGGAGACCAGCGGGTACGCCTCGACGAGCTCGGCGTAGTAGTCGGTCATCTCGGCGGCCGAGCGGGACTTGCCCTCGAACTCGTAGTTGCCGTCCTTGTAGAACTCGGACGCGGCGACGTCGAGCGCGAGCGCGATCTGGGTGCCCGGGACGTAGCCGGCCTGCTTGATGGCCTCGACGATGAGGTCCAGCGCGGCGCGGTTCGACTCGAGGTTCGGCGCGAAGCCGCCCTCGTCGCCCAGACCGGTGGAGAGGCCCTTGGTGTGCAGGACCTTCTTGAGGGTGTGGTAGACCTCGGCACCCCAGCGAAGGGCCTCGGAGAAGGACTCCGCGCCGATCGGGGCGATCATGAACTCCTGGATGTCGACGTTGGAGTCGGCGTGCGACCCACCGTTCAGGATGTTCATCATCGGAACGGGCAGCAGGTGCGCGTTCGGACCGCCGAGGTAGCGGAACAGCGGGAGGTCGGAGGCCTCGGACGCGGCGTGCGCGACGGCGAGGGAGACACCGAGGATGGCGTTGGCGCCCAGGGAGCCCTTGTTCTCGGTGGCGTCCAGGTCGATCATCGCCTGGTCGATCAGGCGCTGCTCGGTGGCGTCGTAGCCGACGAGCTCCGGGCCGAGCTGCTCGATGACGGCGAGGACGGCCTTCTCTACGCCCTTGCCCATGTAGCGGTTGGGGTCACCGTCACGGAGCTCAACGGCTTCGAACGCTCCGGTGGAGGCGCCGGACGGGACTGCAGCACGGCCGGTGCTGCCATCGTCGAGGCCCACCTCGACCTCGACCGTGGGGTTGCCTCGGGAGTCCAGGATTTCCCGGGCTACGACGACGTCGATGGACGGCACGAGCATCTCCTTCTGGGATGTGACGCTGGGTGTGCGGTGGCGTGTCAGGCCGTGGGATGGCCTTGCCGCTTAGAGCCTAACCGCCTCTGGGCACTCGGCCAGCCGACCGCCCGGGTCCTGGGACGAAAAAGGGCCTGAATGCCCCTCTTACAGGACATAGGGCCCTTGATCATCGGCTTTCCGGAGGCTCCGTCAGGCCGGAGGCACCCGCACACAGCACCGCCCGGCGCGAAGGGGGTTGCGCGCCGGGCGGTGGGATTGCGTGGTGGAGCTAGGTGTGGAACTAGGTGTGGAACTACTGCGTGTCGCAAAAGCGGCCACGACCGTTCTCACAGGTTTCAGCCGGGGTTCAGCTCCGGCCTCACCTTCGGGTTCAGCTGAGCTTCAGCTTCTGGCCCGGGAAGATCAGGTCGGCGTCCGAGACGATGTCCTTGTTGAGCTCGTGGAGCTTCTCCCAGCCACCGGACACGTTGTTCGCGTCGGCGATCGCGCCCAGCGTGTCGCCGGACTTGACCTCGTAGGAGCCGTTGCCCGTCTTGGGGGCTTCGGTCTTCGGCGCGGCGGCGGCCGGACGGTCGGAGCGGGTGGTCGGAGCCTCGACGCGCTTGGTCTCCTTCTTCGGCTCGGCCTTCTTCTCCTGCTTCGGCGCGGGCTTCGGCTGGGTCTTCGGCTTGGCCGGAGTCTCCGCCGAGCCGCCGGTGTAGGAGGAGTTCGACAGGCCCACGCCACAGGACGGCCAGGCGCCCTTGCCCTGGCCCTTGAGGACCTTCTCGGCGATGGCTATCTGCTGCGACTTGGAGGCCTGGTTGGCCTGCGAGGCGTACGCCTTGCCGCCGTACGCGGCCCACGTGGAGGACGAGAACTGCAGGCCGCCGTAGTAGCCGTTGCCCGTGTTGATGGACCAGTTGCCGCCGGACTCGCACGAGGCGACGCGGTCCCACTCGGAAGCGGTCGCGGCCGAGGCGGTGCCCGCGGCCATCAGCGGTGCCGCGACGACGGCACCGGCGACACCGGCGAGCGTGACGATGCGGACGGCCTTGGAGCCGCGACGGTGCTTGCCCTTGCCCGAAAGCAGCATGGAGTTCTCCTCACCGACGCCTACGAGGTGAGCTGTCGGGTTCGGGCGAGTGAGTGCCCGGCCGAGCGACCTAGCGCTTGGCTTAACCCCTAGCCGGTTCCGTGACCGTCTCTCAACGGCCGGTTCCGGCGCCTACCTTGGTTCCCCCGCTCCTGCCTTCGGCGCTTTACGCGACGAGTGTTCCCTCCGTCCGCCGGCAGGATTCGGCGATGCGGTCGAAGGAGCCCGCGGTGGCGAGCGATTCAGAAGGTAGACAGGTCTCCCCCCGATGTTCAACGAGGGACATCGGGGGGAAACAGTGCCTACTTGCGCTCCCCCAAAGGGTGTTTGCGCAGGTGAGAGCGGGGTTTGCAGAACCCTCCGGACCGGACACGCCAGTTGACCCAGAGAGACACATGTCTCACTTACAGAAAACGGACAATCAGCCGGTTCCGGGCGCCTTAAGTGCCCTTATTGATGCGTTAGATCCAGGTTCTGACCAGGCTTGATCAGGTCCGCATCGCCGCCGATGACCTGCTCGTTGGCCTCGTAGAGCCCCTTCCAGCCGCCCTTCACTCCGTTGGCGTCCGCGATCGCGATGAGGCTGTCGCCCGCCTTCACGGTGTACGTCGGGTCCGACGCGGCGTCAGGCGCGGCGGGCGTTTCGACGGCGGCCGGGCCGCGGTGCTTGCCGCTGCCCTCGGCCGCGCCGGGGGCAGCCGGGGCGCTCGGGGCGGTGGATTCGCCGGGTGCGGCCGGAGCCGTCGGGGCGGTGGGATCAACCGGGTTGACCGGGTTGAGCGGGTTGACCGGATTGGTCGGGTTGGCTTGGTTCTCCGAATTACCCGGGTTCGTCGGCTTCGTGGGGTCGCCCGGGTCGTTCGGGTTCGCCGGAGCCGTCGGGTCCACCGGTGCGGTCGGGTCCGCGGACGGCGGCGCCGGAGCCGTGGGGTCCGCCGGAGTGGCCGGGGCCACGGGGGCGGTGGGGTCCACCGGGCTCGTGGGAGCCGTCGGGTCGCCCGGGAGTCCGGGAGGCGGCGCCTGGAGGTCCGGCGAGGGCATGACGGGCAGTTCGCCGGGCACGCCGATCGGATAGTCGGGCAGCGGCGAGTCCGACGGGGCCGGGCCCTGCTGCGTCGGGGCCCCGAAGTCCGTGGACGGCTTGCCCGAGCCCGTGTGGGGCACGGCGTCGTCCGGGCGGGACGGAGTGGGGGCGACGGACCCGGATCCGGCGGGCAGGCCCGGGTCCACCTCGGCGGCGGGCGCGTCCTGCGTCAGACCGGCCGGCACCCCGCACAGCGGCCACGCCTGGGGGCCCTGGGAGGCCAGGACCCGTTCGGCCACGGCGATCTGCTGGGAGCGGCTGGCGAGGTCGGCGCGCTCGGCGAAGTCGAGCCCGCCGGCCTTCCTCCACTGCTCCTGGCTGAACTGCAGCCCGCCGTACGAGCCGCTGCCGAAGTTGGCGCTCCACGTACCGCCGCTCTCGCACTCGGCGACCTTGTCCCACGTGGAGGTCTCCGCGGCGCTCGCGCCGGTGGCGGCGAGCAGCGGCAGGGCGAGGGCGGTGCCGGTGACTCCGGCGGTGACGACAAGTGCGGGCACTTGTCGGGGGCGTCTGTGGCGGCCGTTCCCGGAACGCATGAGGCTGCACCTTTCGCATAACGGCGGGGTAACGGCAGAACCTAGCGGCCTTCGAACGCCGGTCACAAGTTTGGGCAGCGAACTGACTTCCGGTCAGGCCGGTTTCAGGCGTTTTGGTGGGTGATTTCGGCGGTGAAGCGGACCGGGAGCGTCCGCAGCCCCCGCATGATGAGCCCGCCGCGCCAGCGCAGCTCCTCGGGAGGCACGGCCAGTTCCAGGTCGGGCAGCCGCGTCAGCAGGGTCGCGAGCCGGACAGCACTATCAGGGACTCGGCCACGCGCACCGTCACTCGCAGCGGCGGGATGTTGGGGCGGACGTACACGGGCGTCCCCGCGCGCCGCTCGTTCAGCCATGCCACGAGCAGGGGCCATGCCCCCTGCTGCCACCAGGAGAGCTGCCGCTCACGGATGCGCTGCGCCGGCCCGAACTCCACGGGGATCTCCTTCCAGGTGATCCCCGTACGCAGACGGTGCAGCATGCCGTTCAGCGCCAACCGCAGGTCGATCTTGGTCTTGGTGAACGAAGCAGGCGGGTAGATCGCTTCCAGGATGCTCCGCAGGCCGGCCCATTCCTCCTCCGCCACATCGGCCGGTACGTCCCGCTTCGCAGCCACGTGCCACTGCGTCACCGGGCAGCGCGCACCGGCCTTCTTCTTGAAGCGGTGGTTCTCGGCCTCGACGTGGACATCGAACAGCCTGAACAGTTCCGCCTTCTCTTCCAAGCCGGGGGTACCCGGGCGCAGCCGCGTCCCGAGAACCCGCTCCCTGAGGTACTCCTCGCCGAGGAACTTCGTGAGCTGTTCCCAGACCTCGTTCTCGACCTCGTCTGCGTGCAGGTACACGTCGTCACACCCACCGGCAGTCCCCTTGCAGCGGTACAGGCGCGTCTCGGGGCCTCGCACGCCTCCGCCGGTGTAGGCCTCACCGCAGTTGCCCTTGATCCGGGTGGAGAGCGGGTACAGGGAGTTCTCGCGACGACATTCGATGCTGAGTCCTTCCATGGCGGAACGGAGCTGCGCTCGACGTGCCGCGTCGAAGACCTCCGGCATGGGGATCTTGACGGCATCTCCGTACTTGCGATGTCCGTCCTCGTCGACCGCTGTCTTGCCGCCGTCCTTCCGGTAGGTGACGCAGAGCTCGAGGACGGGTTCACTGCCGAGACGCTTGATGAGGTTCGCGACCGTCCAGGGACGCCCGCTACGGGTGAACCTGCTGTTGTCGTTGAGGTGCCTGCAGCTCTCGGAGTAGTTCAGTTCAAGATCGATGAGGCAGTGCGCTGCCATGCCCAGAGTCCGGACTTCCTCCTCGCACAGAACGATGGCCGATCCGCTCCGCCCCTTGTTCAGCAGCTCGAAGCCGTACGGCGGGGGCCCACCTGGCCAGCCACCCGCTTGGAGCTTCCACTCCCGGCCACTCCAGGTCCTCGAGAAGATCAGCTCGTGTTCCAACTCGGCCAGGTACGCCAAGCTCGGCATGGCGACCTTGAACTCCAGGTTGTCGTCCGAGTCGATTCGGCCGTCCGAGGTGACTACACGAGTCCCCTTGTCGACCATCTCCCGGACCCAGTCACCGATGATCCGGGCGGTGCGGCCGTACCGGTCGAGTTTCTGCGCAATGGCCAGATCGACCTTCCCTGCACGGACAAGGCCTTCGATGAGCGCCTTGTCGTCGCGCTGATCGAGCTTCCCGGAGACACCGTCGTCCACGAAGACGCCGACGATTTCGTAGGGGGTGTCTCGCAGGTGGCTGTCGAGCCACGACCGGCAGTCCTTCTCCTGCTGCTTGAGTCCGGACTTCATGATCTGTGCCTTCGTCGACACCCGGAGGTAGATGACGACCTGAAGGGCACCGTTCCCGGCCTTGCCGGACCTGATTCCGCTTGCGTTGCTCCTCTTGGGCAGGGTTGAATCACGCACGGTCAGTCCTTCCCGACTGGCAAGTCAGACCCTGGAGCCTTCTTAGCGGGACGCTCCGGGGTCTTGGCGTTTTTCAAAGCGTAGGCGCCTCGAAAGGCGTCCGTGGGGGAAACCCGTCCTTCGCCCGCCTGCTACTCCGCTGCCCGCCACGACGCCACTGCCCAGCATCTCGGCGAGAACCCGTCAGGGCGCTTTCGTCGTTCCCAGGGCAGGACTCGGGGTGAATCGGACGGGCAGGGTGCGCAGGCCCCGCATGATGAGCCCGCCGCGCCAGCGCAGCTCTGAGGGGTCTACGGCAAGTTCCAGATCGGGCAGCCGGGTCAGCAGCTCGGCGAGGGCTGTCTGGCCCTCGAGGCGGGCCAGAGGGGCTCCCAGGCAGTAGTGGATGCCATGGCCGTACCCGAGATGCTGGTTGTCGCTCCTGGCGAGCTCAAGCGTGTCCGGATCGCCGAACCGTTCCGGGTCGCGGTCGGCAGCGGCGAGGACGACGAGGACAGGATCGCCCGCCGGAATGTCCTGGCCGCCTAGAGTCATCGGCTCCGTCGCGTACCGCCAAGTGGCCATTTCCACGGGACCGTCGTAGCGCAACAGCTCTTCGATGCCCGTTTCCAGCAGCTCGGTCTCTCCGGCAGCGAGGGAGGCCTGGAGGCGTTCGCGCTGGTCCGGGTTCCGCATCAGGGCATAGGCCCCGTTGCCGATGAGGTTGATCGTCGTTTCGAAGCCGGCGAAAAGAAGCACGAAGCACATCGCGGCGGCCTCGTTCTCGGTGAGGTGTTCGCCGTGGTCGCTCGCCCGGATCAGCCCGGAGATCAAGTCGTCGCCCAGATCGTCGCGCTTGCGGTGGATCAGCTCGACGAGGTAGCTGCGGATCTGCTTGACCGCGCGAGCCACCCCGCCGCGCGGGCCACCCGCGTGCCGGATCATCATGCCCGCCCAGTCGCGGAAGTCGTCCTGGTCCTCTCGCGGTACTCCGAGCATCTCGCAGATGGCGTAGATGGGGAGCGGGAAGGCGAACTCATGGATGAGGTCGGCCTCGCCCTTCTCGCAGAACTGATCGATGAGGTGGTCGGTCAGTTCCTGCACCCTCGGGGTGAACTCGGCGACCCTGCGCGGGGTGAAGGCCTTCGAGACCAGCCGGCGCAGCCGGGTGTGGTCCGGCGGGTCGATGTTGAGGAGGTGGGTCATCAGCTCCGCCTTGCGCTCCCCCGGGATCCCGGTCCGGCCCTTGGCGTGCGCGGAGCCCTCGTGGTGGGCCGGGTTCTTGCTGAGGCGCTGGTCGGCGAGGGCCTGGCGGGCGTCGGCGTACCGGGTGACGAGCCAGGCCTCGACCCCGCTGGGGAGCGTGGTGCGGTACACGGGCGCGTGCTCGCGCAGCCAGGCGTACGCCGGGTACGGGTCGGTCGCGAACTCCCAGTCGAACAGGGTCGGCGGCGGGGCGGACCCGTCCGCGGAAAGTTCCACGGACTGGTCCACGGACTCGTCGGCGGACTCGTCGGCGGACTGGTCGGCGGCGGGCTCTTCGGGGGCTGCGGGGGTCTGCTCGTGCACCCGGAGACCGTATCCCGCCCGCCACCCATCACCCCATATGGGCTATTTATCGCGGCTGTCCGTAGATCGGCCCTGGCTTGACCTCACGTTCCCCGGCGTTCCTACTTTCGGTTTTGTGGATGTGAGGATCTTGAAAAGCAGCTTCGCGGTGGTGGAGAGACGGGCCGAGCACGCGGTCAAGTTCTTCTACTCCCACCTGTTCTGGCACAACCCCGGAGTCCGTGATCTCTTCCCGGCCTCCTTCGAAGACATGGAACGACAGCGGGACCGGCTCTTCGCCGCGCTCACGCACGTGATCGCCCACCTGGAGAACGAGACGCTCGTCCCCTATCTCCGCGACCTCGGCCGCGACCACCGCAAGTTCCTGGCGGGCCCCGAGCACTACGCGGCCGTGGGCACGAGCCTCATCGCCGCGCTCGCCGAGACCTCCGGATCCGCCTGGCACCCCCAGGTCGAAAAGGCCTGGTCAGAGGCGTACCAGGTGATCGCCGACGCGATGATGGCCGGCGCCGCCTCCAGCGACGACCCACCCTGGTGGGACGCGGAAGTCGTACGCCATCTGCTGTACGGGCAGGACATCGGCGTCCTCACCCTCCGCCCGCACGCCCCCTTCCCCCATCTCCCGGGCCAGTACACGAGCGTGAGCAGCGACCGGGTGCCGACGACCTGGCGCACGTACTCCCTGGGCAACGCGCCCCGCGCCGACGGGACGCTCGACCTGCACGTCAGCCGGATCGAAGGGGGCCGTCTCAGCACCGCCCTGATCCGTGAGACCCAGCCCGGGGACATGCTGCGGCTCGGCGCGGCCGGCGGGCAGATGACCTTCCGCCGCGAGGACCGCCCGGTCAGCTTCATAGCCGCCGGCACCGGCTGGGCCCCGGTCCGCGCCATGCTGGAGGACCTGGCGGAACACCCTCCCGATCAGGACGTACGGCTCTTCGTGGTGGCACGGGACGCCGCCCACCTCTACGACCGCCCGCTCATCGACGCGTACGCGGCCTCCCTCGGCTGGCTGAGCGTCACCTACATCACGCCCGCCCCCGGTCAGCACCGCAACCAGGCCACCGACCGGCTCGCGACCGCGCTCAGCAACCGCGGGCTCTGGCCCGACCAGGACGTCTACCTCAGCGGTCCGCCGCAGTTCATCCAGGAGACCTCGTACCTCCTGGAGGAGCTCGGCGCGCGCCCCGACCGGATTTTCTACGACTCCGTACCTGCCAGTGGCAAAGGCCACGAGCAGGGAAACCGTCCGATGGGCTTCGGGGAGTGGTTCCTGAACCGGCCCGACCCGCACTGGCACAACCCGTCCGGCCGCGCGCCCCGGGAGTACTGACGCAGTCGCGGCCTCCCGCTGCTGAGGGCTATTCGCCGACGCCCTCGGCCGCACGGATCGCGTCCCGGTAGGTCCGGGCCGCCGCGCGCAGCGCGGTCTCGGGGTCGGTCCCCGCCGCCTCGGCACGCGCCGCCAGATCCAGCAGTTCGTACCCGACCCCCTCCCCGCGGGGCAGTTCCACGGGCACCGCCCCCGCACGGGCGCGGCCCGCCAGCTTGGCCGCGAGCGCGAGACCGGGCTGGCCGAGCGGGATCCCGTCGGTCACCGACTCCCGCTGCTTCTCCACCTGCTTGGTGCGCTGCCAGTGCGCGTGCACGTCCTCCGGGGTTTCCGCCTTGGCGTCGCCGAAGACGTGCGGGTGCCGGTGGATCAGCTTCTCGACGAGGGCCCCTGCCACGTCGTCGATGGAGAACGGCTCGTCCTCTTCACCGGGGCCGCCCTCCTCCGCGATGCGCGCGTGGAAGACCACCTGGAGCAGGACGTCCCCGAGCTCCTCGCGCAGTTCCTCGCGGTCCCCGGCCTCGATGGCCTCGACCAGCTCGTAGGCCTCTTCGATGGCGTACTTCGCCAGTCCCTCGTGCGTCTGCTCCGAGGTCCAGGGGCATGCGCGGCGGACCTGGTCCATGACCTGGACGAGGTCGAGCAGGCGTGCGCCCGGCAGATCGTACGAGCCCGGCAGCAGCTCCAGGTCCGGCACGGCGACCCGGCCCGAGCCCGCGAAGCGGGCCAGCCCGTCGGTGAGCCGCCGGTCGCCCTCGCCGCTCAGCAGGACGACGACCGTGCGGCCGCCGGCGCACTCCTCGATCAGGGCCTGGGCGTCGGGGGTCTCCAGGGCCACCTCGACGCCCGCCTCGCGGAGGTAGGGGAGCTGGACGTGGCCCGGGTCGGCGCACAGCACCCGGTGCGCGGCGTGCAGGGTCTGCCAGGCCGGCCAGGACAGCACGCCGGGGGCCACCCGGTGGCTCGTGGTCAGCAGCACGATGCGGCCGGTGGGCTCGGAGGGCTCGGAGGGCACGTCGTCAGTCACCCTCCGAACCTACCTCCCCCGGGGGACGGGCCGGGCCCGGGCGGCCTACACCCCGGCGGGGGGCTGCTCGGGCCGGGTGACCTGGGTGATCCAGGGCGTGGTGTGCTCGCCGAGGGTGACCCGCTGGGGGTCCCAGACGCCGTAGCGCGGGTTGACCTCGATGCCGAGCGCGGCCGCGGCCTTCGCGGCGGGCTCGGCGAGCTTGCCCTCGCCGTACTTGGCGTTGAGCTTCTCGAAGAGCACCTGGTCCCGGACCCAGCGCTCGATCTGGTCGGGGGCGACGGCGGCCTTCTGCAAGATCGCCTCCTCGAACGCCGCGGCCCCGCGGTTGCCCTCGTCGTAGGCCTTGCGGGCCTCCTGGAGCTCCTTGGGGGTCACGGTGACGCCGGCGTCGGCGGCCATCCGGTCGAGGATCCGGCTCTGCAGCATCGTGCTGAGCTTGACCCGGTCGAGCTGCGGGACGGCCGCGATGAGCTCGGCCGCGCGTTCGGAGCGGTTCTGTGCGGTGCGGACGTCGTTCACCTGGGCCTGGAGCGCGGAGGTGGTGATCCGTTCGCCGCCGATCACGGCCGCGGTGCCGGGGCGGGCTTCGCCCGAGCACGCGGACAGCAGAGGGGCCGCCAGGAGCAGGGCGGCGGAAACGGAGAGCGCTGTGCGACGGTGCAAAGGAGCCTCCAGGGCCGGGAGATTGTGCTTCGGTGCACAAGGGCCGTGCGGTGATCGATGTTATGCAGTCGAGGTGATCAGAGCCACCGGTTCGACCAACGATTCCGGGGGTGTTGGGGTTCGCGTCCACCGATGGCAACCCTTCGGCCCACCGGGAGTGCCAGGGTCGGCCCACCATGTCGACACCGCACCGCTCCCCGCGCCGCCCCGGTCTGCTCGGTTCGGCGCTCGCCGCCCTGGTCACGGTGGTGGCCGTGTGCGCCGGAGACGCCGTGGCGCGCGTCTTCCCGTACGGGCCGCGCCACCGCAGCGTCAACGACCTCGGCAACCAGTTCGTGCCCTTCCACGCTCACCTGTGGGACCTGCTGCACGGGCGGGCCGGGGGCGGGCTGCTGCTGAACTGGCAGTCCGGGTACGGGACCAGCTTCCTGCCCGACTTCGGGACCTACCTGGCCAGCCCGTTCGCGGTCCTGGTGGGGCTGTTCCCGCGCCAGGACATCGACCTCGCGGTGTACGTGGTCACCGTGCTCAAGACGGCGGCCGCCGCGGCGGCGATGGCCTGGCTGCTGCGCACGCAGCGGCGCGGGCCGGCGTGGGCGGCGGGGCTGCTCGGGGCCTCGTACGCGCTGTGCGGCTGGTCGGTGATCGAGGCCTCGTACAACCCGATGTGGCTGGACGGGCTGATCGCCTTCCCGTTCCTGTGTCTGACGGGTGAGTGGGCCCTGCGCGCGCGCCGGCCGGCAGCCGCCGTCGTGGTGGTGGCGCTCTGCTGGACGGCGAACTTCTACACCGCCTACATGGCGACGCTGGGCGCGGTCCTGGTGCTGCTGGTCCGGCTGCTGCTGGTCCGCTGGGGCACGGCCCGGTCGCTACGGGTCCTGGCGCGGGCCGCCCTGACCACGACACTGGGCGTCGCCCTGTCGGCTCCGGTGCTCCTCCCCCTCTTCCTCAGCTCGAAGCAGGCGTACCCGGGGTGGTTCAAGCCGTTCGTGCCGGTGGCGACCGAGGACCTGCTGGTCCGGCTGCTGCCCGCCACCTACTCCTTCTCCTCCCCCGCCCTGTTCATCGGCACCGGGACCCTGCTGCTCGTGGCGGCCCTGCCGTTCCACCGGGCGGTGGCGGGGCGGGAGCGGCTGGTGTGGACGGGGCTGGTCCTGCTGGTGCTGCTGTCCTTCCAGTGGATGCCGACGCACCTGGCCTGGCACCTCTTCGCGACGCCCAACGGCAGCCCGTACCGGCAGACCTTCGTGCTGGCCGGGATCGTGGTGATGGCCGCCTGGGCGGGCCTGACGTCGGCCGGCCCGCCGGGGGCGCGGGCGCTGGCGGGCGGCGCGGTGACCCTGGCGGCCGCGCTGCTCGCGGCCAGCGGGAGCCCGCTGGCGACGACGTGGGGGCTCGCCCTGTTCGGCGGCGGGCTGGCCGTGGCGGGGGCGGCCTGGTGGGCGGTGCGCCACGGGGGGCGCGGGGGCGGGGGGCGCGGGGACGGGGGTGCCGGCGACGTTGGTCACGGCGACCGTGGGCGCGGCGGCGGGCGGCCCTACGGCCCCGGGCGCGGCCGTCGGCGCCTCGTGCTGCCTGCGCTGGGTGCGCTGGCTCTGATCCTGGTCCTGGTGGCCCAGGCGGCGGCGACCACCGCGTACGGGCAGAAGGGCAAACTGGCGGGCCTGGACGACTACCCGGTCTGGGGCGCGGCGCACACCGCGCGGGCCGGGGCCCTCGCGACGGCCGGGGGCTGGCCCGCGTACCGCACGGACGCGGGGCGGCCGGCGCTGACCGGCAACGACCCGATGCTGCTGGGCGGGGAGGGCGGCGCGTACTACAGCAGCCACACCCCGGACCTGTTCACCCGGACCATGGTGGCCCTCGGGGCGGGCTGGACCTCGCGCGGCCGCAACGTCCAGAGCCTCGACAACCCGGTGACGGACGCCGCCTTCTCGGTCGGCGCCCGCCTGCGCCCCGACGGCACGATCGCCCGCGCGGAGGTCCCGCCCCTGGTCACGGTCCGCCCACCGGGCCCCGAGCCGGCCTTCGGCCCATCCCCCTTCGCCAACCAGGAACTCCTGCTGGGCGCCAAGGCCTACGAAGCCCCGCTGTCCCCCGGCGTCTGCCGCGCGGGCACGGAGGCCTTCCTGTGGGCCCCGGAGTACAACGCGACGGCCCGCCTCGCGGACGGCCCGCCCTTCCGCCTGAACGCCAACCCCCCGCGCAACAGGGCCGCGCTCCAGCCGATGGGCGTCTCCCAGGGCCCGGCGTCGGCGCTGGTCTTCGACGCCCCCGCCCCAACCCACTGGGAACTCTCCTGCCTGGACCGCCCCCGCCTGACGACGGCGGTAGCGGCGCTGCGCGCCTCGGCGGCGGTGTCGGTCCGGGTCGACTCGTCGGGGATCCGCGCGGTGCTCCCGCCCGGCAGCACGGGCACGGCGGTCCTCTCGGCCCCGGCGATCGCAGGCTGGACCTGCAACAACCGCCCGGCCGCCGCCCGCCTCGGTCTGGTCTCGATCCCCTTGGACGGTCACACCACCACAGTGACCTGCACCTTCCGCCCGCCGGGCCTCGTCCCGGGCCTGGTGGTCGCGGGAGTGGGTCTACTTGGGGGCCTCTTGCTCCTCCGGACGACCCACCCGGCACTTGGCGGCCGTGGTCGCGAACACCAGCACCGCGGCGGATAACAGAACTGCCCCTTGCCGCACGGATCTCTCCGCACGACAAGGGGCAATCGTTCAACAGCGATGCACCTAGGAAGATGCGACGTCTACACCGAAAGCGATCCCATACCGGGCGCCTACGAAGGATCGCACCTTGACCATCACTGCCTTTCCCAGGTTTTCGACAGCCGCACTCAACTCAATATCATTGGCCACTTCTTCATGCAGAGTACACTCCCATTCCCCTACCCCTCCGACCGCCTCATCGGAGTCGGATCGAATGGCTACAATCGCCCTGCACGAAGATTCTCCGACTAGGATGCTGGCGACAATATCGATCTCTTTACAGTCCTCAAAATCAAGGCCGACCGAAACCGTGAAGCGATGCAGGGTTGTAAACTCTACCGATTCCTCGACAGGATCGATAAGGATTTCGTGAACCAGCTCGACATCATTGCCGAAATGATACTCCCGAAGAAGCCTGCGAGAGATTTCAGTAAGTTCTTCATGAAGCTTCCCTAGGCTTGCCAGGGTTCTGGTCACACCGTGCTGAACCTGCATCACCTGAAGATCTCCTGTAAGTACTGCGACGCTGACCCTCGAAGGGGCCAGCGTCGCACACATCGGGTGGTGCACCTACGAGGCTGTGACCGTATATACGATCCATGAGCCCTTGTGGCCGTCAGTGCCTCCGTCTATGCGCCTGATGACTACATTCAGGCTATATGCATCCGAGACATTCCCATGCTTGTCAGCAACTCGACCAATAGGATTGGCGAACGTTTTACTGAGCTTTCTTTCAGCACCGCGACGATTCGTAGTAGCCCACCGAGTTAGGTTCACTCCAGAAATCACAGCATCAATGCTTGCCTGCGCAGTTCCTGGCGTCAGGCTCGACGCCTTTCCATTCAAGAGAGTAGGCGCCCTGTCTATCAGGGCCTGATCCGACAGACCCACATGATCCCTTGCGTGCCCCTCAGCGACATCATAGTCCTTGTCGAGGTTTCCACAGTTGTGGACGAGGACTGGGGTCGCGCCCGCCAGCACATGGTATGTGTGCAGGCCCTCGACGCTCAGGTCGTAGGTGACGCGTTCCGCGGTGTAGGACTTGACCTCGACGATGGCGGTCAGCTCGCCGTCGCCGTTCTGGAGCTGCTGGCCGGGCTTGAGGTCGCCGGCCTGGGTCCAGGCGTTCTGCATGGCCTCGTAGAACTGGTGGTGCTTGGTGGTCTGGATCGTCTTCGGACCGTCCTTCGTGGCTACGACGACATCGACGTAGTCACGGTCGGACTTGGTGACGATCACTTCCTTGACCCGGTGCTTCTCCTTCTCCTTCTTGCCGGGTTCGGCCGTGAGGACGTGGTCCCCGGCCTTGACCTCCGCGATCGGCTTCGTCGAACCGTTAGCCAGCAGGACGACTGTCGTGCCGGTGAAGCTGTGCGGGGTCCGCACGCTGCAGGTACTCGGGCCATCCGCCTCCGGACCCGCCTTAGGCTTCGACTTCGGGCCGCGTGCGCTTCCCGCCGCCCCGAAGATGCCGCCCATCGCCGCACCGACCGCTGTGGCCTTGGCCGCACCGCCGACGCTGCAGCCCTCAGGGCTGTTGATGCAGGAGGTCCCGTATACGACTGCGCCGGTGGCTGCGCCTTCCGTCGCGCCTCTGGCCCCTTCGGAGAGGATCCGGCCGGCAGTGCCCCTGAGCAGGCTCCCGGCCGCGCCGGCGGCGAAGCCGCCCGCCACGCCGCCGATGACACCGGTCACGGCTCCCACGCCGACCGCCATGGCGAACCCGCCCAGCGTCTTGGGGCCGTCGCTCATCATGTAGCCGACGCCGTTGGCCGCCGCGCCCGCGAGGGCGGCGCAGCCGATCGCGCCAACGCCGGCCGTGATGGCCGTGCATCCCGCGAAGACCGCTACACCGACCGCCACCGCGGCGATGGTCGAGGCGTGCTGCTTGACGAAGTTGGCTGTGGCCTTGGCTGCCTTCTTGACGGCCTTGCCGACCTTCCTGGCTGCCTTGACCACCTTCTTCGCCACGTGCTTGGCAGCCTTGGCGACCTTGCGGACCTGCTTCTTTACGTGCTTGACGACCTTGTGGGCGACCTTCTTTACGGCCTTGTAGGTCCGTTTGACGTATCTCTTGACCTTCTTGACGCTGTCGTTGACCCAGCGCACGGTCTTCTTGACCGCCCGGTACGTCCGGTACACGGTCTTCTTGACGGCCTGCTTGACCTGCCGTGCGGCCTGCTTGACCACCACGGCGGCCTTATGGACGGTCGCGACCGTCGCGTGCCAGGCAGTCGAGACGGTGTGCGTGACCTTCTGCGTGACCTTCTTGGCGATCTTCTTGAACCAGTCACCCCAGTGACCCGTCGGGTCGGTGACGGTCATCGGGTTGGCGTTGGCGTACGCGTAGCTGTTCGCGGTCACCGAAGCCGGGAGCGGGTTCTGTGCGACCGTGTCACGGCTGTTGAACTGGCCGGTCTGCGGCGAGTACCACCGCGCGGCCATGTTGACCTTGGCCGTCTCGGGATCGGTCCAGCCCGACTGGTAGCCCAGCTGACCGACCATGCCCTGGGTCGAGACGACCTTGCCGAACGGCGAGTACGTCGTCGAACCGGCCAGTGCCTCGCCCGTGTCGGTGAACTGCCCCACCACATCGGTGTGGAGGTCCGTCAGTGCCAGGACCGACGACACCCCCGTCTTGATTCCGACCAGCGACCCGTCCGTGTCACGGCTGTAGGTCGCCAAGCCGTCCGATGCAACGTCATTGCCGGTGCCGCTGTACTGGAACGAGAACAGCTGACCCGAGCTCGGGGTGCTCGCGCTCAGCACCCGGTCCAGGCCGTCGTACGCGTACGTACGGTCACCCTCGTTGATCACCCGGTTGAAGGCGTCGGCCTTGATCGAGGTCGTCTTGCCGCCCTCGTCCGTGACCGAGCTCATCGTGCCGCGCGTGGTGTACGCGTACGAACTGCGTCCGTCCGAGGTGAGGCGGTTGCGGGCGTCGTAGGTGTACGTGTCACCGCCGACGCGCGTGCGGTTGCCCGCCCCGTCGTAGCCGTAGACCTCCGTCGTGGTTCCGTTGTTCCAGGAGGACAGCCGGTTCGCCCAGTCGTACGTGTAGGTGTTCGCGGACGAACCCGCGAGACCGGCCGTCGTCTTCGACGTCTCGTTGCCGTTCTCGTCCCAGCCGTAGGTGATGGACGACAGCTGCGCGCCCGAGGGCGAGGTCAGCTTGTCGTTCGTGACCCGCTGCAGGGCGTCGTACGTGTACGAGCGCTTCGCCTTGCCGGCGCCGTAGTCGATCAACGTGACGTCGCTGTTGACGTTGTAGCCGTAGGTCAGCGTGCTGCCCGTGGCACCGTCGTTGACCGTCTTCAGCCGGCCGGCGGTGTCGTAGCCGAAGCTCGACGTGCCGGAGGCGTCAGTCCTCGAAGTCATCGCCCCGTCGCCGTTCCAGGCGAAGGAGGAGGCACCCGAGGGTCCTGCCGCGGACATCAGCAGACCGCGGTCGTCGTAGGCGAAGGTGTTCTTGTCGGTATCCGTGCCCGCGACGGCCGTGATCCGGTCGTCGGCGTCGTAGTCGTAGGTGCGGGAGATCGTGGAGACTTCCGCGCCCGTACCGGACTGGGTGATCAGCCGGCCCTTGACGTCGTACTCATTGGTGGCGACCACACCACCCGGGGAGCGCTGCTCCTTGGGCCGGCCCGCACCGTCGTACACCGTGGTGAAGGTGCGGTCCGCCACGTTCGGGTGGGTCGGGGTGGAGGGCTCGATGACCGATTCCGGCATCCCCCACGTGTTGTAGGTCGTCAGGAAGGGGTTGCCCCGGCCGTCGGTGAAGCGCGTCCGGTTGCCCGCCGCGTCGTAGCCGAAGGTCGTGGTGATCGACTCGGTCGCCGAGACCGGCTGGACCGCCTTGGTGATCAAGCCGGTCGCATCGTTAGTGAAGGTGGTGGTGTGTCCCCGGGCGTCGGTGAGAGACACCGGGTTGCCCGACCGGTCGTACGCGGAGCTGCTGCTGCGCAGCACCGTTCCGTTCGTGTCCAGGTCACTCGTGGTGGTGGGCTGACCGAACCCGTCGTACGTGTTCTTGGTGCTGGTGCCGTCCGGGTCCGTCGCGGTGAGGACCTGGCCGTCCATGTTGTAGGTGAAGTTGGATTTGCTGCCCGCAGAGTCGGTCACCTCGGTGACCTCGCCCACGTTGTTGTACTTGTAGGACTGTGTGATTCCGGTCGGGCTCACCGTCCGGGACAGGTTGCCGCCCGGAGCGTCGTACTCGTTGATCGCCGTGAACGCGCGCTGCGTCGGCTGGCGCACGATGTCCGTACTGGTGAGCGGACGTTCCAGGTAGTCCCAGGTGGTCTCTTCGCGGGCGCCATTCGGCCGGGTGGCCGACAATTGGTCGCCGTTGGTGTCGTAGACGTACTTCGTCGTACCGCCGCCCGGGTCCGTGACCGAGGCCAGATCACCGAGCTGGGTGTACGTGTAGGTCCTGCGGGCACCGAGCGTGTCGATCTCCGCCGTGACCTGGCCGAGCTTGTTGTACTCGTTCCAGCTCGTGGCGGTGATCGGGGTCGACGCACCCGGCGCGGTGTAGTTCGGCATCGTCGTCGAGGACTCCTGGCCCTCGGCGTCGTACGCGGTGACCACGACGTTGCCGAGCGGGTCGGAGGACTCGGTCGGCTCGCCGAAGGTGTTGTAGCCGGTCATCGACACGGGACGGACGGAGACCGGGGTCCCGCCGTTCTGTTCCGTGCTGACGGTCGGCTCGGTGACCGTCGTCTGCTGGCCCGCTTCGTCGTAGCCGTAGTCGGTGGTCGCGCCGTTGGCATTGGTCACCGACAGCGGCAGACCCCGCTGGTCCAGCCTCCAGGTGTTGGTGCGGACGGAGCTGCCCGCTGCCGGGAGCGTGCCGTCCTTGACCCCGGCGATCTGCGCCGCGGTCAGTGCCTCGCCGTAGACCTGGACGTCGTCGATGCCGCCCTTGAAGTTGCCTCCGTAGCTCGACGCGGTCTTGTGACGGCCGATCTGGAGCGGGCCGGTGGCCTCCCAGGCCGACGTGAAGGGGTCTTCCTGCGCGAGCGTGCCGTTGACGTAGAGGCGGATCTTGCCCGCTTCCTGGTCGTAGACGCACGTGAGGTGGGTCCAGGTACCGGCGGTCGCCCCGCCGATGCCCGACACGGCCCGCACCAGGGTGTTGGGCTGGACGTCCTGCGTCGGTAGCGCGCAGGTCCAACCGGCGGTGGTGGAGAAGTACAGCGCGAAGCCGTACGCCGACTTGCCGTCCTGCGCGAGCACGGTGCGGTTGATCGTGAGGTCGTCGAGCTTCGCCCACGTCGACACCGTGAAGCTGCCGGCGGTGTTGACGACCGGGCCCGTCGTGCGCCCGTAGGAGTTGGCGTCGCCGTCGAGGACCGCGCTGCCGCCCCGGTCGGTGCTCGCGCGCATCCCGGTGCCGCGGGTGACGGTGCTGTTGCCGCCCGAGGAGTCGGCGGAGGTGGTTCCCGTCGTCTCGTCCAGCTTGAAGCGGGCCACGGGGGCCGTCGTGCCGTCGTGGACGGTCTTGCCCGTGACGTTGCCGAGCTGGTCGTAACGGGTGTCCGCCGTGGAGACGTCACCCGTCGCCGGGTCCTTCTCCGATTCCGAGACGACGTTGTCGTCCGGGTCGTAGGAGACCGTCGTCGTCCGGGCGAGCCCGGCCGGGTCCAGTACCGACTTCGTCGTGCGGTCGGCCGCGTCCACCGTGAAGGTGGTCGTGGTCTTGCCGTCGTTGGTCACCTGCTGGATGAGGTTTCCGGCGGCGTCGTAGGTGTTGGCCTGCTGCGTGAAGGACTTGCCGTTCTGCGGGTCCTTGCGGACCACGGTGGCCGACAGGCCGTCGTCGGTGTAGGTGTACGCCGTCACCCAGCCCATCGAGTCGGTGATCGACGCGAGGCGGCCGGCGGGGTCGTAGGCCCGCGACTCCTGGACCAGGGTGGCCGGTGACGACGGGTTGTGCGGGTCGCCGGTGTGGTTCAGGAGGCTGGTGGTGAGCGGGCGGTTCTCGCCGTCGAAGGTGTAGGTGTTGACGTTCCCCGCGGGGTCGGTCTCCTTGACCTTGTTGCCGTAGCCGTCGTACTCGAACGACGTGGTGTCGCCGCCCGGGTCGGTGCGGCCCGCGAGGCGGTTGTACGGGTCGTACGTCATGGTCGTCGTGCGCGCGGCGTCGCCGCCGGTCACGTCCGAGACCGTCTGGGACAGGATGTTGCCGTCCGCGTCGAACCCGGTGGTGGTCCTGGCCTGGTGCACCGCGCCGGTGACCCGGTTGGTGATCGCCGGGCCGGTCTCGGTGAGGACCTGGTCGTTCTTGTCGTACGTCTGGGACGTGACGAGTCCGGCCGGGTTGGCGTCGGATATCTCGGTCCGGGTCAGCTGCCGGCCCAGGTTGTCGTACGTGACCTTCGCCTTGGCGCCGTTGGCGTCGGTGATCTCCGCGAGGTCACCGTTGGCGAAGTAGCTGTACGCGGTCTTCTTGCCGCCGGCCGTCGTGACCTGGTTGACCAGGCCGGCCGGGGTCACGGCGGTGCCGCCCTCGGCCGCCGGGGTGGTGGCCGTGGTGTAGGTGGTGCTGGCGGTGCGGCCGTTCGGGAAGCCGGGCACCGGCGGTGTGGTCACCGCGGTGAGCTTGCCGCCCGTGTCGTAGGTGTAGCTGGTGAGATAGGTGTTGTCCGTGGGGCTCGCGGAACGGCCGTCGCGCTCGGTGAGGAGCAGGTCGTTGCGCAGGTCCATCGGCGGGAACGCCGTGGTGGCGTCCGGGTAGTAGCTGTAGTACGCCGTGGAGCACTTGTTGGCGGCGGTGTCCTGGCAGACGGTCTGGGAGACCGTGTTGCCGCGGATGTCGTGGCCGGTGACGCTGCGGTTGCCGTTGGCGTCGGTCACGGTGTGCAGGAAGCCGGACGTGTCGTAGCCGTAGGTGGTCCGCTTGCCGTCGGTGCCGACCGTCGCGAGCATGCGGTTGCCCAGCTCGGCGTCGTACACGTACGTCAGCGTCTTGTTGGTGGGGTCGGTGAGCGTGACCGTGCGCACCGGGGCGACACCGGAGGACGCCTTGTACGCGGACCAGTGCTGGCCGACCTCGGCGTCGCTCAGGCCCTTGGCGTGGACGGCGACCTCGGCGATGGAGCCGTTGAAGTAGCTGACGTCGCCCGGGGAGCTGAACCACTTGCTGAAGCCCGCGCCGATGAAGGTCCGGGTCGTGCGCTGGTCGTCCGGGGCGCCGGTGCAGGTGGCCTGCTTGGCGCCGTCGAGGTAGAGCGTCTGCGTGGTGCCGGTGGCCGAGAGGACCGCGTGGTGCCAGGCGTTGTCGGTGACGGTCGCCTTGGAGGCGACGTCCGCGTTGCCGTTGCAGGTGGTGCTCCACCAGTGGCCGCGCAGCTTGTTGTCGGCTCCGACGTAGAGCAGGTCGCTCCAGTCGCCGCTGACGCCGGCCGGGTCGTTCGGTGCCTTGGACTGGTCGCTCATGATGACGCCGGGCTTGGTGGTCTTGAACCACAGCTCGACCGAGCGGTCCGCCTTCGTGTGCAGCGGCCCGTAGGGCACCTCCACGAAGGAGCTGGTCCCGTTGAACTGGGCCGCGCTCACGTCACCGGCGCCGAACGGTCCCGCCACGCCCTGCGTGACGGAGTTGTACGTGCCGAATCCGGTGTGCAGCTCGTTGGCCGCCTGCGCCGCGCCCTGCGTGTCGTCCAGCCGCCAGTAGCCGCCGGGGGCGGAGCCCATCACGGCCGAGCGGTAGACCTGCGAGGAGCCGGTGACGGTGGCCGGGTTGAGCTTCCAGGTGCCGCCGTTGCCGTCGGTGGCCTGCTGGACCAGGTCGTCGGTGGTGCCGTAGGTGACCGACGCCTGGGTCTTGCCGCCCGGGGTGGTGATCTTCTGCAGCAGACCGGCGGACCGCTTGGCGGCCTGGTACTGGGCCGCGATGACGTCGGGGGTGAGCGGTTCGGTGTAGATCGCGGCCTCGGCCAGTTGGCCGGAGAAGTGGCCGAGCTGGTCGTTCGCGTTCATCGCGGGCCAGCCGCGGTTGTTCACGCCCGCGCCCAGTGCGATGTACGGGGTGTTCCAGTCCTTGATCTGGCCGGTCTTGGAGCCCTGCGCGACGCCGTCCAGGTAAAGGGTCTGGGTGGTGCCCGCACCGGTGAGGGTCGCCTGGTGCCACTGTCCGTCGTTGACGGAGGCGGCCGAGGTGATCGTCGTGCCGCAGGAGCCGGTGGCCAGGCAGCCGCGCAGCTTGCCGTCGGTGCCCACGTAGAGCGCCGGGGTGTTGTACAAGGTGTTGGGAACCGGGTCGGTGATGCTCAGCGGCTTGTCACCGTAGTAGAAGAGGACGCCGCCGGCCTGGGTGGTCTTGAACCACAGCGAGATCGTCGTGTACGAGGGCGTCGCGCCGGGGGCGCTCGGCATCTCGACGTACGAGGTCGTGCCGTTGAAGGTGGCCGTCTTCTGGGTCGAGCCGGCCAGCAGACCGGCGCTGCCCAGGGTCACGTTGCGGTACAGGGCGTTGTACTTGCCCTGGTTGGTGTCGACCGTGTCCTTGGTGACGGTCGCGCCCGAGGCCTCGCCGAGCCGCCAGTACGCGTACGGGTCGGCGTCCAGCACCGTGGTGCGGTGGTGGTTGCCGGTGGCGTACGTGTACTGCGTGCACTTGGACGGGTCCGCGGGCGGGCACACCGTGGCGAGCTGGTCGCCGGTGTAGGTGTACTGCCAGGTCTGGGCGCTGCTCGGGTCGATCAGCACCGACGGGTCGGTGTACACAGTCGCCACGTGCGGGACGGTGGCTCCGGCCGGGGTGGCCCAGGTCAGCCCGAGCGAGCGGCCGGCCGTGGTGTTGGTGATCTTCGTCAGCTGCTTGGAGGCGTTGTAGGTGAACGTCTCGCCGCGGCCCGCGAAGTCCACGATGCCGGAGATCGCGTAGACGCCGGTCTTCGCGGTCGCCTGCGTGAAGGAGTAGGCCGTGAAGTCCTTGTCGGTCAGCTTGTAGCCGCCGCTGACCGTTTCCAGGCGGGCGTAGCGGCCCAGCGGGGGCACGAAGCTCCCGTCGGTGTTGCGGCCGAAGGCGACCTGCTCACCGCCCGGGTAGGTGATCGCGACGCTGGTGACCGTACCGGCGCCGTCCTTGGTCTCGACCGCCTTCATGTCGACGACCGTGGACCAGCCGGCGCCGAAGGCGCTGTCGATCCGCGGGTCGATGCTGTTGTACGAGCGGTCGATCTGGAGGGACGGGCCGACGACGGGTACGTCCGCGTCGGTGTCGTCGGTGGTGTAGTTGCCGTCCGACGGGTCGAACTCGTGGCCGTCGTTGTTCTGGGCCAGGCGCGAGGTGACGGGCGGCTGCGGCACCGCGGTGGAGAAGCGGCTCGCCGAGTACATCACCGAGTCGTATCCGTCGGTGACGCTCACGTACCAGTTGTAGTTCTTGCTCCAGCTGAGCTTGCCCGCCGGGATCTTCCACCCACGGTCGGCCGTCATGCCGGACGTGGCGACGGCGGTCGTGCTGGTGCTGTCGGCGTCGTACACCTCGAAGGAGTACGTCAGCGCCCCGGGCCAGTTGTCGGCGTCGCTCGCGTTGACGAGCAGCTCCGGCTGGAGGGTGTGCGCCTGGAAGTTCTCCGGCGGGTACTGGGCGTCGACCTGCGGCTTGGTGTTGGGCGAGTAGGTCAGTTCCAGGGCGGGCCGCCAGCCGGCGGTCGCCGAGTTGTCGGAGTGGAACTTCTTCCAGTGCAGGGCGTCGCCGGTCGGCGCGGTCAGCGCCAGGCCGTGGTTGGCGCCGCCGAGTGCCACCTGGTCGAACCAGGCGGTCTGGAGCGGCACCGGCATCTTCACGCCGACGGTGGTGGCGCCGGTGGTGTTGCTGCAGGAGGCACCGGGCGCGGGCGTGGCCGACCCGATGGCCGTGCCGTAGCTCGGGCCCGGGTAGCTCGTGACGCCGGAGGGCGTCCACGACTGCGTGATGTGGTTGACGGAGAACGACGACGCGGTGCAGGTCGAGGACCAGAGCGCGTACACGTTCAGCGTGGCGGCGGTGACCCGCTGCCCGGCGAGCGTGCTGCCCAGCGAGGAGAACTGCAGGAAGGAGTTCGCCTTGTTGGTGCCGGAGTCGTACGAGCCGACCTTGATCTGGTTCTCGGTGGAGTGGTCACCGGAGATCGTGTTCTGGGTGTACGTGGAGTTGCTGGCGGTGACGGTCGGGTCGACGGTCACCGGGTAGACCCGCTCGGGGGCGTCCAGCCAGGCGCGGTCCGCGGTCATCCGCAGGGCCGGCTTGCCGTCCACCTCGATCAGCTCGTAGGTGACGGCCCGGGACTGGGCTGCGTCGCCGGAGCGCGGATCGATCTTGGAATCCTCCATGAACGCGTGCGGGATGGTGGCGGTCACCTTGCCGTCGGCGGCGGTGAACTCCACGTCGCCGTCGGCCGCGATCCGCGGCGTCAGTCCCTTGGTGTCCAGGAGGAAGGTCCAGGAGTTCGCCGCCTTCGGGGACCGCAGGACGAGGTTCTCCTTGAAGCCCTCGCTGAGCGGCACCAGCTGCACGTCCGTGTCGGGCAGGGCTCCGGCATAGGTCACGGTGCCGTTGTCCGCCACGGTGGGCGTGGCCTTCGCGGCGCCGCTCAGCCCGTACGCGAGGGAGCGGCCGGAGCCGAAGTCGATGGAGGCGAGCTGCTGGTCGGCGGCGTTCGGGGCGAACTCGACGTCGAGCGAGTTGGCGCGCTCCTGGAGCCGGCCGTCCTTGTCCGCGACCAGCGCGGTGTCGATCTGCTTCCAGGTGCCGTCGGCGTCCTTGAAGTTGCTGCGGCCGGAGAAGTGGCGGACGGTCGTGGAGCCGTCGGCGTTGACGTAGTGGTCCGACGTGGCCGTGGACTTCTTGGCGTCCCGCTTGCTGGTCCGGGCGTCGAAGCTCTTGGCCGTTCCCTTGGCCGTGCCGGTCGTGGCCGTGCCGGGCTCGTCGGTGAACCGCTCGTACGGAGCGAGTTCGCCCTTGCCCTTGCCGGGCTGGCGGCCGGCGCCGCCTTCGGCGCTGGTGTCGTCGGCGGAGGCCTTGTGGCCCTTGCCGCGGGCGGTGCCGCCCTGCTGGTCCGGTGTGTCCAGCGGGGACGTGCCGGCCCAGCCCATCAGGCCGGACAGGGAGAATCGGGGCATGCTCAGCGCCGGAAGCGTGACGCCACTGGCAGCCGCGGTCTCGGTGGTGAGCATGCAGGAGAAGGAAATCAGGACGGAAAGAGCGGTGGCTCTCGCTCTTCGCCTACCGGCACGACCCGGTGGGAAGAGGCGCGAGCTACGAACCCTACGAACAGGCATGGGCGAGCCTTTGCTTAGGCGAAACCGATAAAAGCTTCGCGAGACTGCCCGATCACCGAACACGCGCACGAGGCGGGGTCGGTGGTTTTACCTCACCTTTACCCGCTGCACGAGAGCGTCGCTTGACCGTTATGCGCCCATACGTCTATACGCCTATGTGCCCGACGCCTTGACGGCCTGCCGGACGGCCTCCGCCACGGCATCCTTGAGCCCGTCCCCGGACTTGACCACCGTGACGTTCCCGGCCGCCCCCGAACCGTCCACCACGACGAAGCGCGCCTTGGGATGGTCCTTCGCCCCCGCCTGCGCGGCCTCCACCTGGGAAGCGCCGACGGCCAGCACCACATCGCACTTGCGCTGCATCAGGCTGTTGAAGAACGGCCGGGCGTCGGCGGCCGACGGCTCCCCGACGACCGGGACGTACGTGACGCGCGCACGGGTCTCCAGCGAGGCCGTCTGCATGCCCTCCCACACCGGAGCGGCGGGCGCGCCGGTCACGATGCCCTTCTCGTCCGTCAGCAGACAGGCGTCGAACTCCTTGTACTGGCGCGCCCTCGGGTCGGGCGGGCCGTCCTGCCCGCCGCCGGCGAACACCCACACGCCCACCAGGGCGAGCGCCAGCACGGCCGCGCCGCCCAGCGTCCATCCCCTGCGGCCGCGCAGCACCCCGCTCACCGCGGCCAGCGCGGCCGGCACCCGGACGCGGAGCGTCCCGCTGCCGGATTCCGGGTGGTCCGCCCGCTTCCTCCACGTACGTCGTGTCTTCATCGCGACTCCGCCGCCACTCTCCTGGCGAACAGGCGCTTGGCGAACAGGCTGTGCAGCGCGGCGCCCGCCGTGGCGAGGAACAGCAGCAGCAGGTCGGCCCCGAACTGCCAGCCGTGGGTCTCCTCCGGCGTGAGCGCTATCTGGAACCACCAGGCGACGGTCGCGCAGCCGAAGAGGAGCGCGGCGAGCCAGTCGGTGCGCGCACCCCGACGCCAGGCGATGACCAGCGAGGGCACCGCGCCGAGAACCCCGAGGCTCAGCACCGGTACGGCGGCCAGCAGGGCCCTGGGAAGGATCCCGGGCAGGGTCCTTTCCCGCGGCGGGGCCGCACTCTGGACGGCCGCGGTGGCGGCGGTCTCCTTCACGATCGACTACCTCTCGGGAGCGCATTGGCGCGTACGGATGGGGACGGGACGCCGTACGGTACACCGCCGTCCGAAGGCCCCCGTTCCCGGGTCCGTGATCGCGGAGCCCCGCTCCGTCAGCGCACCTGGCCCAGCCACTGGAGGGTCCGCCGGACCTCCGCCGAGAAGGGGTGCGCCGGCCCGTGGAGGCGATCCGCGTCGAAGAGGAGGCGGACCAGGGTGTCGTGGGCCGCCGGGCGGTCGCCGAGGGAGAGCAGCAGGTGCGCTATGCGGCGGCGGACCTCCAGCGGGAGGCCCGGGTCCGGGTTCGCGTAGTGGTTCTCGAAGAGCGGCAGCAGCGCCCGGTACTCCGCCAGGGCCGCGGCCGGTTCGCCGAGCTGCTCCAGGCACTGGGCCGCGTCGTAGCGGAAGCGCAGGGACTGCGGGTCGCCCGCCGGGAACTCCTCGGCGAGCCGGCGCAGTTCGGGCAGGGCGCGGCGGTACTGGCCGTCGTCCATCAGCGTGGCCGCGTACTGCTTGCGCAGGGAGCGGACCACCGGCGAGTGCGCGCCGTGCTGTTCGGCCGCCGCCGGGAGGATGCCGCCGAGGATGTCCACCGCCTGGGTGAGCATGCCCTGGTCCAGGAGCTTCTTGGCCTCCTCCACGGCCGCCGGGACGTCCGGCCGCGGCCGTGCGGGCGGGGTGGCCGGCCGGGGCGGGATCACGGTGGCGCGGTCGGGCCAGGGGGCCTGCGGGCGCAGGAAGGGGCGGGTCGGGTCGAGGGGGCCGGTGGGGGCGCCCGAGCCGTGGTGGGGCAGCAGGGGCGCGAGGGACGCGTACACCGCCTGCGCGGAGGCGGGCCGGTCCTGCGGGTCCTTGGCCAGCAGGTTCAGGAGTACGGCTTCCAGCTGCTGCGGGACCTCGGGGCGCAACTGGCGCACCGGGAGCGGGGGTTCGTACAGGTGCCGGTGGAGCACCCCGAGCGCCGTGGAGCCGGCGAAGGGAACGTTGCCGGACAGCAGCTCGTACAGGACCACGCCGAGCGCGTAGAGGTCGGTGTGCGGGCCGACGGCCCCGCCCATGGCCTGTTCGGGGGCCATGTACGCGGGGCTGCCGATCGGTGAACCGGTGCTGGTGAGGCGGGTGGTGTCGGTGTCCATCACGGAGGCGACACCGAGGTCCAGGACCAGTACGGTCCCGTCGGGGCGGACCATGACGTTCCGCGGCTTGAGGTCCCGGTGGACGATCGGCACCGCGTGCACGGCCGACAGCACCGAGCACAGTTGGGCGATCACCGAGACCGCCCACGGCCACGGGTACGGATCGTGCTCGGCGAGGTGGTCGGCGAGGTCGGCGCCCTCGACGTACTGCATGACGAGGTACAGCTCGTCGCCGTCGCTGCCGGCGTCGTGCACGGTGACCAGCCCGGGGTGGTCCACCTGCGCGGTGACCCGGCATTCGCGCACGAAGCGGCGGCGCAGCTCCTCGGCGACGGAGCCGGGGCCGGCCACCTTGTCGGGGCGCAGCAGTTTGACCGCGACGCGGCGGTCCAGGCGCCGGTCGTACGCCGTCCAGACCTGGCCCATGCCGCCCTGGCCGAGGATGGTGGCGAGCTGGTAGCGGTCGCCGATGAGCCGGTCCGTCACGTGCGGGGGCCCTCGTGGTGCGGCGGTTGCTGCTGCTGCTGGCGCAGGAGCTCGCTGAGCTCGTCGAGTTCCGCGCGGACCTGACCGATGCGCGGGGGCGGCGTCGGGGCGGGCTCGGGCTCGGGGGCCTGCTGGGGGGCGGGCGGGTAGCCGTACGCGGGAGCCCGCGGCTGCTGCTGCGGCGGTACGTACGGCGCGGGCGGCGGCGGATACCAGGCGGCGGGCTGCCCCGCCCTGCCCACCGCGTGGTGACGGATGTCGGCCGCGAGGAAGTACGCGGTGACGCTCAAGCCGGTGAGGATCGTGAGGGAGGCACCGACGTTGGCCTGCCAGCCGCTGTTGTCGGGGGTCGGGTCGAGCCCGCTCAGCAGCACCCAGAAGAACTCGGTGACCACGGACGCGCCCATCAGCCACCAGTCCCTGCGCCGGCGGGTGACCAGCGCGAGCCGCAGCATCGTCCCCCAGGCGAGGAGTCCGCAGCTCAGGACGGGGAGCAGCGCGAACAGCACGCGGAGCGTCACCACGCTCCCGGTGCTGGGCTGGTGACCGTGGGGCGGCGGGGTGCCGGGGCCGTGCATCGCTGCTCCTGACGGGCCGTGCGGAGGAAGGGCGGAGAAAGGACTGAGAAGTGCGGAGGATTCCGGGTCTGAGCGTATACAGCGTTCCCGGCCGGGAGTGAGGGGATGCGCTCAACCGTTGTACGGTCGCAGCCCGGCCGGGGCCGCCACCCCGGCCCGCGCGCTCATTCCGGCCGGACCGTACCGTCCGACAGCCCGTCGTACAGCCCCTGTACGAGCTGCTCCCCGAGCCGGGCGGCCAGCCGCAGCGCGTCCTCGAACTCGGCGAGCGCCCGGAACCGCGCCCCGTAGACCTCCTGCTCGGTCCGCGGCAGCCGGGGCAGTTCGAGGCGGCGCACGTCGAGCCGGGTCGTGGTGGAGGCGTGGCTGCTGGCGCGGCGGTTGTTGGCGGTGGCGCGCAGGAAGCCGGCCAGGAACCAGGGGTCCAGCGCGTCCGGGTCGGGCCGCAGGAGCTGCAGGCCCCGGCCGAGCGCCGCGCCGGCGGTGGCCGCGTCGACCACGCGGGCCACGCCCGCGCCTCCGGTGAGGGGGACGACCACGTCGCCGGGAGCGGTGAGCAGCGGCTGCTCCGCGCCGGCGGCCAGGGTGCCGGAGGGTCCGGTGCCGGCGCTCACGTCGTACTCGGTGAGGACGGGGGCCCGGCCCTCGCCGCTGCCGGTGCCGGTGTACAGGAGCAGGGCTCCGGCGCGGGAGAGTTCGCCGATGGTGGTCAGCGGCGGCCGGGCCGGCGGCGCGGCGGGCCGGTCCGGGGAGGCGGTGGGTGGGGCCGGCGGGGTGAGCCGGGCCGCGCGGGTCAGCGTCGAGTCCAGCCGGTCCCGTACGGCGGCCAGCTCGGCCACGCCGCCGCCCGCGGCGGGCGGCGGCAGGTGGCGGGCCGGGGTCAGGTCCACGTCGTCGTCGAGCAGGTCCACGACGGGCACCACGCGGCGCACGCCCGGGACGTCCGGGGCCGGGCCGCCGCGCTCGTACGCCGTCCAGGCCTCCTCCACCGCGCTGTGCACGGCGGCCCAGCCGGCCCGCCCCGGCCCCGGTCCGGGCCCGTCGGCGAGTGCGGCGGTGTCCACGAGGAGCAGCCCGGCGGGGGGGGCCGCGTGCGGGGCGGGCCTGCGCAGCACCCACAGGTGCAGCGGGATCCCGTACGGCGGTGCGGCGCCGGCCGGGAGGGCGACGACGGCCCGCAGCGCGCCCCGGCGCAGCAGGTCGGCCCGGATGCGGCGGCCGGAGCGGCGGGCGGCGGCGGCGGGCGGCATGAGCAGGACGGCGGTGCCGCCCTCGCGCAGGTGGGACAGGGCGTGCTGGACCCAGGCGAGTTCGGATTCGGCGCGGGCCGGCAGCCCGTACTCCCAGCGCGGGTCGTAGGCCAGCTCCTCGTGGCCCCAGTTGCGTTCGTTGAACGGCGGGTGGCAGAGGACGGCGTCGACCGGTTCGGCGGCGGGGCGCCCGAAGGCGTCGGCGCGCAGGCTGTCGGCGGCGGCCGCGCGGACCGGGGCGTCCGACTGAAGGGCGAGGCGCAGGGCGGCGAGGGAGGCGAGCTCGGGGGAACTGTCCTGCGCGTAGCGGGTGGTGGCTCCGGGGACGGCCCGCAGCAGGGTGCCGGTGCCGCAGGCCGGGTCCAGGACCGTGAAGGGCGCGGCGCCGGCCGCTCCGCTGCTCGCGCCGGCGGGGGGTCCGGCGAGGGCGGCCATGAGGGTGGCGAGGCCGTCCGGAGTGAGCGTGTACTGGCGGGGGTTGGCTTCGAGGTGGCGGCCGAGCAGGAACTCGAAGGCTCCCCTGGTGCCGAGTTCGGCGGCGAGCTCGGCGGCGGCCCGCAGGAAGGGCACGGCGGCGGGCTGCAGGGCGCCGGTGACTCCGAGCGGGTGCGCGGGCCCGAACCGCAGGGCGAGCACCCGGTCGACGGCGGGCGCCAGCAGGATGGCCATCCGCTCGTCGGAGACGGCCGAGGCCTCCAGCCACTCCATGGGCCGGTCCCGTACGAGCAGCAGCGCGCTCCCGGCCTTGACGAGCGCGGCCACGGAGCCGCCGGGGTGGGCGGCGACGTACTGCCAGACGCGTTCGCGCAGCGGGACTTCGGCGAGCTTGCCCTGGGCCCGGAGCCAGTCGGTGACGTCCGCCAGCGCGAAGGAGGGGCTGGTCTCGGTGCCGCCGACGGGGCGGGGGAAATCGGCGTGGCGGCGGCGCCAGTTGCTCACGGCGGCGCGGCCGACGCCCGCGAGGCGGGCGATCTCGGCGGCGGTGACTTCGGGGGTGGCGACTTCGGCGGCTTCGGCGGCTTCGGCGGCTTCGGCGACAGGGGCGTTCGTGGGCGTGGGCGTGGGCGTGGGGGTGGGGGTGGCGGGGGCCTCGGTGGGGGGCTTCTGCTCCGGCATGTGCGCGAGCATACCGCTGCAAAGAGGAGAGACCCATTCACAGCGTGAATTTAACAATCCCCCAGAAACTCGTTGACTCGGTTCACAGGCTCTGCTGTGATGATCGCACCGAACAGGACGTCAGATCAGGCAGGAGCCACACACCCATGTCCCACACCACGCACACCAGTTGGACCGCCCGAACCACCCGCAACAAGGTCCTGGCGGGCTGCGGCGCGGCCCTCGCCCTCGCGACGCTCACCGCGTGCGGCGGCACCGACACCACCGCCGACAAGGGCGCCGACGCGGCCGCCTCGAAGCCGGCACCGGCGAGCAGCGCCCCGGCCCCCGACGCGGGCAAGGCGAAGTCGGCCATCAAGGGCAGCGGCACCTTCCAGATCGGCTCCGACGTCCAGCCGGGCCTCTACCGCTCGACGGGCAACACGGCCAACGACAACTGCTACTGGGAGCGCGCCAAGGACTCCAAGGGCGAAACCGACTCGATCATCGACAACGACAACGCCGTCGGCTCCACGTACGCGGCCATCGCCGCCACCGACAAGATCTTCAAGACCGAGGGCTGCAAGGGCTGGGAGCTCGTGGACCCGAAGGCCGCCGGCACCCCGAAGGCCGAGATCTCCGGCAAGGCCGGCATGCTCAAGGTCGGCGTCGACGTCGCCCCGGGCACCTACAAGTCCGCCGGCTCCACCGACGACGGCTCCGGCTGCTACTGGGAGCGCACCAAGGACGCGTCCGGCAGCGTCGAGACGATCATCGCCAACGAGAACCCCGAGGGCCAGGCCGTCGTGACGATCGCCGCCGGTGACGGCTTCTTCAAGACCGTCGACTGCCAAGACTGGAAGAAGGCCTGATCCAGGGCCTGATGCACGGCCTGATGCAGGGGGTGGTCCAGGGTCGGCCCGACGGGCGGCCCGGGACCCGGCCCAGGGGTGGTCAGCGCAGCCGCTCCGGCGGGCGGGTGGGATTGCCCCCGGTGGGCAGGCGCTCCTCGGGGCAGCCGGTCAACACCCGCTTCATCGCGTCGCGCTCACCGGCCGTGACCCACAGACCGTACTTCCGCTTGACCGCGATCTGGGCGGCGACGTAGCGGCAGCGGTACCCGCGGTCGGGCGGCAGCCAGGTGGCCGCGTCACCGTCCCCCTTCTTCCGGTTGGCCGCCGCGTCGACCGCGAGGAGGTTCAGCGGATCGTTTATGTCGGCACCCGCAACTGTCTCACCGACCTCCCCGTTATGTGTGCGTACAGCTTGTCTCACACGGGGAGGGCGACTTGCGCACGACGAACCCAGAAGAAGCCGGTGCCGGTTCGGAAGCGACGGTGCTGCTGCACAGGACGGCAGGCGGAGCATCGCCCGCCGACTCGCTCCCCTTCGATGGGGACTCCGTACTCCGACGAGCCGGCGCTGACGATGGCAGGCCCTTCATCCTCGGCCCGGACGGCAGTTATGACTTCCATCTGAACCGCTTCCTACGCGACCTGGAGAGCTGGGGCGTGCGAGCGGAGAACAGCCGGATCGCCTACAGCACCGACGTCATGCTCTACTGCCGGTTCCTTCACGAGTCCCGGGGTGGCAAGTCCATCTGGGACACGGACGGTGCTGACCTCCGTGCGTACAAGGCCGTACGGCTGCACGGCGCCGGTCCGGGCAAGGTGTCCGCGGCGACCTGGAACCGCTCCATCGCCGCACTCGACAAATGGGTGCAGTGGTCGCTGTACGAGGAACTGCTGTCTGCAGAGCCGTTCCGGTACGTCGACAAGACCGTGGTGTCCCCACAGGGACCGAAGCGGGTACGGGTCAACGCGGACGCCGAGCCCGACGTGCCCCAGCAGCCGATCAGATTCCTGTCCCACGAGGACTTCATGCTCTGGCGCGACGTCGGCCTCCAGGGGCTGCTGCCGAACGGCTCACCGGACGCCAAGTGGCAGGGGCGCAACAGCGAACGCAATGCCCTCTTCGCCGATCTCCTGATCTGCACGGGCATGCGCCTGGGCGAGGCGGCCAGCCTGCTGACGACGGAACTGCCGCCGGTCACCGGCAGACGCGTGATCGGCGACATCACCGTCCCGGCCGCGGTGGCGAAGCGCAACAAGGCGCGGACGGTGTACGCACGCCCCCGGGTTGTCCGCGACCTGCACCACTACGTCGGTATCGAGCGCGACGAGCTGGTGCAGCGGCGGCGTGTCCAGGGCGTGTACGAGGCGCGTACGGACCGGCTGCCGGTGCGCCGGGCGAACCGCCACGCCTTGGCGATCGAGGGCGGCACCACCTGGTCGTACTCACGGATCGGCACAGCGGACCGGGCACGGCTCATGCGGGTCGACGCTCAGGGAGTCGCGGACGGCCCCCTGTGGCTGTGGCTGGGAGAGACCGGGCTGCCACTGCGGAGCAGCACCTGGCAGTCGGTCTTCCGGCGGGCGAACGAGCGGTGCGCGGAATTCGGACTGGACTTCGACGTCCACCCGCACACCCTGCGGCACTCCTTCGCGGTTCACATGTTGGGCCTGCTGCTGCGACAGACCGTCCGGGCGCTCGGCATGCGGGAGGACCGCCGGTTCACGCACGCGGAGGTGAAACGACTGCTCATCGGCAACCCCTTGCGCAAACTGCAACTGCTGCTCGGCCACCGTCACGAGGCGACGGTCTACACGTATCTGGACGTGCTGGACGAGGCCCAGGAGATCGTGCTGGCGGCTCTGGGCGACTGGGACGAACAGGCCGCCGCCCTCGAACAGGTCCGCCTGGACGCGGAGGAGGACCGGTGAGCCCGCGCCGCGTCCGCTTCCCCACCGCTGTCGACAACCCTGCCGCAGCAGACCCCGTCCCGTCGATCGGCCCAGTGGTCTTCACTGTGGATCTGAACGGGAGCCCCGAACACATCGACCTGTCCGGACTTCCATGTCCGCGTCTCACTCGTGCCCTCGCCACCGCCCTCGCCGAAGTCATCAGTGATCCCGGCACGCTGCGTGACCGCAACGGCGTCCGCTACGTCGTCAAACGCGTCCGGGAGTTCGTCGAGTTCACGGCTGCGGCTCTCCCCGAATCCGCCGCCGATCTACGCCTGGGCGACCTGGAGCCCGACCTCCTGGATGCGTTCGAGCTGCGTCTGATCGCCCAGTACGGGGAGACGAGCAAGGAGCCGTACCTGGCCATGACGTACCTCGTGCGGCTGCTGAAGCTGGTGCACGACGCACACCCCGACGCCTTCGACACCTTGTTCCATGCTCGCTTGGGATTCACCTCGGCATCGGCCAACCGGGCAACGAAACCGCTCGACGCCTATCCGTTCCCGGTGCTCGACGCCTTGGAGGACGCGGCCCGAGACGATGTCGCCCGGATCCGAGACCGGATCCTCGAAGGCGAGAGACTGGCCTCCACGGGCCGCGACCCTCATCAGTACGGATGGGACCGGCTGGAGAACGTCCTGTGGCACATCCTGAACCACGGCCCGCTGACCGCCGACGATGTCTCGTACAAGCTCCTGCGTCCCTGGGGCGGCAGGAAGGAACTCAACGGTCGCCTCCACCTCACTCCCCGGGACTTGGTGCCCTTCCTCGTACTGCTGGCCTGCCAGACCGGGATGGAACCGGAGTGCATTCGACAGCTACGGTCCGACTGCCTGGCCAGTCCTGCACGCGGCTACGTCAGCGTCGCCTACGTCAAGAAGCGTGCCGCGGGCTCCACTCACAAGACGATCAGGGTCTCCGATGGCGGCTCCCTGCGCTTCCCCGGCGGCGTGATCCGGCTGGCTCTGCGCCTGACGAAACGCACCCGTGAGCTGATCGGCAGGGACGCACTGTGGTGCGACGTCGGCGGTCATGGACAAGCTCGTGCGCCCTTTGATGGTCCGCACGGCTGGTCGGCCGTGACCCGGCAGTGGATGTCCGAGCGTGGCCTCGACCACCTCGCCGACCGCGACGGCAGGCCGGTCGCCCTCGACCTGCGGCGGGTGCGCAAGACCGTCAAGTCCCGTCAGTACCTGCTGGCCGGCGGAGTTCTTGAGGACTTCACCTCCGGCCACACCCGGCCGGTCGCCGCGAAGCACTACGCGGACATCGACGCCCACCAAGAGACCCACGAGCAGGCGGTGGAGGCGGGCCTTGAGCAGGCGCTGGGCGCGGCGCTGGCCCCACCGGTAGTGCTGTCGGACGACGGCGCCCGGCTCGACGACGGCCAGGCCGCGCTGACCGCGCGGGAGATCGAGTCGGCGCTCTCCGGCGAGCAGGACGTATGGCTCGCCTCCTGCCGAGACTTCTTCGCCTCGCCGTTCGCGCACAAGCCCGGGACTGCCTGCCCCGTCCCGGCCTGGGGGTGCCTGGAGTGCCCGAACGCGGTGTTCACCAGCCGCCACCTGCCGAGTCTGCTGTCCTTCCTGGACTTCCTGGAACGACAGCGCGAGGAGTATCCCGCCGCTGAGTGGACCGCGCGGTTCGGTCTCGCGTGGAACCGAGTCGTCCACGGTGTCGGCGCCCGCTTCAGCACGCGCCAGATCGCCATGGCGCAGGCCATCGCCGAAGCCGGTGGCGATCGACTGCTGCTGCCCCCGTCGTTCCTGGAGGTCATCGCATGACTGCCGTCCCCAAGCCGCGAACCGGTGATCACAACCTGTCCTCGGCCTCGGAGTACGTGCTCCCGGAGCGGCTCACGCGGGGCCTGCCGAGCCGAGGCCCGCTCATGGCCGAGGACGTCTGGGATCTGCGGTGCGTGCTGCCCCGCACCTGGCGGACGTGGCGGCTCGACTTCACGCAGATCGGCGATCCGGTGACACGGCGCACAGCGAAGGAGTACGTCGCCTCCCGCCTCCACCGTGGCTCCCTGGGCCTCAGCCCTTTGAAGGCCACGGCAGCAGCCGGGGAGCTGCGCGTCTTCATCGCCGTGATGAAGGACCTGCGGGAGGTGGGTGCCCCACGGTTGTCCGCCGTCGGCCGCACGCACCTGGACGCCGTGCTGACGAGATGGAAGCCCAGGCCGGGCAATGCCGTCCGTAACATCACGCTTCTCAAACACCTGGCGGCGCACGGGCCGTTCCTGTCCCAGGACCGGCTGGACGTCCTCCCCTGGAACGGCCGCAGCGCCTACGGCGTCGCCGGGATGCAGCGGGTCAGGGGAGAGAACGTCACCCCGCGCATCCCCGAGGAGACCCTCGCGCCGCTGCTGCGGGCCGCAGTCTTCTACGTGGAGAAGGCCAGTGGCGACATCCTCACCGCCCAGCGGGAGGTCGCCGCGCTCGAAGCAGCACGCAAGGGCCAGGACCTCGGCCCCGGCCAGGCGCGCGAACGGGTTCTGGCCTTCATCACCGAGCGCCGCGCGGCCGGGCGTGGCATCCCCGCGCTCCCCCGCGAGACCGCGCACACCGTGCCCGACTCCGTCACCGTCGACGGCGTGCCGCAGAGCCCAAACCACCGTCTCATCTCCCTCCTGACCGGCTGCGGCAAGGCCGCACACCTGCGACCGCTGATAGCCGGGGCCGGCGAGGACATCGGCTACGAGGAGGGTGGCCTGGACACCCTGATGTCCGAGTGGCCGGCCACCGGCAGGCCGTGGCGCCCGCGGCTCAGCCCCTTCACGTTGGCCAACGAGCTGTCGTTCCTACGAACGGCGTGCTGGATCGTGATCGCCTATCTGTCGGGAATGCGGGACGCAGAGGTTCGTGAGCTGGACCGCGACTGTGCCGCCACCGAAACCGGAGCCGACGGGCGTCCCCGGTACAAACTCCGTGGACGGGTCTACAAGGGGAAGGACCGCAAGCTCAGCGGGGACGAAGCCGAGTGGGTGGTCCTCGACGTCGTACACCGGGCCGTAGCCGTTCTCAGGGAGATCAACGACGACCCCGGCCACCTCTTCGGCTACGACGGCGGCGGCCGCAACGGGTACGTACTCCTCAGCAACATGCCCCGGCGCATCAGAGCCTTCCGCTACCACCTCAACGAGCTCTTCAGCACGGCGGATGAGCTCTACATCCCGCTGACGACGACTTCCCCGGACACACACTCCCCGGACGAGGAAGACGAGGTCGAGGAAGACGCGCCAGAGCCCACGGCGCTTCCCTGGGCCTTCGACACCAGGCAGTTCCGGCGCACCCTCGCCTGGCACATCGCCCACCAGCCCTTCGGGGTGGTCGCGGGTGCCCGCCAGTACAAACATGCCGCGATCACCATGTTCGAGGGATACGCGGGAACCTCCGCCTCCGGCTTCGCCGACGAGGTCGCCGCCGAGGAGGCCGTCGCCAAACTCGACTACGTCGAGGACCTCTACCACGACTGGAACGAGGGCGGACGCTCCGCCGGCGGCGCCGCTCAGCGCATCGAGGCCGAGTTCGACCGCATCCGCAGCGAACTCGGTGACCTGCCCGGTGTCGTGGCCAGTACATCCCGACTCCGGACGCTGCTGCACCACCTGACAAAGACCCTGCACCCAGGCGTACTCAACGACTGCTTCTACCAGGCAGCGACGGCCGTATGCCGCAAGCGCGCCAAGCCCCTGAGGCGCCCCGTACCCATGCTCGACATGTGCATGCGCTGCCCCAACTCGCGTCGCTCCGCCGTCCACCTTCCCCGCCTGGAACGGGCGCACGACATGGCCCGAGCCGAATTCACCGACACCACCGGCCTACCGCGACTCCAGCAGCTCGCCATCACCGAACACCTGGCCACACTCACCCGCCTGATCGCGGAGATCAACCACGAGGAAAAACGCCGATGACCGACTCCACCGACGAGACCCTTCAAGCCGTCCGCACGGCCTTCGCCTGCCTGGCCCGGGAGAACCCCGGCCTGACCGACATCGACCACAAGATCATGCGCGCCTTCGAGCAGCTCATGCTCGGCCGCCCCGAGATCACCGACGGCCGCACGTCAGCGGTGAACATCTGCGCCGAGGCCAGCGTCTCCCGAGCCTCGTACTACCGCTCACCTGTCTCAGCGGCGATCAAGGAAGTCCTCGGCGCCCCGCAGGCCAAGCGGCCCGAGGCCGACGAACTCAAGCAGGAGATCGCCAAGCTGAAGAAGGCCCTGCAGGAGCTCCGCAGCGACAAGGCCGCCGAGGTCCGGGAGCTGCGATCGACCGTCACGGCGTACGCGAACCAGATCCAGATCCTCACGCTCAGGAACACCGAGCTGGAAGCGGACTCCCGTCGCCTACAGTCCCGGATCGCGGAGGGCCAGGACGGTGTGGTCAGGCAACTTGAGCGCAGGCGCGAACCCGCTCCATCGTCTCCGCCGGTTCAGACGTGACGCGCCCACAATCCGTCGGCCGACTATCAGCGCTTCGGCACTCCCACTGGCCGCGTACTCAGGAACTGCTTCGCGGCCTCGACCGCTTCCCTGTTGAGTTCCTCAATGGAGATGCCCCAGCTCTCCTCCCAGCCGTCCAAATTGTGCGCGCAGTGGAGGAGTGGTTCGAGGTCTTCGGGATAGCGGAGGCCGTAGGCGACGTCCGTCCAGATGAGATACGTGCCAGCGGCAGGATCGATGGATCCGTCTGCAATCTGACCAGCGATCCAGTGGGCCATGGCCCACTTTGCAGCCGTGGGGTCGGCAGGCGGGCGGAAGAGTAATCCCAGCTCCTCCAGCACGTGGTCGAAAAGCTCCGGGGCTTCGGGCTCTTCGCTCCGCAGGAGGCCTGCCAGCATGGCGAGCGAGGGACTCTCGATTCCGGTGATCAGTGCGTCCAACCCCGCCTGGATTAGTGCGTTGTGGCAAAGGGAGTCCCTGTTCGATGAGCAGGGGCTTCTTCGTGTGCGGGGCATGACCGGGGCGGGGTAGGGGCAGGCAGCGGACGGCTTGTTGTGGATCGAGGAGGGTGCGATGCCGT